>DAIDJM010000053.1 GCA_027451405.1 Acetobacteraceae bacterium | reverse complement strand
CACCCTCCGAAACTGGCGTGCTATGAGGATAGGGCCAACGTTCGTCAAAATCGGCAAGGCAGTTCTCTACCCGACCATCGAGCTTGATGCGTGGGATCAGAAGAATATGGTGACGTGCCGTGCGTCAAGGCGACTCAGCATGAACGCCGGTGAGGAAGCGTGACGATCACGCAGGAGCATTCACACCCGCTCCCAATCGCCGTCCCCACATCACTTAAGTGCTCACATATACTTCTTAATTTTCATTTATGTAGATGAAATAAGTGGCGTCGTGCACAACCACCCGAGCGGCGACCCCACGCCATCGCGCGACGATATTGCGATGACCCAGCAGATCCAGGCCGCCCTCGCCGCGTTGTCGGTCCGCCTGCACGACCACGTGATCGTGGGTAACGGGCAATGGATCAGTTTCCGCCGGGAGGGCCTGCTTTGAGCGCCAACACGACACCTTCCTGGCCCTCCTACACCGGCACGGCGCAGCTCGTCGGCACGAGCCCATCGGGCCGCGTCACGATCTATGTCGATCCCTCGCTCGGCGCGCCCGGCCTGCAGAACGCCCGGGATCTTCTGAGCGAAGCCGATACGATCGTCGGGCAGAACGACCGCATCTTCGGCACGAGCACCGGCGCGGTCAGCGTCATCGTCTTCGCCCTAGGCGGCCAGACCGACGGCACCGGCGGCGCCGACCACGGCGCCTGCGACTACGTCAACGGCGCCGCGATCGAACTGGACGCGGCGTTCGGCAACGCCGCCCGGATCGGCGCGCTGTTCGAGGCCGAACTCTCCGAATGCAACATGGGCGGCAATCTCTGCGGCCAGAGCACGGGTGAAGCGCTCTCCCGCTGGTGCGCCGCGGTCACCAGCAACGACGCGCTCGCCGATTTCGCGACCGCCCCCACCTGGGCCGCCCAGGGCATGCCGGACTGGGTCAGCCAGACCGAAAACACCGACCAGGATGCCGTCAGTACTGGCTGCGGCATGGCGTTCATTTCCTGGTTGCTCTCGCAGAACATCACGCTGCCGCAGATCGCCCAGGGCCTGGTCGCGCTCGGGAACGGCGGCACCTTCGCTGCCCTCTACGCCAATCTCACCGGCAACCGGGCCGCGAACGCGTTCCCGAACTTCATGAGCGCCGTGCAGGCACTCCCGGGCGGGGTGACGAGCGACGATCCGTTCGGGGCGCTGAGCACAGCGGCGGCCGGGCTCGCGGCAGCGCCGGCGGCGCTGGCGGAGGTGAAGTCGCATCGGTTGCGCGTGCTGCGGTAAGGTGCCTCCGGCGGGCAGGGGCGGAGCCCCTGCCCGCCGGAGGCAAACCGCTTGCGCCCCTGCGCCGCTTCGTCGCAATGACACCCGTGCTTTATCTCGATGACCTCGCGCCCGGGCAGACCCACACCACGCCCACCCTCACGGTCAGCGAAGCCGACATCATCGCCTTCGCCCGCGAATACGACCCTCAGCCGTTCCATCTCGACGAAGAGGCCGCCCGCCAATCCCTGTTCGGCGGCCTCGCCGCCAGCGGCTGGCATACCGCGGCACTCACCATGCGCCTGATCATCACCGGTGGCATGCCGATCGCGAGCGGCACGGTCGGACTCGGCGGCGAGATCACCTGGCCCACGCCCATGCGCCCCGGCGATCGGCTGCGGGTCGAAAGCACCGTGCTCGTGGTCACGCCCTCGCGCTCGAAGCCCGACCGCGGCGTCGTCGCCGTCGAAAATCTCACGAAAAACCAGAAGGACGAGATCGTGCAGCGTTTCGTGGCCAAACTGATGGTGCCGCGCCGGCCGGCGGGAGAGGTCGCATGAACCCGCGCAAGGTGGTGCTCGCCTATTCCGGCGGGCTCGATACCTCGGTCATCCTGAAATGGCTGCAGGCGACCTATCGTTGTGAGGTGGTCACGTTCACGGCCGATCTCGGCCAGGGCGAGGAACTCGAACCCGCCCGCCGCAAAGCCGAGCTGTTCGGCGTGCGCGAAATCTTCGTGGAAGATTTGCGCGAGACCTTCGTGCGCGATTTCGTCATGCCGATGTTCCGCGCCAACGCGCTCTATGAGGGCCAGTATCTGCTCGGCACCTCGATCGCGCGCCCGCTGATCGCGCAGCGCCAGATCGAGATCGCCGAAGCGGTCGGCGCCGATGCCGTGGCCCACGGCGCCACCGGCAAGGGTAACGATCAGGTCCGCTTCGAGCTCGCCTATTACGCGCTCAATCCGAGCGTGCGCGTCATCGCCCCCTGGCGCGAATGGGACCTGACCAGCCGCACCAAGCTGCTCGAATTCGCCGAGGCCCACCAGATCCCGATCGCGAAAGACAAGCGCGGCGAGGCGCCTTTCTCGGTCGATGCCAATCTGTTGCATTCCTCGTCCGAGGGCAAAATCCTCGAGGACCCCGCCGTCGCGCCCGACGAGATCGTCTACCAGCGCACCATCAGCCCCGAGGCGGCCCCCGATCGCGTCACCGAAATCGCGATCGATTTCGAGCAGGGCGATCCCGTGGCCATCGACGGCGAACGCTTAAGCCCCGCCGCGCTGCTCACCCGTCTCAACGCGCTTGGCCGCGACAACGGCATCGGCCGGCTCGATCTCGTGGAAAACCGCTTCGTCGGTATGAAATCGCGCGGAGTCTACGAGACGCCAGGCGGCACCATCTGGCTCGCCGCGCACCGCGCCATCGAAAGCATAACACTCGACCGCGAAGCCGCGCATCTCAAGGACAGCTTGATGCCGCGCTATGCGGAACTGATTTATTACGGCTTCTGGTTCTCGCCCGAACGCCGCATGCTGCAGGCCCTGATCGATGCGAGCCAGGCCTCGGTGACCGGCCGCGTGCGGCTGAAACTCTACAAGGGCAACGTGATCGTGACCGGCCGCGAAAGCCCGAACAGCCTATATTCGCCGCAGATGGTGACCTTCGAGGACGATCGCGGCGCCTACGACCAGAAGGATGCGGCCGGTTTCATCCGCCTGCAATCGTTGCGGCTGCGTCTCGCCGCGGCGGCCGGCCGGCGCGGCGGCGCGCTATGAGCGAGCCGGCGCCGGCGCATGCCTGGCTCCAGCCGCGTCTGACGGCGCTTCTCGCCGAAGCCGAAAAAGCCGGCATTGCCCGCGACGTTGCGGTAGCCGTCCTGATGGATTTGCTCTCCGCCCCGCCCTTCGACACTGCCGCCCCGAGCCCCGTCCCCTACACCGACCTAGATCCGGGCCAACCCCCACCCGCCGGCCAAGGCGAAAGTTTCGGCACCACCCCGATTGACCTCACCTTCGACGTCCCCCACAGCGGCGACGGCCGCATCTAGCCCCCGCCAACTCCAGGTCGCTCAAACAAACAGAGTCTTTTTGGTTCTTTTTCTTCAGAAAAAGAACCAAACCTTCAACTCCCCGTCCCCCGCAACGAGGCGAGATAAGCAACAATGTCCCGCCGCTCCGCGGCATCCCCGACATGCACCGGCATCGCCGCCCCCGGCACCATCGCCTGCGGCCCCGCCAGCCATCGGTCCAGCGTTTGCGCGTTCCAAACGATCCCCGATCCGCGCAGCGCCGCCGAATAGGCAAATCCCGCCTCACTCCCGGCCCGCCGTCCCACCACACCGGCCAGCGCCGGCCCCACCCCGTTATGATCCGCCGCGTGACAGGCGCTGCAATTTTCCGCGAATAATTTCCCGCCCGTCGCCGCATCGGGTTTTCCGAACCGCGCCAGATCGCGCGGCACCGCGTCCACCTTCGAGCGAAAGAACGTGTAGGAGAGCGTGATCTCGTCCACGTCCGACGTATCCGGATCGGTCGCGAGCTTCGGATCGACGAAGAAATCCACCGGCATCTCCACCCGCTTGTGCGGCCCGAGCCGCTCCTCGGTGAAACAGAAACACTGGATCTTCTTGAAATAGATCCCCGCCTTCGACGGCGTCACGTTGAAGGTCGCGTGCCCCGTCACCGGCTGATCCGACAAATTTTCCGCGGAGAAAAACACCAGCCGGTCCTCGCCCAGATGCATGCGCACCGAGCGCTGCACCGGCGCGAAACGCCACGGCATCCCCGGCGCCACGCTGGTGTCGAAATAGACCGTCACCATCCGCGCGCTCGGCGCGACATCGAGCGCCGCCACCCGCCTCGTCGTGCCGTTCGCCCCAGTGACCTGACAGAACAGCCGGTAGAGGGTCACCGAATACGAGACGAGCGTGGTCATGCCGGCCAGCACGAGCAGCAGCGCGGCCAGAGTGATGTATCGATGGCGCATCACGGATCCTCATGCCTGCGGCGGGATGCCGAACGTGGGCAGGGGGACTATGCGCTGCCCCCTCGAGCCCCCCGTCACGCGGCGGGGCGTCTGAGCAGCACGATCAGCGCGCAGACGCCGAGCATCCCCGCATAAAGATAGAACAGGCCGCGGGCGAAGCCAGACCAGAGGGGAAAGATACCGAAGAAACCGACCAGTCCGGCGATCGCCGCAAACCCCAGTAAAGCCAACATGAACCGCATCATCGCGGGCCAATATTGCGCATCCCGGTAACCGCCTCCAGGTTCGGCCCTGGCAACCGGTAACGCGCGGACCCGTTCGAGCGAAGCCGAGCCGGGAGAATGCGATGAACCAGGCCACTCCAGAGCGTGACCGGGTGTCGTCGCTCGCCTCCGACTACCGGAGCGTGCGCGATCACACCGAATCCCTCGTCCGGGCCCTCGGCCCCGAGGACCAGTCCGTCCAGTCGATGCCGGACGCGAGCCCCGCCAAATGGCACCGGGCGCATACCACCTGGTTCTTCGAGCAGTTCCTCCTCGCCCCGCATCTGCCCGGCTACGCGCCGTTCGACCCTGCCTTCGCCTACCTGTTCAACTCCTATTACGAGGCGGTCGGCGCCCGGCATCCGCGCCCCGCGCGCGGCCTCCTGACGCGCCCCGATGCCGAAACGATCGGCCGCTACCGGCAGCATGTGGACGCGGCCATGGACCGGCTGCTCACCCGCGAAGAGCCGGACCTGGCCCCGCTCGTCGCGCTTGGCCTCGCCCACGAACAGCAGCATCAGGAGCTGCTCGTCACCGACATCCTGCATGCCTTCGCCCAAAACCCCCTCGCGCCGGCCGCGATCCCCGGATGGCGCGAGCCCCCGGGCGCGCCCGGCCCCACTGGCTTCGTGTCGCTGCATGGCGGCCTGCACGGCATCGGCCGCTCGGCCCAGGCGCCCGGCTTCGCCTTCGACAACGAAAGCCCGCGCCACCAGGTCCTGCTCGCCCCCTACCGGCTCGCCAACCGCCTCGTGCGCAACGGCGAATACGCGCAGTTCATCGCCGCAGGCGGCTACCGCACCCCGTCGCTCTGGATGTCGGACGGCTGGGACGTGGTCGGCCGCGAGGGCTGGACGGCCCCGCTCCATTGGCGCGGCGCCCCCGGCGCGTGGCAGCAGATGACCCCCGCCGGCCTCATCCCGCTCGACCCGGAGGCGCCCGTCCGCCACATCAGCTGGTATGAGGCCGACGCCTTCGCGCGCTGGGCGGGTGCCCGCCTGCCGACGGAAGCCGAGCTCGAGGCGGGGTGCGGCGCGGTGGCCGAATTCACCGGCCATGTCTGGCAATGGACCGCGAGCGCCTACGCGCCCTATCCGGGCTTCCGCCCCGCCGCCGGCGCGGTCGGCGAATATAATGGAAAGTTCATGATCAATCAGATGGTGCTCCGCGGCGGATCGGCCGCGACCCCGCCCGGCCACGCGCGCCCCACCTATCGGAACTTCTTCCACCCCGACAAACGCTGGCAGTTCACCGGCTTGCGCCTCGCCGCGAGCGCCTGACCCGTGCTCGACGCCGCCCTTGCCCCCTCCGACATCGAAGCCGTGGCGCTCGCCGGTCTCACCGCCCGGCCGAAATGGCTGCCGCCGAAACTGTTCTATGACGAGGCGGGGGTCGCGCTGTTCGAGCGCATCACCGAGCTGCCGGAATATTACCTGACGCGAACGGAACGCGCCCTTCTGCAACGGTGCGGCGCCGAGATCACCGCGCTCGCGCCGCCCGATGCGGCGCTCATCGAATACGGCGCGAGCGACGAGGCCAAGGCGCGGCTGCTGATCGATGCGCAACCGGGGCGGTTCGCCGCCTATGTGCCGATCGACATCGCCGCCCCGGCGCTCGCCGCGATGGCGGCGCGCCTGGCCTCGAGCCATCCCGGGCTCGCGGTTCATCCCATCTGCGCCGATTTCTCCGAGCCGCTCGCCCTGCCGCGCGCCAGCACCGGCCGGACGGCGTTCGGCTTCTTTCCGGGATCGACGATCGGCAATCTCGACCCGGAAGCGGCGCTCGCCTTCCTGCGCCGTGCCGGACGGACGCTCGGCGCGGGCGCGCACTTCGTCGTCGGCACCGATCTGCGCAAGGATCCGGCGATATTGTTACCGGCTTATGACGACGCCGCCGGCGTCACCGCCGCCTTCAATCTCAATCTGTTGCGCCGCCTCAATCGGGAGGCGGACGCCGATTTCGACCTCGCCGGGTTCACCCACCGCGCGGTCTGGAACGACGCCGAGAGCCGGATCGAAATGCATCTGGTGAGCCGCCGCCGCCAGCGCGTGCGCGTCGCCGGCACCGCCGTCGATTTCGCACCGGGTGAGACGATCCATACAGAAAATAGCTACAAATTCGCGCCCGCGGCCTTCGCGTCGCTGGCACGGCAGGCGGGCTGGGAGACGATACGGGTCTGGACCGACGCGGACGGTCTTTTCGCTCTCCACGCCCTGCAACTGACGGGATCGCCGGGCTGACGGGGCCGCTTGGCTGACGGAAATGTGATCAGCGTTGCCGGGCGGGCTTGCGGCGCGACCGCGGCGTCGGCTGCCGCTCACCCTGATCGGCGAAACGGTCCGGAAATTCGCCCAGATTTTCCTGGATTTCCGCTTCCTCCACCGGCTGCCCGCGGTTCGGATCGGCGCCCGGCTGCCCGAGCGGATTGGGCAACTGCCCGCTGCCGGCGCTCGCTTCCATGCGCTCGAGCTCGTCCGCGCGTTCCCAATATTCGAGATCGCGCCCCTGCGGCCGCCCATCCTGCTCCCAGAGATGATAAGCGCGCTCGCGGATGCGCTGCTCGCGCTCCGGATCACCGGCCAGCGGATTGGTCTCGTCGCTCATCCTCGCTCCGTTGCATTGAATTTCGGCCGCGCAATGGGGTGCCGCGGCCGTGCGGACGCATCTATAGCCGGCCCGGCGAGTCGGCGCCGCACAATCGTGTGCGCAGCGGGATTTTACGGGTGCTTCCTGCGAAGCGCCACCATCGGGGGTTCCAAGCCGGTCCGGCCGGTGTATGATCGGGGCCCTTGCATGGCATGGCTGGCTCGGGGGCCAGCCTTTTTCCATGCACCCATGTTTTGCGGACGACCTGAAGTATGCCCAAGACGGATAACTGGCAACGGCGCCGGCGCGGCGAGCGCGGCGGTTTCGACGATTTCCCCTCTTTTCCCGAACCTGCTCCCACCTTCGCGCGCCGGCCGCCGCCATCGATGCCGATCGCCGAAGGCCCGGAGACCACGGCCGTGGTGAAATGGTTCAATGCCGAGAAGGGGTTCGGCTTCGTCGAACTCACCGAGGGCGGCGGGGACGTCTTTCTCCATGCGAGCGTGCTTGCCCGCAGCGGTGTCACCTCGGTCAATCCCGGCGCCACCCTCCGGGTGCGGACCGGCCAGGGCCAGAAGGGACCTCAGGTCACCCAGGTCACCGAAGTCGACGAAAGCACGGCCACCGCGGCTCCCGCGCGCAGCCCGCGCCCCTACGGCGCCGGCCCCGGCGGCGGCGGCGGGCCCCGCCGCGGCTACGACGCGCCCCCGCCCGGCCCCGCCGGCCCCGAGCAGCAGGGCACGGTGAAATGGTACAACCAGGCCAAGGGCTTCGGCTTCATCGCGCCCGAGGATGGCGGCAAGGACGTGTTCGTGCATGCCTCCGCGCTGCGCCGCGCGGGGCTGACCGAGTTGGCCGAGGGCCAGCGCGTCACCATTCAGGTGACGCAGGGTCAGAAGGGCCCGGAAGCCGCGACCATCCGCGTCCCCTGACCAGGGGCGCGGCCGGATCCGCTCCGGGCGCCGCGGCCCATCGATCAGGGAGGCGTATATGAGCGGCACCCACAAGGTGGCGGTGCTCGGCGGTGGCTGCTTCTGGTGCGTGGAAGCCGTCTTCAAGGACCTGCGCGGCGTGCACGGCGTGAAATCCGGCTACGCCGGCGGTCACGCCGCCAACCCGACCTACAAACAGGTCTGCACCGGCACGACCGGTCACGCCGAAGTCGTACGCGTCACCTACGACCCGTCCGAAATCGCCTACGCCGACCTGCTGCGCATCTTCCTCACCACCCACGACCCCACGACCCTCAACCGCCAGGGCGCGGACGTGGGCACGCAATATCGCAGCATCATCCTCGTGCAGGACGACGAGGAACGAAGCATCGCCCAGCAGGTCCTCGAGGAAATCGGTAAGGCCGGTCTCTACGATGCCCCGATCGTCACCGAAATCGCGACGCTCGGCCCATTCTGGCCCGCCGAGGACGAGCATGACGATTATTTCGCGCGCAATCCCTGGAGCGGCTACTGCCAGGCCGTGGTCGCCCCGAAAGTGCGGAAATTCCGCAAGCAATATGCCGACCGTCTGAAGGTCGAAGCGGCATGAGGCGCGCCGCATACATGCTCGCGCTGGCGGCGTCCCTGCTGCCGGCGCTGGCCTTCGCCGGCGACGAGGGCCCAACCCGCATCGGCCAGGTGAGCACCACCTTCCGCCTGCTCGGCCGCAACGACCAGATCGTCGTCGAGCGCTATGACGATCCGAAAGTGCCGAACGTCTCCTGCTACATGTCGCGCGCGGTCAAAGGCGGCGTGAAAGGCTCGCTCGGCTTCGCGACCGACCCCAGCCGCTTCTCGATCGCCTGCCGCGCCACCGGCACCGTGAGCGTGCCCGGCGATCTGCCCAAGAACGAAATCGTCTTCGGTGCCGCCGCCAACTGGCTGTTCAAGGAAATCCGCGTGAGCCGGCTGTGGGATCCGGACAAGCGGGTGTTGATCTATCTCGTGTGGTCGACGCAGGCGCTGACGCCGGAGGGGTCGCCTTACAATTCTATTTCCGCCGTGAAGGTGGATGGATCGTAAGGGATTCTTCTTTTTCTGAAGAAAAAGAAGCAAAAAGACTTTTCGTGTTTGGCCCCGGGACCTCTCAAGGTCCGGGGGCCCAGTACGCAAAAGTTTTTTGGTTCTTTTTTTCAAAAAAGAACAACTTAAATCAACGGCTTCCCACCCGTAACCGCCACCGTCGCCCCCGAAACATAACTCGCCTCATCGGACGCCAGCATCACATACACCGGCGCCAGTTCCTTCGGCTGACCCGGCCGCTTCATCGGCACGCTCTGCCCGAAGCTCTCGACCTCTTCCTCCGGCATTGTTGACGGAATGAGCGGCGTCCAGATCGGCCCCGGCGCCACGCAATTCACGCGAATGCCGCGCTCCGCCAGCAGCTGCGCCAGGCTCCCCGTGAAATTCTGGATGGCCGCCTTGGTCGCCGCATAAGCGACAAGGCTCGGCTTCGGCGTATCCGCGTTGATCGAGGCGGTGTTGATGATGGCACCGCCTTCCCGCATATGCGGCAGCGCCGCCTTCGTGATCCGGAACATGGCGCCGATATTCACGTCGAAGGTGCGGTCCCATTCCTCGTCGGTGACCTCTTCGAGCTTTTCGTGCGTGCTCTGATGCGCCGCATTATTCACGATCACATCGATATGGCCGAAGGTTTTCGCGGCCTGCTCGACCAGCGCCCGGCAATGTTTCGGGTCGGCGAGATCCCCGCTCACGCATTCGGCGCGCCGCCCCGCCTCGCGCACGAGCCGCGCGGTATCCTCCGCATCCTCGCGCTCGTCGAGATAGGCGATCAGCACATCCGCGCCCTCGCGCGCGAAAGCGATCGCGACGGCGCGGCCGATGCCGCTATCCCCGCCGGTGATGATCGCGGCCTTTCCGTCTAGCCGGCCATGACCTTTGTAGGATTGCTCGCCATGATCGGGCTTCGGACTCATGGGCTGAAGCCGGCCCGGCACGCGATCCTGTTTCTGTTTCGGCGGCGAAGACATCTCGTTCATACGGGGCCTCCCCTGGCTGATCTCTGGGGAACGCCTCATATCCTAGCGGGAGGTTTCACAAAGAAGTGCCTCCGGCGGGCAGGAGCTTTGCCCCTGCACCCCACTGGGGCCGAAAGGCCCCAGACCCCTTCACTTTAGCCGTGGGCGGCGGCGTAGGCCTGGGCGCCTCGAGAAAAAACCTGGTCTTGAGCCACCATGGTAGCGATCGGAATGTCCTCGGCGGTCGCGAGCCGGCTGTAGAGCGGCCCGAAATCGGTGCCGATCGTGATGTCGAGCAGCTTCCGCAGCGACGGAATCACGAAATACACCTGCTGGAAATCGTCGATCCGGTAGGGCGTGCGCATGACGCGCTCGAGATCGAAACCGATCCGGTTGGGCGATGGATCCTCGAGCGCAAACACGCTCTCGCTGCGCGAGGAAACGATGCCGGCGCCGTAAATGCGCAGCCCCTCGCGCGTCTCCAAGAGCCCGAACTCGACCGTATACCAATAAAGCCGCGCCAGATTATGCAGCCGCCCCGATCCGAGCGCGCGCAATCCCCCCTCGCCGTAAGCCTGCATGTAATCCGCGAACACCGGATCGGTGAGCATCGGCACATGCCCGAACACGTCATGAAAAACGTCGGGCTCCTGCAGATAATCGAGCTGCTCCGGCCGCCGGATGAAATTGCCGGCCGGAAACCGCCGGTTCGCGAGATGCGCAAAAAACACGTCGTCCGGCACCAGCCCCGGCACCGCGACCACCTGCCAGCCGGTCAGCGCCGAAAGCCGCTCCGACAGCGCGCGGAAATCCGGTATCCCGCCCCCATGCAGATCGAGCCGCTCGAGCCCGCGCAGAAATTCATCGCAGGCCCGCCCCGGCAGCACCCGCGCCTGCCGCTCATAGAGCGTGATCCAGGTCCGGTGATCTTCCTGCGTATAGGCGTCCCAGTCCTGCGGAATGGTCCAGTCCTGCGTGGCGGCCTCGCCCATGGCAACCTCCCTCGGCCAGCCGATATTGGGTGCTGCCGGCCGCTTCACAAACCGCTCAGGCCACCCCCTCGCCCGGCCGCGATTCCGAGCGCCGCCGCGGCCAGGCAGAGCACCACCGAGAGCGCAACGTTCGCAAACCCGCGCCATACGTGACCGGCACGCAACAGCTCCACCGTCTGCAGGCTGAAGGAAGAAAATGTCGTGAACCCGCCGCAGACGCCGATCATCACGAATTGCCGCGCCGCCAGCGAACTCCCGGGCCGGAACCCGAACCAGCCGATGATGAAGCTGCCGCCGATGTTGATGATCAGCGTGCCCCACGGAAACGCCGCCCCGAGCGCGCGCACGGCGAACAGCGAAATGCCGTAGCGGGCAACCGAGCCCAACCCGCCGCCCAGGAACACGAAGAGCCAGCTCATGGCGGCAGCGCCGCGCTGCCGAGGGCCACGCACTTTCGCATCACCGAGGGCAGCGCCTCCGCATCGAGCGAAGCCGCCGGCCGGAGGAACCCTTCCGCCGCGATGCGGGGCACCCGGGCGGCGAACACGCCGAGCCGTAGCTCGAAATGCGTGAACACATGCCGCACCTCGCCGGCATGCCGCCATGCTGCCGCCATCGGCGCCGCGTCGAGCGCCTCGCGCTCGCTCAACGGCGCATCGCCCCAGGCGGTCCCCGGCAGTTCCGTCATGCCGCCGAGCAGGCCGCGCTCGGGACGGCGTCGCAACAGAATATTGCCTTCGCCGTCGGCAAGCCAGAATTGTGCCCCGAAGCGGCACGGCCGCGCCTTCTTCGGACTGCGCCGCGGCAACTCCGCCGCGACTCCCGCTCGCGACGCGGCGCAGGAATCGCGCCACGGACAAATCCCGCAGGCCGGCTGCCGGGTGCAGACCGTGGCCCCGAGATCGAACAGCGCCTGCGCGAAATCGCCAGGCCGCCGCTGGGCTTCCGGCTGAACGCCAAGCCGGTCGGCCGCCGCGGCCAGGGCCGGCTTGGCGGAAGGCAACGGCGTCTCGATGCGAAACAAACGCGCGACGATGCGCTCCACGTTGCCGTCCACCGGCACGCCCGGAACATCGAACGCGATCGCCGCGACGGCCCGCGCCGTATAGCGCCCGATGCCCGGCAAGGCCTCGAGCGCCTCCACGGTGCGGGGAAATGTCCCGCCCGCCGCCGCGACCGCGCGCGCGCACGCGTGAAGATTGCGCGCCCGCGCGTAATAGCCGAGCCCCGCCCAGGCGGTCATGACATCGCCCGGATCCGCGCCGGCCAGCGCCTGCACGGTCGGGAAACGGTCGCAAAAAGCCGCGTAATAGGGCGCCGCGGTGACGACATTGGTCTGCTGCAGCATGATTTCGCTGAGCCAGACCCGGTACGGATCGCGCGTCTCGCGCCACGGTAGAAGCCGCCTTGAGCGGTCATACCAGGCCAGCAGCGAAGCGGCGGAAGGCAGGTGAGCGTCTTGCATGAGGGCTCGCCCGTTCCACCATCGCGTCGCGCGCGAGACAAGGGGGCGGCGCTTGAGCCGAAGACGCACGTATGCTCTGCTCGGAATGAAACGCCACGCCGCCGAGCGAAGCGGCGGGCGACCCCGAGGGAGGAAGCTTTGTCGCCCGACAAATCATTGAGTGATGCCACCCGTTTTGCTGCCGCACTGTCCTGTGTCGCCGCCCCCGCATTCGCGTCGCCGGTGGCGCCGCCCCCGCTCTCGGCCGTCACCGCGCATTATCTCGCCGGCCACCCGCAGGCCCAGACCGCGCTGATCGCCGGCCTCGAGCCCCCGGCGAGCCCCGCCCCGCGTTTCACCTCCGAGGCTGGCGGCACCTGGTCGCTGGTCCGCGCCGCGCCCGCCACCGGACTCTGCAACCCGGTGCTTCTGACCGACGCCAGCGTGCTCGTCGCCTCCTGCAACACGCCCGACTGGTATCGCCTCACCCCCGACCAGAACGGCAATTATGCGACCGGAACCTGGTCGAAAATGGCCTCGCTGCCCATGATCGGCGGCACGCAATACGCACCGCTCTATCACGCCTCGGCGGTGCTCCCCGACGGCCGCTTCGTCATCGCCGGCGGTGAATATAACGGAACCGGAACTGGTGTCTGGACCAACCTCGCCGCCATCCTCGATCCCGTCGCCGATCAATGGACCGGCGTCAATCCGCCGGCCGGCAAGGGCTGGACCAGCATCGGCGACGCGCAAAGCGTGGTTCTCACCAGCGGTCAATGGATGCTCGGCAGCTGCTGCGGCTACCCCGCCGCCGACGCGCTGTTCAAGCCGCTGGCACTCGGCTGGTCCAAAGTGCAGGCGCCGCAATTCGGCGGCGCCTACCAGGACGAGCAGGGTTATGAATTGCTGCCGAACGGCAGCGTGCTGACGCTCGATATCTGGACCGGCTATCCATCGGCCGATTCCTCGACGACGGAACTCTTCGACCCCGGCACGAAGACCTGGAAATATGCCGGCAACACGCCGGTCGTGCTGCCCGATCCGATTCAGTGCGGCACCTATGAAATCGGCCCGGCCGTGCTCCGCGGCGACGGGGTGGTCGTCGCGTTCGGCGGACATACCTGCAAGGTGAACGGCAGCGCCGTCGATCCCACCGCCACCTACGACACGCATCTCAAGCAATGGGATCCGGGCCCCACCGTTCCCGTCGCCTGCGGCAAGGACGGCACGCAGGCCTGCTCTCTGGCCGATGCCCCCGCGGCCTTGTTGCCCAATGGCAACATCCTGTTCGCGGCCAGCGCCGGCTACGGCCGCCCGCCCACCCATTTCTTCGAATACGGCACCGATTTCAGCATCACCCAGGTCGCCGACCCGCTGCTGCATTCGACAGGTCAGGGCGCCTACTCCTATTTCTTCCTGGTGCTGCCGACAGGCCAGGTCATGGCTTCCGATTTCAGCGGCAAGCTCGAGCTCTACACCTCTCCCGGTACACCGGTCGCGGCCTGGGCGCCGAAAATCTACCATGCGCCCGCCAACATCACGCGCGGCACGACCTACACGCTGTCCGGCGCCCAGCTCGGCGGCCGTTCCGCCGGCGCCTATTACGGCGATGACGCCCAGATGGCGACGAATTTCCCGATCGTCCGCATCCGTAACGTCGCCACCGGCCACGTATTCTACGGCCGCACCACGAATTTCACCGTCTCGGTCGCGCCGAACGAACTGGGCCGCACGAAATTCTCGATCCCCGCCAATGCGGAAACCGGACCGAGCACGCTCGAACTGGTGGCCAACGGTATCGCCTCGGCGCCGCAGCTGGTCACGGTCCACTGACCACGATGCCCCGGACGGTAACCGTCCGGGGCATCGCACCTAGGTGAACGCAACCCTCCTGGTGCTGCCGCCTTGCCACAGGCGGGACGCAGGAGAGAGTTGCCCATGTTCATCCATAAATCGGTGCTTCTGCACGAAGTTCGCGTCGGCAAACCGGATCCGGTTTTCGCCGAAAAGCTCCTCGAACAATATGGCGGCGCGACGGGCGAACTCACCGCGGCCCTCACCTACTGGACGCAATCCTTCCACGTAAACCATCCCGGCGTCCGCGACATGCTGCAGGACATCGGCACCGAAGAGCTCGGTCATCTCGAGATCGTCGCCATGCTGATCGAGCAGCACACCGCGCCGGCCTCGGCCGGAATGCGTGACCGCGCCTATCAAAGCACGCTCTTCGCGATCCGCGGCCATGGACCGCATCTGGTCGATTCCAAAGGCAGCTACTGGGATGCCCGCTACGTGAACGAAGGCGGCCATCTTGCGCGCGATTTGCGCGCCAATCTCGCCGCCGAAGCCGGCGCGCTCAACACCTACGAGACGCTGATGCAGCTCACCGACGACGAGGGCTCCCTCAACGCGCTGCGCCATCTCGCAACCCGCGAAGTGTCGCACACGAAAATGTTCATGGAGGCGCTGAACTCGATCGGCGCCTTGAACGAGCCAGTATTCGGCAATCTCAAACCGGACGATACGGTTGATCTATACTTCAATCTCTCGAACGGACCGGACGCCGAGCAGCGCGGCCCCTGGAACAGCGAGCCCGCTTTCCATTACGTCTCCGACCCGGTCCAGCACGAGATGAAAAACACACCGAAGGATTACAGCGGCAACGAAATGCAGCAGCTCTACCCCAAGAGCACGCCCCCCGGGGTCGGCACGTCACCCGCGAACCCGGTCGCGCCCGTGCAGGTCTCGCAGAACACGGGACCCGGAGGCCAGAGATGAGCGAGGCGCCGCTCGCGCTCGGCCGCCGCGCGGCCCTCGCCTGCGCAAGCTGGGCCGGCAGCCTCGCGCTCGCAGGCGTCGCCACCCGCCCGAAGCCGGCCGAAGCCGCATCCCTCGCCTCGGTCGCGCTGCTCACTCGGATCGATCACCGCACCGGCGACGCCCAAATTTTCCTGCGGGAACTGCCGTCCGGCACCGCCCTGGGCGAAACCAGGGTGCCGGCACGCGATGTCGGATCGATCGCATCGCTGCATAAGCAGGCGAAAAGCTTCGCGGAAGCGGCGCTGAACGGCCGGCCATGCCGGCTCGTGGAATGGACGGAGTTCGGCTGAGGCGTAGCCTCCGGCGGCCCGGGCAGAGCCCGGTCCGCCGAAGGCGCGCCGGTCTTAGGCGCTCTTCGCCATGATCTCGTCCGCGATATTCCGCGGCACCGGATCGTAATGATGGAACTGCATCGTGAACGATGCCCGCCCCTTCGTCATCGACCGCAGATCCGAGATATACCCGAACATCTCCTTGAGCGGCACGTGCGCGCGCACGATGACCGTCGAGCCCGAGCTCTCCTGATTCTGGATCATCCCGCGCCGGCGGTTCAGGTCGCCCACCACGTCGCCCACGTGATCGTTCGGCGTGGTGATCTCCACATCCATGATCGGCTCGAGGATCACCGGCCCGGCTTTCTTCATGCCCTCGCGGAAGCACGCTTTCGCGGCGATTTCGAAGGCCAGCGCCGACGAATCCACGTCGTGGTATTTGCCGTCCACGAGCGTGTATTTGAAATCCACCGTCGGGAAGCCCGCGAGCACGCCGGTATCGGCCTGCACCTTGATGCCTTTCTCGACCGCCGGGATATATTCCTTCGGCACCGCGCCGCCGACCACCTTGTTCTCGAACACAATGCCTTCGTTCCGCTCGAGCGGTTCGAAGATCACCTTCACTTCGGCGTACTGGCCGGAGCCACCGCTCTGTTTCTTGTGCGTATAGGTCTCGGTATGCGCCTTCGAGATCGTCTCCCGATAGGCGACCTGCGGCGCGCCGATATTGGCGTCCACGCCGTATTCACGGCGCAGCCGGTCGATGATGATCTCGAGATGCAGCTCGCCCATGCCGGACAGGATGGTCTGACCGGTCTCCTGATCGGTGCGGAGGCGCAGGCTCGGATCCTCGCCGGCCAGCTTCTGCAGGCCGAGCGTCATCTTCTCGACGCCTTCCTTGGTCTTGGGCTCCACAGAGATGTCGATGACCGGCACCGGGAAAGCCATACGCTCCAGCACCACCGGGTCCTCGTTCGAGGCCAGCGTGTCGCCGGTCGCGGTGTCTTTCAGCCCCACGAAGGCGGCGATGTCGCCCGCATGCACTTCCTTGATTTCCTGGCGCTTGTCGGCGTGCATCTGGAACATCCGTCCGATGCGCTCCTTCTGGTCCTTCGTCGTGTTCAGCACGGTGTCGCCGGATTTCAGCGTGCCGGCATAGACGCGCACGAAGGTGAGCGTGCCGTATTTGTCGTTGATGATCTTGAAGGCGAGGCCGGCAAACGGCGCGTTCGGGTCGGCCGGGATCACGCGCCGGTCGTCGTCGATATGCTCTTCCTGGCCTTCCTCGGCCGCGACCTTGATGCCGGGGATGTCGACCGGGCTCGGCAGATAGTCGAGCACCGCATCGAGCAGCGGCTGCACGCCCTTGTTCTTGAACGCGGTGCCGCACAGCACGGGCCGGAATTCGCCCGAGATCGTGCCCTTCTTGATGCACGCCTTCAGCGTCGGCACATCGACGTCGCCGTCCTCGAAATATTTCTCCATCGCCGCGGTATCGACCGACACGGCGGTGTCGAGCAGCAGCTGCCGGTATTCCGCGGCCTTCTCCTTCAGCTCCTCGGGGATCGGCTCGTCATGGAATTTCGCGCCGAGCTCGCCGCCTTCCCAGACGATCGCCTTCATCTCGACGAGATCGACGACACCCACGAACGTATCCTCGATGCCGATCGGCAGCTGCAGCGGCAGTGCCACGATGTCGAGCTTTTCCTTCAGCGTGTCGAAGGCGCGGAAGAAATCGGCGCCGGTGCGGTCGAGCTTGTTGATGAAGATGATGCGCGGGACATTGTAGCGGTCGGCGAGACGCCAGTTGGTCTCGCTCTGCGGCTGCACGCCGGCCACGCCCTCGATGATGAACACCGCGCCGTCGAGCACGCGCAAGGAGCGGTTCACTTCGATGTTGAAATCGATATGGCCGGGCGTGTCGATGATGTTGATGCGGTGGTCCTTCCACTCGCAGGTGACCGCGGCGGAGGTGATGGTGATGCCGCGCTCGCGCTCCTGCTCCATGTAGTCGGTCGTGGTGTTGCCGTCATGCACCTCGCCGATCTTGTGCGAAACGCCGGTGTAATAGAGAATCCGCTCGGTGGTCGTCGTCTTGCCGGCATCGATATGCGCGGTGATGCCGATATTGCGGATCTTCGCGAGCGCGTTCGTGGCAGACACGGGGGTACCTCCATACGCGTAAGGGCGCAGACGGGGCCCCGAGCCCCCTGCGCCCATTCATGGGCCGGCCGCTACCCAGCAGATGGAAGGATGCCGGCGGAAACTGGGCTGCATGTGCGTCAGCCCCGGCCGATTTGCAAGCCGGAATACCGAAACCGCGCCCGCCCTGGCGCCGCGCGCGCGCTTGCGTCAGATAACCGCGATGCGCCTCTCCCGGCTGTTTCTCGGCCATATCCGGCTGTTCATTGCGATCGCCGCCGGCGCCGCCGCCTGGTTCCTGCTCCCCGAGAGCCTCAGCCCGCGCACGCGCACGATCGGCGCCTGGGACGCCGGCGCCGCCCTCTACCTGCTGCTGATCGCGATCCTGTTCGGCACCGCCCCCGCCCAGGCCATGCCGGCCCGCGCCGAAGCGCAGCAGGAGGGCGAGTGGACCCTCTTCTGGCTCGTCGTCGCCGGCATCACGGTCAGCTTCGCGGCGATCGTCAGCGAGTTCAGCACCATGAAATCGGCCGCCCACGGCCAGCTCGGCCTCAAGCTCGGCCTGGTCGTCGCGACCCTGCTGCTTTCCTGGCTCCTCACCCATGCGGTCTTCGCGCTGCGCTACGCCCATGAATTCTACGAGACCAGCCCCGACGGCAGGTCGCTCGCCGGCGGCCTCGAATTCCCGAGCGAACCCTGCCCCGACTACTGGGACTTCCTCTATTTCGCGCTCGTCCTCGGCATGACCTTCCAGGTCTCCGACGTGCAGATCACCTCGCGCAAACTCCGCCGCCTCGCCACCCTGCACGGCTTTCTCGGTTTCACCTTCAACACCGTCATCGTGGCGCTCACCGTCAATCTCGCCTCGGGCCTGCTCGGCTAGCCTCCCACGCCCCACCCCGGAGCCCCGCATGCGCGCCTGGTCTCTGCCCCGCCCCGACAGCATCGACGCCCTGGCCCTGACCGAGCGCCCCGACCCGCGCCCCGGCCCCGGCCAGGTCGTGGTGCGGATGCGCGCCGCCTCGCTCAATTTCCGCGATCTCGCGATCGCCACCGGCAAATACATGATGAGCCCGATCCCGCCGGACCTCGTCCCGCTCTCGGACGGCGCCGGCGAGGTGGTCGAATGCGGCCCCGGCGTGACCCGAGTGGCCCCCGGCGACCGTGTCGCCGGCATCTTCATGCAGGGCTGGCTCGGCGGCGACATCGAGTCCGAGTTCGGCGCGACCGCCCTCGGCGGCGCGATCGACGGTGTGCTCGCCGATTACCGCGTGTTCGACGAAACCGGCCTGGTCAAAATTCCCGGCCATGTCGATTTCCGCGAGGCGGCCACACTCCCCTGCGCCGCCGTCACCGCCTGGAACGCGCTCTACGGCCTCAAGCCCCTGCTCCCCGGCCAGACCGTGCTGGTGCTCGGCACCGGGGGCGTCTCGATCTTCGCGCTGCAATTCGCCCGCGCCGCCGGCGCGCAGGTCATCGCCACCTCCTCGAGCGACGCGAAGCTCGACCGGGTGCGCGCGATGGGTGCCGCCCACACCATCAACTATCACACGACCGAAGACTGGGCCGCGGAAGTCCGCCGCCTCACCGAGGGGCGCGGCGCCGACCACGTGGTCGAGGTCGGCGGCCCCGGCACGCTGCAGCGCTCGATCGCGAGCGCCAAGCTCGGCGGCATCGTCACGCTGATCGGCGTGCTCACCCGCGGCCAGATCGACCCGCTGCCGATCCTCGGCGGCGGCGTCACGGTCCGCGGCGTCTTCGTCGGCTCCCGCGCGATGTTCGAGGACATGAACCGAGCGATCATGGCGAACGGCATCCGGCCGGTGATCGATAAGGTCTTCCCGTTCGAGGATGCGCCCGCGGCCTATCGCCACCTGAAATCGGCGACGCATGTAGGCAAGGTGGTGATCGACATATGAGGGGGCGGCCTCCGGCGGCCAGGGAGGCTCTGCCTCCCTGGCCCCTCCGCTGGGGCCGGCGGCCC
>DAIDJM010000052.1 GCA_027451405.1 Acetobacteraceae bacterium | reverse complement strand
GCTCCGCGCCAAGGCACTGCGCGCGATGAACGAGCTTTGGCAGGCGCTCGGGCCGCTATCTGACGCTTTCACCCCAAACGAGTGCGCCAACTACTTCCGCCACGCCGGCTATCCCCAGTCAGCGTGACTCCGCTCTAAAAGCGCCCGATCACCTGCCAGTAGAAGGCGGCGGAGTTGAGCCGGGTGCCCTGAGGGGGCGGTCCGTTCGGTGTGCGGGTCAGGCGGCTGACGCCCTCCAGATCGATTTCATAGAGCGCGCCGAGCGCGAGGCGAACGCCGCCGCCCAGAGAGCGCAAAATATGCCCGGGATCGGCCGCCTGGTTCTGCCAGGTCTCGCCCCAATCGAAGAAACCATAGAACGTCGCCTGCGGTCTGAGGCCCCAATACGGCAAGGGAGGGAGGGCGGTGACGAGTTGGGGTTCGACCTTGGCCGTGATGGCCTTGTCACCCGTGACTTGACCGTAATAAAAGCCGCGGTTGAATTGCGGGCCGCCGAGGTAGAATTCCTCCTCGGGGGGAAGGATGTCGTGCGTGTATTGTCCCTCGGCCGCGAGTTCCAGTTGCACGGTTGCCGGTTGAGTGTCGACCGCGAACGGACTGAACAGGGTCTGCACCCGATCGATGCGTAGGTCGCCTTTGGTGAACGCGATGTTTTCGTTCAGCCTCGGTAGTTGCGGTCCCCCGTTGGGGCTGGCGCCGAGGATGGGCAAGCCTTGCGCGATGGACGCGCCCGACACGTTCAAGGCGGGCATGGTGGCGCCGAGCCAGCCGTCGCTGAGCGTATCGGCTGCATTCAACGATAAGACGCGCAGACTTTCGAAGCTGGCCCGGCTTCCCGGCCCCAGCGCCGAGTAAAGGATATCGGACTCGATGCCGTCGAACAGCGCCGAGAGAATCAGATCGTGCGCGCGGGAGCGGATCAGCGGATAATTGAGCGCGCCGCCGAACACCCGGGTGATGCCGTCATAACCGATCTGGCGCAGGCTGCCCGAAGGCAGTTCCTCGCCATATCCGAAGTAGAGTTTCATGTTCAGCCCGGAGCCGCCGATGAAGAACTGCTCCGAGAACTGTCCGAAATTGTCGGTGTTGTTGAACGTGTGGTAAATTGAGAATTCACTCTGCTCGCCGAGTGACGTGAAGCTGTTCAGATCGACGACCGAGAGCAGCTCTTCCGGGCCGGTATTCTGATAGGCCCGGTTGTCGGCCCGGATCGAGCCGCTGACAGCTTGGCGCGTGACGATGGCGCGTAGTGTGAGGGCGCCGGGATCGGTGGCCGAGGGGTCGAGCACGACCCGCACCGAAACGCCCGGAATATCGTTCGCCAGCAGCACCCAGCGTTCGAGATCCGATTGTTTCAGCAGCCTGCCATCGGCGAGATGGTCGAGAAATTCGAGTACCCGCGTGCCCGCCGGACCGATGTCACGCGACAGTTTGACACCGACGACGTGCGGCTCGACGACATAGAAGACGAGCGCGCGGGCGCTGATGCGGGCGCGCACCGTCGCATAGACATAACCGTCCCGGCGGTAGCGCATGAGCAAGGCGGAGCGCGCGGCTTCGATACGCGCGAGCGACACATGCGGACCGGTCAGTCCGGCGAGCAAAGGATCCGTTTCGCTGGCCGGATAGGCGGTGATGCCTTCGAGACGGACCGTGTCGAGTGCGAAAAATTCGTTGGCCGCCGAAGGGGCGATCGCCGCAGGCTCCGCCGCTCCTGGGAGGGGGGGAGCCGTCGAGGGCGCGGCTGGCGGGCGAATGCCGGCGAGAGGGGAGCCGAGGGGTGGGGGCGGCGCCGCAAACGCAGGGGCAATGGCCGCAAGCCACAGGGTCAGGGCATACGCCCGGCTGACGGATGCGCGCGGGCGCCATCCGCGCCGCGCGTGTAATCGATCCATAGCGCCCCCCGGTCGCGGCGCAACCCTCGGGCATGCTCCGATTTGATGCGCTTTTTCCGGAGATACAGGGCCGTCGCCGCACGCACAACAGCGCATCCCTTGCCGGACATGTGCCCCTGGAACAAACTGGGGCGCCTCGTTCCCGGCAGTCCGCAGCAGAAGGTCGCGGCCCATGATGTCGTTCCGCTCATCCCTGGCGCTGTTTCTGCTCGCGGCGGCTCCAGCACTCGCCGCGCCCGCGACGCCTTCGGTCGACGACATCGTCTCGGCGCTGAAAAATCCCCACGCGCTTTCGGCACCGAGCCGCGGCATCCGCGTGATCGATCCGGGCGCCGCGCCTGCCGCGCCTCCGCCTACGGCGGAAACGCCCGAACCGCAGCCTCCGCAGTCGGCGTCCGCACCCTCCATCGATTTGTCAGTCGAGTTCGCGAGCGGATCGGCCGCGCTGACGCCGGCCGCGACCCATGTGCTCGACCGGCTCGGCCGCGCGCTCACGAATCCGGCGCTCGCCAACGACCGTTTCCGGGTCGAAGGCCATACCGACACGGTCGGCGCGCCCGCGGAGAACCAGGCGCTCTCCGAACAGCGTGCGCAACGCGTTGCCGCTTATCTCGAGCAGAAATTCGGCGTGAGCGCCGACCGGCTGCAACCCGTCGGACGCGGCGAGGCGGATCTGCTCGTGCAAACCGGACCCCAAGTTCCCGAGGCGCGTAACCGGCGCGTGCACGTCGTCAATCTCGGCAGCTAGACAGGACGGCTCCGCCCTATGGCGGCCACGCAGGACAGGCTCGGGAAATACGAAATCCGCGGCACGCTCGGGCGTGGCGCCATGGGCACCGTGCTGGACGGGCTTGATCCCGTCATCGAACGCCGTGTGGCGATCAAGACGATTCCGCTCGCCGCCGAAGGCGAGGCGGCCGTCGAGGCGCTTGCGCGTTTCCGCCGCGAAGCGCAGGCCGCGGGGCGGCTGCAGCACGCGAATCTCGTCGCGATCTACGATTACGGCGAGACGGACACGCTCGCCTACATCGTTATGGAACATATCGACGGCCCGACACTGAAATCGGAGCTCGGGGCGCAGCGGCGTTTCACGACCGACGAGATCGTGCACATCATGGACGGGCTGCTTGCGGGCCTTGCCTATTGTCACGAGCGCGGCGTCGTGCATCGCGACATCAAGCCCGCGAACATCATGTTGACGCGCGACGGCGACGTGAAAATTACCGATTTCGGCATTGCGCGGCTGGAAAGCAGCCAGATGACGCAGGTCGGTACTGTGATGGGCACGCCGGCCTATATGTCGCCCGAGCAGATCATGGGGCAGACCGTCGATTTCCGCACCGATCTCTATTCCGCGGGCGTGGTGCTCTACGAGTTGCTGACCGGCGAACGGCCTTATGACGGCAGCGTCTCCTCGATCCTGCACAAGGCTCTGCACACCGAGGCGCTACCGCCCTCCTCGCTTTCGGTGACGGCGCCGCGCGGGCTTGACTGCGTGGTGGCGCAGGCCATGGCGAAACGCCCGGATGAGCGCTGGTCGAGCGCGCGCAGTTTTGCGCACGCGATCCGCGAGGCGATCGCGGCCCCGGCGCCGGCCGCCGCGGAGGCAACGCTGATCGTCTCGGCGGCGGCGAGGCCCGGTCCGGCGCCCTCGCCCCGCGCGGCCGCGTCGCCAGCGGCGGCCTCCGCTCCGCCATTGGCGTCGAAGCCCGCGCGGCTGGTCCCGGTTATCGCCGCGGCGACGGGACTTCTCGTATTGGCCGGGGGGGGGCTTTTTGTGCTGCAAAGGCACACGCTGGCGCCGGCGCCTCGGACACTGCCCCCGCCGCCTCTACCGCCGGCCGCGGCGCCCTCGCCGCAAGCGGTCGCGCCGCCAGCACCTCTGGCAAAACCCGCGCCCGCCGCACCCGCGATCCCCCCGGCCGAGGCCGCAGCATCACTAGCGGGGCCGATCGTCTCTGCGAGCCCGTGCACCTTCGCCGCGGCGCGCGCGACCGCCTCCGGCGTCGCCGTCAGCGGCCTCTCGGGACGCGATGCGGCACTCCGGGCCGCGCTCACCGACAAGCTCCCGGGGGTGGCGCTCGACTGGTCGGTGACCGCCGTCCCAGCAACCTATTGCGGCCTGCTCGATACGCTCCGCGCTTCCACGGTACCCGGCGAGCTCGGCCTCACGCTCCGTGGCGGCCAAACCGTGCTGACGAGCGGCCAGCTCATCATGCCGCAACTGCGCGTGCCGAACACGCCGTCTCACGTGATTCTCGATTATTTCAGCAATGATGGTTCGCTGTCCCACCTCTATCCGCGCCCGGGTGACCGCCGGGCGGCATTGTCGCCCGGGACGCTGCTTTCGGTCGGGGACAAGGGTGCGAAGGCCGCGCAGTTTCCGGTCGCCCCGCCATTCGGGACCGACCTGATCCTCGCGATTGCATCGCCCCAGGAACTGTTTGCCCGGCTGCGCCCGGCGGATTCGGATACGGTGGCGGCCTACTTGCCGGCTCTGAGGCGTGCGCTTGAGGCGGCGGCGGCGCGGGGCGGTGTGACGGTTCAGGTGATGGCGGTGGAGACCCGGCAGCGATGAAAGCCGATCTCTTTCAAAGAACCCACAATTGTCGTCTGTTTGAGCGCGGTTAGAGGACGGCCCATTCGGGATAGAGGAAGGCCAGGATGGCGAGCGCGATGCCAGCGCCGCCGAGCAGAACGGCGAGAACCAGCAGCAGCCGCGCGGAGGTGATGGCCGAGGCGGTCGCCAGGACGATGCCGATTTCGAACGAAGCGGCGGCATTGTCGAACCCGTGCGCGCGCTCGAGCGTCGCGTCGCGATCCGCTTCGAAACCGCGCGCGCGCCCGGCGATGGCCTGCTTGCCGTCCTTCGGATCGCGCTCGTACCGCTCCGCATCCGATTGATAGGCGGCCAGCAGCTTCGCGCGGCTGGCGGCCTTTGCCGCATCGGTGGGATTATCCAGCGTCGCCGCGAGCCCGGCCAGATCCTTGGATACGGCTTCGCGGACCGACTTGCCCTGATACTGGTTCCAGCTGTCGGCCGCCGAAATCGCATCCTGGTCGACGCGGATTTCGGCGTGTTTGACCTGCACCTCGGTGAGCGCGAGCAAGGCCGCCAGGATGGCAACGAGGAGCGCTGCATGCTTCGCGCCGCCCTCAGCCGCGTGCGCCGCATGCTCGTGATGTTCGAGCGATTCGAGGCTGGACATGGAATCTCCCGCGTCCGCGGCCTGCCCGTGCCGACCGTCGCGAGACGATAGCCGCCCTCAGAGCCACGGTCGATACGGCTTCCGCTCCGCGCCGTCGCGCTCTAGCCTCAGCCGGCTGAGCGGGTTCGGATCAGGCAATTCATGGCACCGGCAAATCGGCACGTGGTTTTGGCGAGCGCAGGCTGATGCGGTTCCGCTCGTGGGCAGTGACCCATCCCGGCGCGGTGCGCACCCATAACGAGGATAATTTCGTCGACCGCCCTGAGCTCGGCCTCTGGGCGGTTGCCGACGGCGCGGGCGGGCATCAATCGGGGGAGGTCGCCTCCGCCGCAATTCGCACAGCCCTGCACCGGATCGAGCCCGGCACGGACGCCTCGGCCCGGCTCACCGCCGTGCGCGAAGCGGTTGCCGGCGCGCATGCCGAACTACGCCGGCTCGCCGCCGATCGCGGCCAAGGCGCCATCATCGCCTGCACGGTCGCGGTGTTGCTGACCGAAGGGGACTATTACGCTTGCCTCTGGGCTGGCGATTCGCGCATTTATCTCCGGCGCGGGGACGCGCTCTTCCAACTCACGCGCGATCACAGCCTGGTGCAGGATATGATCGATGCCGGCGTGCTGACCGAGGAGGTCGCCGAACATCATCCGCAGGCCAACGTCATCACGCGCGCGGTGGGAGCTGCGGAGGACGCGTTGCTGCTCGAGAAAAGCAGCGGTCGTATAGAGCCGGGAGATCGTTTCCTGCTGTGCAGCGACGGCCTTTTCAAGGCGCTGAGCAGTGCGACCGTGCTCGCGCTGATGGCGAGTCCTGCGGACCTCGCGGCACAGTCGCTGATCGATGCGGCGCTCGCGGCGCAGGCGCGGGACAATGTCACGGCGATCGTCGTGGAAGCCGGGGCGGAGGCTTGAGGCCATACCGCGCGCCGGAGCGCGCGACGAGCGATGACACCGTCGTTCTGCGCAGGCCGGCGCCGCGCCGACGCTGGCCCGTCGCTTGTGCCGGGTTGTTTGCCGTCGCGGTCGCTGTCGGTGGCGGAATCTGGTGGGATCACAACCTCACCGCGCCGTCCCCAGCCACGTCGCTGCCGCTCGCGACCCAGGCCGAGATCGAGGCCGACGAACCGGCCGAGACGCACTGGTTCCGTTTCGCCGACAATCCCCGCATTCTGATCGCCGACTTCCCGACGCTCGCTGCCCAGGCCCGTATGTTCAACCGGCTTGCGGCGTATGCGGAGGTCGCCGGCGCGCCACACGATAGGCTGCTCAGCGATGCCGAACTCGCCCGGACGATCACCGCGGCAGGCGCGGATGGCGACAGTTACTATTACGGCCATGATTACGACAGCGACACTATTCGGCATTTTTTCGCGCTCGCGGATCGCGACGGCGTTCGTTTGAACGCGGATGAGGAAAGGCTTCGGCAGATCGCCAGGGCGCAGGGTCTGCTTGCCGCGGACGCTGATCAGGCCATCATAACGCTACCCAAGCGCGGCGCAGATCACTTCGTTGACGCGCCTTTCCGGCACGCGATCCTCACGCACGAACTCTCGCATGGCGAATTTTTCACCGATCCCGGCTATGCCGCCTATGCGCGCCTTTTCTGGCGATCCGCGCTAAACGAAGCCGACCGCGCGCGCTTCGTCCACTTCCTGGCGGAAGGCCATTACGATACGTCGATCACCGACCTGATGATCAACGAAACACAAGCCTATCTGATGTTCACACCGGATCCCCGTCTGTTTTCGGCGTCGGCGCTCGGCCTGTCCGCCGCGGCGCTTGCCGCGCTGCGCCACCGTTACCGCGAGGACATGCCGGCGGGATGGCTTCGCGAGCGGGCGGTCCAATGACCGGATCCTGAACACAAGCACCAGCGGCACCGATCCGGCGGATTGTGAACCTGTTAGCGTGGCAAAATGTGAGGGCGACTTGTGACTGAGATCGGTTTGGGGGCCTACAGGCCCCGGCGAAGTGCAGAGGCAGAGCCTCAGCCCGCCGGAGGCACGCCTCGACTATACGGCGGCACGGGCTTCCCAAGCGTGTCGCTCTGCGCGACACTAGAGCAACGGGTGGCAGGACAAGGCATGCGGCGTTCGCCGATATTGACGGTCACGATCCTGACGGCCGCTCTGCAAGCCGGATGCGCTGCCCCGCCGCCGCCACCGCCGCCGACCGTCGTCAATCTGACGCTCACCGCAAAACCTGGGAACAACCCGGGTCCGGATGGTCAGGCCGCGCCCGTGACGCTGCGTGTCTATCAGCTCGCCTCGGCCGCCGCGTTCGGCAACGCGGATTTCTTCCCGCTTTATTCGTCCGACAGCGCGACGCTCGGGGCCGATCTCATCAAGCGGGACGATGCGCTACTCGCGCCCGGGCAGACGGTTCGGCGCACGCTGATGCCACGCGACGACGCGCATACCATCGGTATTTTCGCAGGCTATCGCGATTTCGGCGCCAACCGGTGGCGCGTGAGCGCCGATATTCCGGCCCACAAGACGATCGATGTGATCGTCACTGCGGCGCCGGGTGGCCTCACCCTGCAGGCGACCACCGAGGCTCCGCCAGCGAAGAGCGGCAGCTGACCCGGTGAGCTGGGACAATAAGGTCGTCTGGACGGAGGGGCTGTTTCTGCAGCCCCAGCATCTGCAGCAGCAGGACCGTTATGTCGAATGGCTGGTGCGCAACAGCAATGCCGGTCTCGCGCCGTTTGCCTGGGGCTTGACCTCGCTTGCGATGGACACCGATCTGCTCAGTCTGGGCAAATTCGCGCTGCGCAGCGCCGCCGGTCTGCTGCCCGACGGCACGCCCTTCGCCATTCCAACCGATAGCGATCATCCGGCCGCGCTCGACCTGTCGGAGACGGTGCGCAACGCAATCGTCTATTTGCTGCTGCCGGCGCGCCAGCCCGGCGCGCCTGACAGTGCGCCCGCGGCGGCGGTTGAAACGGTCGCGCGGTTCGCGATAGCCGAGCATGAAGCCCACGACACCAACGCCGGCTATCAGAGCCGCGCCACGGTGCCGGTCGGCCGCCTGCGGCTTCGTTTTGCACTCGAGGCGGATTCCCGCGCCGGCCATGTCGCGATCCCGCTCGCCCGCATTCTCGAAGTGCGCAGCGACCGGAGCGTGCTCCTCGATGACGGGTTCATCCCGTCCGTTCTGGTAACCGAACCCTCCTCGGTCCTGTCTGGCTTCGTCGCCCAGCTGCAGGGATTGCTGCACCACCGTGCCGAAGCGCTTGCCGGGCGGGTCGCAGAGGGTGGCGTGCGCGGGGCCGCGGAGATCGCCGACTACCTGCTGCTGCAGCTATGCAATCGTTACGAGCCGCTGATCGGGCACCTTGCCGCGAGTCTCGGTCAGCTCCATCCTGAAAGCTTTTACCGCATTGCGGTCTCGCTCGCCGGCGAGCTCGCCACCTTCACCGAAGCGCGCAAGCGCCCCGCGGTCTTTCCGCCTTACCGGCACGAGGATCTGCAGGCCACCTTCCGTCCGGTGATCGCGGCACTTCGCCAGGCGCTCTCGGTCGTGCTCGAGACCAATGCCGTGCCGATTCCTCTGCAGGAGCGCAAATTCGGCATAAGGGTCGGACCGATCCCGGACCCGACTTTGGTCACGACGGCAAGCTGGGTGTTGGCCGTCAAGGCGCAGCTGCCGGCCGAGACGCTGCGGCGCAATTTCCCCAATCAGGTAAAGATCGGCCCAGTCGAGCAGATCCGCGAGCTGATCAACGTGGCCCTGCCCGGCATCGCCGTGCGCGCGCTGCCGGTGGCGCCACGCCAGCTTCCTTACTATGCCGGCACGAGCTATTTTGAACTCGACCGCAGCAGCCCATACTGGCAAAGCTTGGCGCGATCGGCCGGGATCGCGATCCATCTGACCGGCGACGTGCCAGGTCTCGAAATGGAATGCTGGGCTATCCGGGGGTAGGCGATGAGTGACGATCCGTTCGCCGAGCCGTCCGACTCCGAACGCACCATCATCCGCCCGCGCCCCTCGGGTCAGGCGCGGCTGGTCGCGCAGCAAGCAGCGTCCCCGGCGCCTCCGGCGGAGGCCTCACCCGTCCCGCCGGTCGGCGCGAACCGTCTGCTCGCCGCAGGTGCGCCGATCCTGGCGGCCGCGGCGCGGATCGGCGGCACACGCGGCCGCGCGCCTGACGCGGAAAGGCTGCGCCAGGCCATGATCGGGGCGATGCGGGATTTCGAGAAACGCGCGCTCGCAACAGGGCTTGATACGCGCTCGTTGCGTGCCGCGCGCTACGCGTTGTGCGCCACGATCGACGACATCGTGCTCAGCATGCCCTGGGGTGCCGCGAGCAGTTGGGCGTCACAGAGTCTGACCAGCATCTTTCACAACGAGGTTTCCGGGGGCGAACGATTCTACGAAATCCTCGATACGCTGCAAAAGGATCTCGGCCACCACCAGGAGGCGGTCGAGCTCATGTATGTCTGTCTCTCGCTTGGTTTTGAAGGCCGCTACCGGGTCATGCCGCGCGGCGCCGCCGCGTTCGCCGAGCTGCGCGACGGTGTCTCGCGCACGATCCGCGCCCGCCGCGGCGAATTCGAGCGCGAGCTCTCGCCGCATTGGCGCGGCATCGAGGCGCGGCTCGGGGGGCTCGCCCGCCCGGTGCCGCTCTGGGCCGCGGGGCTTGCGACCCTGGCCGTCGCCTGCGGCATCTATGCCGCGCTCGATTTCGCGCTCGCCAGCCGCTCCGACGGCGTCTATGGCGAGCTGCTCGCGCTGCCGCCGCACGGCGAGATCACCGTGCCCCGCACCGTCGCCGCACCACCCCCGCCGCCGCCCGTGGTGCTGCCCGTCTCGTCGGCCGCCGACAAGCTGCACCGTTTCCTGGCCCCTGAGATCGCCGCGGGACTCGTCACCGTGTTCGAGGATGCGCAGACCGTGACCGTGCGCCTGACCAACCACAACATGTTCGCGTCCGGTCAGGCAACGGTCAATTCCTTGTCCGAACCGTTGCTGCGGCGCATCGGGGAGGCGCTGCGCGATGAGTCGGGCGATGTGGTCGTGAACGGCTACACCGACAATGCGCCGATCCATAGCGTGCGGTTCCCATCGAATTTCGAATTGTCGCAGGCGCGCGCGCGGGCGGTCGCGGCGCTCATTGCCGCGCAGCTGCCGGACCCGAACCGGGTGCGAGCGGTGGGCCGCGCCGATGCCGATCCGATCGCCAGCAATGCGACTCCGGAGGGGCGGCAGCAAAACCGGCGCACGGAGATCGTGCTGATCCGCCGGCAGGCTTCCTGATGAACCGGATCGCGAACGCGCTGCGCGCGCGGTGGGTCACGGGCCTGCTCGGCGCGCTGGTGCTCTGCCTGCTGATCTGGTTCTTCGGCCCGGCACTCGGGTTCGGCGCGGCCCATCCGCTCGACACTGAGATCGCACGGTTCATTGCGATTGCCGTTGTTCTCACCCTCTGGGCGGTGCTGACGGTTATTCATGCGCGTCGCTCGCGCAAGAAGGACCAGGCTCTCGTCGAAGGTGCCGCGGCCGGTGAAGATCCGGAGGCGCGCGCCAGCGCCGAGGAGCTGGCGCTGCTGCGCGACAAGCTGCGGAACGCGCTTAAGCAACTTAGGCGGTCGAGGATCGGCGGGCGGTTCGGCCGGCATCTCTATGAGCTGCCCTGGTATATGTTCATCGGTCCGCCCGGCGCCGGCAAAACCACGGCCCTCGTCAATAGCGGGCTGAAATTCCCGCTCGCGGACGGCGAGCGCGCGCCGCTCGCCGGCGTTGGCGGCACGCGCCATTGCGATTGGTGGTTCACCGATCAGGCCGTAATGATCGACACAGCCGGCCGCTACACCACGCAGGATTCGCAGGCGAGCGTCGATGCCAGCGCCTGGCTCGGCTTTCTCCGGCTGCTCAAGAAAACCCGCACACGCCAGCCGCTGAATGGCGTGATCGTGGCACTCAGCCTGTCCGATCTTGCGACGCTCGATCCTGCGGGGCGCGCCGCGCATGCGACCGCGATCCGCAAGCGGCTGCGCGAGCTGCATGACGAGCTCGGTGTGCGGCTGCCAGTCTATGTGATGTTCACCAAGGCCGATCTGCTGTCCGGTTTCGTCGAGTTTTTCGATCCGCTCGGGCGGGACGAGCGCGAGCAGGTCTGGGGCATGACGTTCCCCCGCGACGACGGCACGAGCGAGGCGGGCGCGGTCGCCGGTTTCGGGGCCGAGTTCGATTTATTGCTTGAGCGGCTGAATGACCGCATGCTCGAGCGGCTGCAGCAGGAGACCGACCTCGCGCGCCGCCGGCTGATCTATGGTTTTCCCCAGCAGCTCGCGAGTCTGCGGGATACGGCGGCCGAGTTCCTGGATTCGGTGTTCCGCCCGAGCCGTCTCGAGGCGCGGCCGCTGCTCCGCGGTATCTATTTCACGAGCGGAACACAAGACGGCACGCCGATCGACCGGCTGCTCGGCACGCTCGCCGGGCAGTTCGGGCTGACGCGTGACGCCGTCACGGCGTTCAGCGGCGCCGGGCGCAGCTATTTCCTCACCCGCCTCGTGCGCGACGTGATCTTTGGCGAGGCCGGGCTCGTCAGTCTCGATCCGGCGGTGGAGCGGCGGCGGCTCTGGACCGGCCGCGCGGTCTATGCCGGCTGCGCGGTGGTGCTCCTGCTGCTTACCGCCGCCTGGACCGGCAGCTTCATCGGCAATTCCGCGCTGATCGCGCATGTGCATGAAGACGCCGCGCACTACGAGCAGGCCTTTGAGGCCCTGGCGCAGCGCGGCCCCACTGATACGGATCTGCCGGCGGCGCTTCCGGCGCTCGATGCGGCCCGCGTCATCACCGGCGGTTACGCCACCGCGACCGGCAGCGTGCCGCTCTCGCTCGCCTTCGGCCTCTATCAGGGCGACAAGCTCCACCAGGCAGCGACCGAGGCCTATTACCGCGCGCTTGGCGCCGTGCTGCTTCCCCGGCTGCTCGCCCGGCTCGAACAGCAGATGGCGGCCAACAGCGACAAGCCGGAATTCCTCTACGAGGCGCTCCGCGTCTATCTGATCCTCGGCCGCCAAGGGCCCGCCGATCCCGACCTCATCCATCAATGGATGGCGGCCGATTTCGACGCGAGCTTCCCAGGCGACGAAAATCAGGCCACCCGCGACGCGCTGCTCCAGCACGTGGATGCGATGCTGGAACAGCCTCCGCCCGCGCTGAAACTGGATGGACCGCTGATCGCCTCGGTGCGCGCCGTGCTCAACCGCGAGCCGCTCGCCGAATACAGCTACACGCGGCTGATGAAGAGCGCCGCCGTGCGCGATCTGCCGGAATGGACCATCGCCGACAATATGGGCCCAGGCGGCGACAGCGTGTTCGCGCTGCGCTCGGGCAAGCCGCTCACCACCGGTGTGCCCGGCATCTTCACCTATGCCGGCTATCACGGCACATTCCTCAAGCGCCTGCCGCTCGTCACCCAGGACGTCGCCAGCGATGCGTGGGTGCTCGGCCGCGCCGATCGCGGCATAACCGCCACGTTGGCCGAGGCGGCGAAGCTGCGGCGCGATGTACTCGGTCTATACCTCGACGAATATGTGCGGCGCTGGGATGCGGTGATCGGCGACATCGCCATCAAGCCGTTCCACACTTTGAGCGAAGGACGCGACGCGCTGAGCCTACTCTCGGCCCCGGACTCGCCGCTGCGCGACCTGCTGCAGGCGCTCGATCAGCAGACGCAGCTCAGCCGCACCGCGGCGACCGATGCGGCCGCCGGCAAGGCCGAATCGCGCGGCGCCCGCGTTGCCTCGAAGCTCGCCGGGTTCGGCAAGTTCGAAGCGACCAAAGGGCTTTCGCTGGAGCAGCAGGATCTCGCGAACATCCTGGGCGAGGGCTTCGGCGGCGCCGCTTCCGGCGGCAAACCGGTCGATCCCGCGACGCGCGTCGATGAGCATTTCCGCTGGCTGCACCAGTTCGTCGCCGGCGACGCGGATCATCCGACCCCGCCGCTCGAGACCGCGTTGCAGAAAATGGCCGCGCTCGCGAGCGGCATCAATGCGGCGGCGAATGCGGCCAATCCCGGTCAGGCGGCTCTGTCAGCGCTCGCCGGTGGCGGCGGTGGCTCGGCCGGTGCGGCGGCGCAACTGCAGCAGATTGCGCAGAGCGTCCCCGGACCGATTGCCGCGATGCTCACCACAGTCTCGCAAAGCAGTGCGTCGCTGACCGAGCGGGGCGCCAGTGACGCGCTCGAGGATGCCTGGCGCAGCAAGGTCCTGCCGCTCTGCAATGCGGCTTTCGGCCGCTATCCATTCGTCGCGGGCAGCAGCGAGGATGTGCCGGCCGACGATTTCGCGCGGCTGCTCGGTCCGGGCGGGCTGATCGACACATTCTTCAACGAGAACCTCAAACCGTTCGTCGATACCGGCAACACGCCCTGGCGCTGGCAGGTCGCCGATCACGCGAGCCTCGGCCTCTCACCCGGCACGCTCGCGCAATTCGAACGCGCGGCCACCATCCGCGACTCGCTCTTCGCCAACGGCGGCGCCATGCAGGTGCGGTTCGAGCTGCTGCCGGTCTCGCTCGATTCCCGCCTGGCGAAGGCCACCATCGAAATCGGCGGCCAGTCCATGGTCTACGATCACGGTCCCATCGAATCGACTGCGTTTCAATGGCCTGGCACCACCGGCGGCTCGCTCGTGCGTGTGACGTTGACGCCGGTCACCGGCAATCCCACCACGATCGAGGAGACCGGTCCGTGGGCGCTGCTGCGGCTGATCGATCACGCGCAGATCATCCGCTCCGGCCTGCCCGACCGTTTCCGCATCGCCTTCTCGAGCCCGCAAGGGGCGGTCGAGTATCAGCTGACCGCGAGCAGCGTGCGTAATCCGTTCACCCTATCGGCGCTCCGCAGCTTCCGCTGCCCTGCGCGCCTCTGAAGGGAGCGCGGCATGTCGGGAGCAAGCGGGATGTCAGGCTCGGACAGTGAGGCCTATCTCGCCTTCGCACTCACGCCGGGGGACGAGACACTCGATTTCCAGATCGATAGTTTCGTGGCTGAAGAGGAACTCGGCCGTCCATTCCGTTACGAGCTAGAGCTTTCCTGCCCGACCGCCAAGACCGACCTGCAGGCTCTGCTCGGCCAGTCCGGTACCGTGACGGCAACCCTTCCCGACAAGAGCAAGCGCTATTTCAACGGCATCGTGGCGGAGATTGCCTATCGCGGCCGCATCCGCGGTGCGTTCCGCTATCGGATCGAGCTGCGCCCTTGGATCTGGCTTCTCTCGCGCACCCAGGATTGCGCGATTTTCCAAAATCAATCTGTCTATGACACGATCACGAACGGTGTCTTCACCGCGAAGGGCTTCACCTCCTTCAAGGATGCGCGCCAGGCGAGTGCGGGCAGCACAAGCTTGGAATATTGCGTCCAATACCGGGAAACCGCGCTCGACTTCGTCACCCGGCTCATGGAACGTTACGGTCTTTACTATTTCTTCGAGCACAGCAACGGCAGCCACACCCTAGTTCTGGCCGACGACCAGAATTCCCACCCTGCGCTCGCCAAGTCTATTCCCTACAGCAACACGCCGCCGGATTGGCGCAAGCTCCAGGACTATATCTGGAATGTGTCCTCCGACCTGGCTCTTCAGCCTGGAAAATACACACACAAAGGCTACAATTTTACGATTCCGAACGTCGACCTGTCCGGCGTGCTGGCCGATCCCGGGAGCCATGAGTCTTACAACTCTCTAGAGATCTTCGACTACCCGGCCGATTTCACCACCCTCGACCTGGCGGACTCACTTGCGAAGATCCGCATGCAGGCGCTGGCGTCCCGCCGGCAGATCCTGGGAGGCACAACGAACGCGCGCGGGCTCGCCGTGGGCAAGCGTTTTACGCTGGAAAAATGCGAACCTGAGGACGCCAATCACGAGTATCTCGTCATCAAGACGGTAACCCGCTTCAGCCTTGCCGAGGGCACGGCTGATCAGGGGGGCGCGCTGACCGACACCTACCGGTGCGAGTTTCATGCGATGCGGGCCGACATTCCGTTCCGGTTGGCTATGGAAACGCCTCGCCCCTTCGTGCAGGGACCGCAAAGTGCGAAAGTTGTGGGACTGAGCGGTGAAGAGATCACCACCGATCAGTATGGCCGGATCAAGGTAAAATTCTACTGGGACCGCGTTGGGCAGGAGAACGAAAACGCTTCCTGCTGGATTCGCGTCTGCCAGCCCTGGGCCGGCACTGGGTGGGGCAGCATTTTCCTGCCGCGCCAGGGCCAGGAAGTAATTGTCGACTTCATCGAGGGCAATCCCGACCGCCCCATCGTGACCGGCATGGTCTACAACGCGACGAACAAGGTCCCCTACGCGCTCGACACCAACAAAACGCGCAGCACGATCAAGACGCAATCCTCCAAGGACGCCTCCGGCTTCAATGAGCTCCGTTTCGAGGACAAGGCTGGCAGCGAGGAGGTCTTCATGCAGGCGCAGAAAGACTACCACAAAGTCGTGCTCAACAACGACATCGTCGATATCACGAACGACACCACGACGACCGTCAAAAACGGCAAGCGCAGCGTCACGGTGCAGACCGGCGACAACAGCCTGACCGTGTCGACCGGCAACAACAGCACGACGGTTTCAACCGGGAATGACAGCCTCACGGTCTCCACCGGCAATCATTCCATCACGGTGAGCGCCGGCGCGAGCTCGATTACGGCTGGGCAGTCGATCACGCTCTCGGTCGGCGGCAGCAGCGTCACCATCGCCCCGGATGGCGTCACGATCAGTGCGCCGATGGTGACGATCTCTGGGAAGGGTGCCGTTACGGTTTCCGGTAAGCCGATTGCGCTCAACTGAACGCTGGCCGGCATGCACGCGACTGAGGATCAGGCCGGTGAGACCATCATTCTCCGCCGTCCCGCGACACCTGCGCTGGAACAGCAACTGGCGGCCTTCGCTGCCGTGCTCGGCCTCGCGCTGCCCGATAGCGCCCCGGTCCTCGACCGAATCGAGGCGATCTGTGCCGAGATCGATCTGCGCGTCGAACGGCAGATCAACGCCATTCTCCACCATCCCGAGTTCCAGGCGCTCGAAGCGGCATGGCGCAATGTCCTGTTCCTCGTCAGCCGGGCGGAGACGGGGCCCAGCCTCAAAATTCGCGTGCTCAATATCGGCAAGCGGGAGCTCGCCCGCACGCTGCGCAAGTTCCGCGGGACGGCCTGGGATCAAAGCCCGATTTTCCGCCGCATCTACGAGGAGGAGTATGGTCAGCTGGGTGGCGAACCGTTCGGGCTCCTGGTCGGCGACTACGCGTTCAGCCAGCATCCCGAGGACGTCCAGACGCTCGCGGATCTCGCGGCGATCGCCGCGGCCGCGCACGCTCCCTTCCTCGCTGCCGCGGCGCCCGCCGTCATGCAGATGGACAGCTGGGCCGAGCTCGCCAATCCGCGCGACCTGACGCGTATCTTCCAGACCCCGGAATACGCCGCCTGGCGATCGCTCCGCGCCTCCGAGGATGCGCGCTATCTCGGCCTCTGCCTGCCGCGTTTTCTCGCCCGTTTGCCCTATGGCGCGCGCACCGACCCGGCACCCGGGATGGCCTTCGAGGAGGATGTCTCGGGTCCAGACGGCAGTGCCCTGCTCTGGGGCAATCCCGCCTTCGCCATGGCCAGCAACGTGATGCGGGCTTTCACGCTCTACGGCTGGTGCACGCGCATTCGCGGCGCCGATGGCGGTGGCACCATCGATGAATTGCCGGTCTACCCTTACCGCACCGGCGACGGCGCGACCGATGTGCGTTGCGTCACGGAGATCGCGATCAGCGAGCGCCGTGAAGCCGAGCTCGCGCGCGCTGGGTTCATTCCGCTGATTTTCCGCAAGCATACCGGCACGGCGGCTTTCCTGAGCGCGCAGTCGCTGCAATCGCCCGCCGAATACGATGATCCTGCCGCGACCGCCAATGCGCTCATTTCCGCTCGCCTGCCCTATATCCTCGCGGCCAGCCGCTTTGCCCACTTCCTCAAATGCATGGTGCGCGACAAAGTGGGCTCCACCATGTCGCGTGTGGAACTGGAAGAATGGCTCAGCAACTGGTTGGTGGGCTATGTTGATGGTTCGCCGCGAACCTCCTCGGAAAGCTGGAAAGCCGCGCACCCGCTCGCCGAAGGCCGTGTTCAGATCGAGAGCCTGCCGGGCTCCCCCGGCCGCTACAGCGCCAAGTTCTTCCTTCGCCCGCATTATCAACTCGAAGGACTTTCGGTGGCGCTACGGCTCGTTGCCCGGCTCCCGTCCTAGGCGTCCTGACACCGCCCGTGCCGCCCCACTCTGACCCGAGGATCGCCGCATGGCCGACGCGCTGACCGACATCCTGATGCGGCTTGTGCCGGTAGGCAGCCATTCCGCCCTCGCCGCGGACGCGAACACCAGCATCGATCCCACCACGGACAAGCTTCTCACGGGCTTCAAGACCGGCGAATTCTTCGAGCTCGATGATTATGAGCTCGGTATCGAGCTCAACGATTTCGACAGCACGCAACAAGGCGCGCGCGACACCTCCCATGCTGCGGGTGGGCGATTCGCGGCGTGGCGTCGGCCCTCCACTCCTTTCGACCAGATCAAGAAACTCAGATATGCTGCCGAGTTCGAGCCTTTCTGGTTCACGCGCCGGATCGACCGCGCCTCTCCGATTCTGTTCCAAGCCTGCTGCAATTCCATTCCCTTCGCCAGCGCCTCGGTTGTGCGGCGGCGGGCCACCGGACAGACGGTCGCCATGCAAGGCTTTCTCCGCCTCGACTTCACCGACGTGCTGCTGATCGGCATCAGCATCGAGGATGGCGAGCCGCCCAAGGAGAAATGCGGCTTCATCTGTCGGGGCCTCAAGATGCAATATCTCCCGCAGGCCTCCGATGGCTCGCTCGGCGCTGCCCAAAGCGCCGAGTGGACGCAGCCGGTCGGCCTCGGTTAGCGCAAGGCTTCGCAGCGATGGCCAGCAAAGGCGAAAAAGTCCTGATGTTCCTGGAAAGCTCGCCAGGGCAGGCGGTCAGCGCCGAGTGCAGTGCCAGCATCGATTCTCAGGACAAGCTGATGACCGGTTTCCTGCCGGGCCGCTTCTTCGAGATCGAAAGTTTTTCCTGCAGCGCCGGTCTCGGCGGAGAATCCGCAAAGCCCGCCGGCGGACAGAAAATCTCAAACGGCGGACGCTTCGCTCAGTTCCGCTCGGGCGGACGCATCGCCGAAGGCGCCTACCCGCTGGAGCTCGAACCCATCTCCATCCAACGACATGCCGATGGGGCGACTGCGGCGCTGCTCAAAGCCTACGTGAATTCGACCACCTTCTCGGGTGGCGCGATCGTGCGCCGCAAGCTCGTCGGATCTGGCCCTCGTGGCTATCTCCGGCTCGATTTCACCAATATTCTGCTGATCAGCTTTGGCTGGAGCGATGGGGAAGAGATCAAGGAAAGCTGGAAATTCATCACGCGCGGCCTGCGGATCCAGTATTGCCCGCAGAGCAGCGCCGGCTCCCTTGAACCGCCGATCGCCGGAAGCTGGCCCAAGAGCTGATCGGCGGGCTTACCGGCCGATCGCATCGCATCTGGCCCCGCAGGGCACCGCGCGCGCGGCCTGAACGCCCGCCGCCGCCTGAAGCGTCGCGGCGAACGCGCAGGCCGGCAGTCCAACGGTCAGCGCGGGCAGCTGAAATTGCAGCGACTCCGCCACATTCCAGTTCAGGCCTGCGGCCGCCTCGGCGTGGATCGAAGCTGCCGCCCGCACGGTGTCCGCCGTCGCGAACAGCGCTGGGCTGTAAGACAGCGCCGGCAGGCTCGCATCGAGGCGGAAACCCACCGATCCCGCATTGGCAAAGGGTGGCAGCACCCGCAACGACGCGAGCAGCGCGCGCAGCAGCTGCAGGAGCTGCTCGCGCGCCGCCTGGCCCCCATCCAGCAGCGGTTCGCCGCCGAACGCCGCGCGCAGCTGGGCCGCTGCCGACAGCAATGCGGTGAGCGACGCCATCCCGGATACGCCCGGAAATCCCGGCAGGGTGAGACGCCGCAGCACCGCGACCGCCGCCGCCAGCTCGGCACGAAAATCGCCCGTCATCGTAATGCCGAGATGCGCACCGGTTTCGAGCAGCAACGACGCCCCGCGCAGCGACACCAGGAACGGCCGCCACGCCGCCATCGGCTGTCCGCCTGGCATAAGCCGCAAGGCAAGCTGCTCGGGTGGCAGCGTAAACAGATTCTGCGCCAGCGCGGCCTCGATCGCCCGCAATGCATTGGCCAGTGCGGCCAGGTTCGCCCAGCCCTGCAGCACGGGCGTCGAGACCGACGCCATCGCCGAGACCCGCAGCTGCAAGGTCGCGACCAGGCGCGCGAAAGCCCGGTGCTGCGACGGCTGTAACAAATCGATACCGAACTGAGCCAGGGCCATCGCCCGCAGCCGCGCCAAGGCGGCCACCGTTGCCATGGCGTGCGCGCTGAGCGCAGGCGACGGGATATTGAGTGCAAGCCAGCTCGGGTCCGGCGTCCACGGCGCGGAAGGCAAGGCACGGACGGCAAGCCAGACATGCAACGATTGGATGAAGGCGATTCCCGCCGGCGTGCCGACAGGCGCCGGCACGATGACAGGCGGCAGCGCGTGTAGCAGCGGTTGCAACGCCTCGCGACAGTAACAGCTGATGACCGAACCCCCTCGCTGCCCACTCGCCTGCCCCCGGCGCGCGCTGGCCGGCGGGGATCGCTTCTGCTAGCCAGTCTGCAACGGAGGAGCCGCATGGGCCAGCCAGCCGCCCGCGTCGGGGATATGGTCCTGCAGGAAACCCCGCATTGCCACGCCAATATCCATCCTCCGGCACTGGTGCCGACTCCCTCGGCGCATCCCGGCCTGCCGCTGCCGATCCTGCCGCCCGGCGGCGCGACCGTCCTGATCGGCGGTCAGCCCGCCGCCCGCGTCGGCGATCAGACGAAGATCTGCACGTTACCGGGCTGCACGCCGGCGGGTCCCGGCGTCATCGATAAAGGCTCGGCGACCGTCCTGATCGGCGGCCAGCCCGCCGCCCGCGTCGGCGACACCACCCTGCATGCGAGCTGCGTGGCGCCTATCCCGAGCCCAACCGGCATCATCCAGCCGCCCGGCTGTCCCACTGTCCTGATCGGCTGACCCTGGCTGCCGGGTCGCGATGCGCCTGACCCATTTCGACGCTTTCGCGCCGGTCTGTCCGCGCTGCCGCGCCGCTGGCGTCGACGCGCCCCTCAATCTCGCGAAAATCCTCGCGCGCGAGAGCGGCCGCATCCGGCACGGGATTCTGCATTGCCCGAACCCCGATTGCGCGCGCGAATATCCCATCCTCGACGGCATACCCGTGATTGCGCCGGACGTGACGCAGCTGCTTGCCGCCCAGGGCATCGGCCTGATGCTGCGCGACGATTTACCATCTGATATCGAAACATTGTTGGGCGACGCCATCGGACCCGACAGCTGGCTCGACACGCTGCGCCAGACACTCTCGACCTATGCCTGGGATTCCTACGCGGCCTTCGACCCGGCCGAACTTTCCCCAACGCCGTTGCCCGGCGCGGCGGCGCGTTGTGCCCAGGCGCTGCTGGATCTGTTCGGCGCGGTACCGTCCCCGGCGCATGCGCTCGATCTCGGCTGTGCGGCCGGAGGTGCCAGTTTCGCACTCGCCGCCGCCCAACCGAGCGCCCTGGTGCTGGGGCTCGATTCTCATCTGGGACTGCTCCGGATCGCGCAGCGCGCGGCCGGTGGATCGGTGCAGTATCTCCGCCGCCGCATTGGTCTCGCGTATGACGAGCGACGGTTCGCGGTGGATTTGCCAGGCGCCGAACGCGTCGATTTCTGGGCTGTCGACGCCACCGCGCTGCCTTTCGCGGACGCGTCGGCGGGCATCGTGATGGCGCTGAACCTGCTCGACTGTCTGCCGGCGCCAAGGCTTCTGCTTGCCGAGATGGCGCGCGCCGCCAAGCCCGGCGGCGCCGTGCTGCTGGCTACCCCCTTCGACTGGATGGCGCGGGCGACACCGGTGGCGCACTGGATCGGCGGCCATTCGCAGCGTGCGCCACACGGTGCCGCCGGAGAGACGTTCCTGCGCACCCTGGTCAGCGCGGGCGCCCATCCCGAGGCGATCGCCGGGCTGGCGATCCGGGGCGAGCGGCAGGGCTTTCCCTGGAGCACCCGGCTGCACGACCGCAGCCATGTCGCCTACGAAACATTCCTGCTGGCCCTCGAGCGTTTGGCGCATGGCTGAGCCGGTCGGCTTTTATGGCAAGTCGCCGGCGCGCGGCGATTTTCTCGCCCGCCGCATGCCGCCGGGTTTCACCGAACCCTGGGCGGATTGGCTGAGCCTGCTGCTGCGCGAGAGCCAGGCTCAGCTCGGCCAGGCCTGGCAGGCCGCCTGGCTCGAAGCGCCGGTGTGGCATCTCGCGTTGGGCGCCGGCATCGCTGGGCCTGTTCCGCATCTCGGTGTGCTCTTCCCGAGTGTCGACCGCGCGGGCCGCTTCTTCCCCTTCACGGCGCTCGGCGCATGCCACGCCGGCGGCCTCGCGCCCGATGCCTGGTGGCCAGCGGCGGAGGCACTCACGCTCGGCGCGCTCGACGAGCAATTCGACCCGGATGCGCTCGATGTCGCGCTTCAGGCCCTGGGCGCGCCCGGGCACCTCGCGATCGAACCGGGGGAGACACTGTTCCGGTGCCACAAGGCCACCCTGCGTGGGACGGGATTGCCGGATGGCAGGCAGGCTTCGATGTTCGTGCGGCCCATGATGCCGTAATGGTCGGTTTTCCTTTTCCAAAAATGACGCCGAAAAAATTGTCGCCTTGGACCCGGTCTCCAAGGCGCAGAAGATTTTGGCTTTTCTCGAAATGACGATCCATCGCGGCCTTCCGCGCAAAAAATAAAAGCCTTAACGTATTCTTTCTGAGGCGGAGGGACGACGTGGCTCATCGGGATCGCCGGGCCTGGCTGCTTGCCGGCACCGCCGCGCTGTTCGGCACCCTCCCGACCTGGGCGCACCCGCTGCGCCAGCCCGCCCCGCTGCGGTTTGCGGCCAGCCCGAGCCTCCGGCCCGCAGCTCGAGCCGCGGGGCGAGCACTTCGGGATGCCGGTCTCGGGCCGCTCGTCGCCCCCGCCATGCGCCACGCGGCGACGATCGAAGCCGGTATCGCGCGCGTCATCTTCAACCACAAAGCGGCCTACGCGCTCGACACCTATGGCGACGGGCTGATCGCGCTTAACGTCGCGCCACAGGTAAAACAATACGGTAAACATACAGTCGTCGTCGTCGGCCGCGAGACGGTCCCGATCGAGAACGGCACGGTTCGTCTCGGCGTGCGCGCGGCTGATGCGCTCATGCGCAGCGCGATCGAGGGAGCGCATGCCCGGCCGTCGCGCGTGCTCGTGGCTGGCTTTGGCGGCGATGTCGAAATGGATGTCCAGCCGCCGGTGGTTCAGCCCAGCGGGCCGCCACTGGCCGCAATCCACATGGCCGCACCGCCGGCGAAACCCGCCATCCGTCAGGCTCGCGCGGTCACGCGGGCGACCGCTACCGGCACGACGGTAACGGGGTCATACACCATCGCTCCCAATTGCGGGATGACGGCGAATTGCCTGACCTTCAGCGAGTTTCTTTCCGACAATAGCAGCGTCACGGATACGAACGGCGCGATCACGCTGATCGCCAATCACGGCACCACGGTGCTGAAAAGCCTGAACGATATTTCCCTCACGACCCTCCTGACCGGCCCGGGCAATAGCGGGGATATTCTGATCAGCCACGGGCTGAGCTTGCTGGCGCCCAACTTCGTCTTCAGTTCGGCCGGCGCAATTACGATCGCGGGTGTGCTCGCCGGCGGCAACCCGATGAACGGCTTTACGGCGTCAAAATCCGTCTCGCTTGCCGCGGCAGGCGCAATCACCGAGACGGACACTGCCAGCAACACCGGCCAGATCCTCACCGACGCGCTCTCGATCGGTGGTGCCGCCAGTGTCACGCTGGGGAGTGCAAGCAACGCGATCGGCTCGCTGGCGGGGGCCGCGGCGACTGGCGATATCACACTCTCCACCTCGGGCGGGCTGACGATTGCGTCCGGCGCGGTGGTTCAGTCGAGCGCGGGGAATATCAGCCTGACCGCGGGCGGTGACCTGCAGATTGTGGGCACGCTGCTGACCGGCGCCAGCACGAGCCCAGCGGGCACCCTCGCGCTCGTGGCGATGGGCGGCGCGATCGATGCCAGCAGCGGAACCGTGCGGACGGGCACGCTGACCGGCTCGGCGCAGGGCGATGCATGGTTCAC
>DAIDJM010000051.1 GCA_027451405.1 Acetobacteraceae bacterium | reverse complement strand
AACGCTTCCAAGGCAATCTTCGCCTTCAACGCCGCATCAATCGTCCGTCTCGTTTTGCTCATAACTCGCTCCGTTTACCACAACTGAGCGACGCATCTTCCAATTAAGCCCATGGTCCCATTTTCGGGGCCCAGTTCACCCCTCGAGGATGCTGCCGGCGACGCCGGGCGCGATCTGTTCGAGCCGCCGCGCGAGGTTGCGAAGCAGTTTCTCGGCTTGGTCGGCATCGTCGAGTTCCCAAGCCTGGCGGAGAGCTTTGCGCACTGAGGCATGGAGCGATTTCGGTAGGCGGTCGATTATATTCCTGGATTTATGCACTTGGCATCGTTGGATCGGTGTGATCCGGCCGAAAGTCTGGCGGATCGCCTTGGTCAGGGCCTTGGCCCCGTCGATAATGAACAACCGGTTCGCATCTGGATCAAGGCCGCGCGCCAGCAGATTGTCGAGCAGAGCCTGAACCACCGCGGCATTCTCGGTTGCCCCCTCGATCACCCCGAGCGGATGCTTGGTCCCTTGACTATCGATGCCCACGGCCGCGAGCATCGTCAGATCCTCCGCCAGATGAATGCCGTCGATCTGGATCACCAGCAGGTCGAGCTTGGACAGATCCGCCGCCATCCATGCGGCCATACGCTCCGCCGACAGCGCCACGAACCGGCGTGAGACTGCCGATTTCGACACGCCAGAACCGGCTTCCGCCGGAACATCGCCGTCCGGCAGGCGCACCGCGCGGCCGAACCGCCGGGTCGAGACATTGATCAGCATCAGGTTCAATGCCCATCGTCCCAGCCAGTCTTCGGACATCGCTGCCGACCAGGACGGTAAGGCGAGTTCGGTCTTGCCACCCTTCACGCGAACCCGCGGTCGTTCGACCACGATCTTGCCGCCATGAAAACCGACCGGCCCTTTCGTCCTGCCCCAGCGATGGCCGGGCCTGCTTGCCTCACGCCCATGACGCGGTCCACACAGCGCCGCCGCATCCTGTTCCATCATCGCGGTCAACGTCGCGACCCCGGCGCTGAGGCAGAATCGCTCAAAACTCACCCCTACTTTTTCCCAGGCCTCTTCGACACTTCCCGGCAGCGTTGCCGCTCCAGGTGTGGTATCCCTCTTCATGGCGTTGCCTTTCTCTGTGGATTCGAGACCCCGAGCTTACTGGCTCAAGGCAGGCAACGCCGCTCCCCTCAATTCAACATCCGACGGGACATCCCCGGGTCAGAATGTTGCCCCTGGATTTGGCCGTCGGGCCGAGCCTCGCGACGAGCATATTGCGCTTCGCAATTTCGTCAGAAGCTGACGGTCGCTGCGCGATTTTATCCGAGAGGATGTGCGGTTTCATTATTCATCGTCCCCGTGCCGATACAACCACGGTTCTGCCAGGCCGAGCCCGCGCACCGGAATCCCGTCGCGCGTATGACCCTGGTAGCTGTGGTGTTGGTGGCCATGAACGATCAACCCGACGCGCATGTCGCGGGCCAGATCGTCAATCCCTTCGAATCCGTGGTGATGGCTCGACGGCGCTTCGGGGCAGACCAGAATATCAGCACGGACCTTCTTCAGGGCCGCATGGTCCTCGGGAAAGATCGTCGCACCGGGACGCAAAGGCTACCGTGACCGGATCAAAGCGGAATCGTTCCGAAACCGACCTGATCGACGGCGCGTGATGCGTTACGACAACCGTCGATCCATCGAACGGCTTGCGCAATTCCCGATCAAGGAAACGCCGCGACTCATTATGCCACACCATCATCTCTGAGGGCCGCACATTGAAGCAGGTCTGATCATTTCCCCGGATTTCCCGAAAATCGTTCATGCCTCGGAGCGTGTCTGTCTGGTCCTGCCGGGAATCGTGGAAGAGCGCGAAATCGGTCCAAAGCGTCGCCCCGATGAAAAGGTCTGGCAAGAAGATGAATTCGCGTCGGCAGTTTTGACCCGCTGCCGTTGAGCCCCCTCCACCTCAGTGGACAAGGAGTAGCACGTCACTTGCACATGGCTTGCCGCCATCCAGGGCAATCGGGGGCCAGGAGCTTTGCGAGATCGATGCTGTCCTCGCCGGGTACCCGGATGCGGATATATTTCATTGCCGGCGCATCGAGCGGAATCGTCGCGTCGATGCCGAGTTTGGCGCCGACGCCGGCATCGGTCGAGGGATCGAGTTTCGATCCCTGCGCGTCGGCGATGATCACCAGGTCGCGGTCGGCCTGCACGCGGGTCGCGACCGCCCATTCGACATCGCGCGGATTGTGGATATCGACATCCTCATCCACCACGATCACGTGCTTGATGTCGTAATGCGCGGCGAAGGCGCCGGCGATCACGTTCCTGGCCTCGCCGTTTTGCCGTTTTTTGAGTTTCACATAAAGCACATACCGGCCGACTCCGCCCATCGACAGATGGACATCGAGAATGCCGGGAAACATCTGGCGCAACAAAGCAAGCAGACTTGCCTCGCGCGGAATCGCACCGAGCAGCAGATGTTCGAGACCGCCACCGACGATGGTGTGAAAAATGGCGTCGGACCGGCGGGTGATCGCGCTCAGCTTGATGACGTGGCGCTCGGCGCGTTCCCCGTAATATTGCGGAAACTCGCCGAATGGCCCTTCCGGGGCGCGCTCGCGCGGCAGGATCGCGCCTTCCAGCACGATTTCGGCATGGGCCGGCACGCGCACCGCATTGGTGACGCATTTTACCACCTCGAGCGGTGCACCGTGCAGCGCGCCGGCGATTTCCAGTTCGTCATGATCGATCGGCACGATCGCCTGGGACGCGAGCAGGCTGAGCGGATCGGCACCGATCACGATAGCCATTTCCAGCGGCGTGCCCGCCGCCTCGGCGGCATCGAAAAAAGCGAGGGTATGGCGCGGCAGGAGCAGAATCCCGATCTCGTCGGGGCCGTTCACCTGGCAGCGATGGATCGCGACATTCTGAACGCCGGTGCGCGGATTGCGGCAGATCAGCAGGCCGGCGGTGATATAAGCACCGCTGTCGTGCTCGTTATGGGTGGGGATCGGCAGGGTCGCGAGATCGGCTGGGCGCTGCACGATCTCCTGCACCGGTGCCGCGCTGATTTCGCGCCAGGGCAGCGGGTTCGCACAGGCTTCGGCGAAACGCGCGAGCACGGCAGCCTCGGAGACTCCGAGCGCCTCGGCGATCCAGCTCCGCGCGCCGAGCAGGCCGGACACCACCGGTATCGTATGCGTCCCATTCGGCGCCGGGCAGAAACTCGCCTTCGATCCGTCGAGGCGTTTGCTGAGAGCGGCGATTTCATGGAGGAGCGCCAAGCCGGGGCGGGCGATCGCCAGCCGGTCGGTCGCGGCGAGGCGATCGAGCCAGCCACGGAAATCGGTGATCGGGCCGGAATGGGTTTCGCTCATGGCATGGTCCTTGTGGCAAGGGCACGATCCCAGCGCCGGACGGTGCCGGACTCGATATCGAACTGGTCGAGCACCCGGCCGAGCGTATGATCGATCATCGAGGTGAGGGTATCGGGCCGCGCGTAGAAAGCAGGAACCGGCGGCGCGATGATCGCGCCGAGTTCGGCGAGGGCCAGAAGCGTTTTCAGATGCCCCGCGTGCAGCGGCGTCTCGCGCACCATCAGCACCAGCCGCCGGCGCTCCTTGAGCATGACGTCGGCGGCCCGGCTCAACAGGGTCGAGGTGGTGCCGGTCGCGATTTCCGAGGCGCTGCGGATCGAGCATGGGGCGATGATCATCCCGCGCGTCTTGAACGAGCCCGAGGCGATCGGAGCGGCGATATCGCCCGGCGCATAAACGATGGTGGCGAGCGCCCTGACATCGGCGGCCTTGAGGTCGGTCTCGTGGATCAGGGCGATCTCGGCGGCACGCGACATCACCAGATGCGTCTCGATATCGAGACCGCGCAGAATTTCGAGCAGTCTGATGCCATAGATCGCTCCCGAAGCGCCCGAGATGCCGATGATGAGCGGCGCTGAGCAGGTCAATGCATCACCGATCCGCCATCGACCACGATGGTCTGGCCGGTCATGAAATCGCTGGCGGGTCCGGCGAGAAACAGCAGCGCGCCGGTCAGGTCCGCTGGTGTCGCCTCGCGCTTGAGGCAGCGGCTCGCGATATTGCCGCGCGCCGCCTCGCCCTGCCAGTCGGCGTTGCCCAGAACCGCTTCGCTCATGGTCAGGCCCGGCGCCAGACAATTGCAGGTGATGCCGGCATCGCCGAGTTCGCGCGCCATCGCCCGCGTCATCGCCACCACCGCCCCCTTCGAGGCGACATAATGCAGCATGTAGGGCACGCCCTTGAACACGGTGCCCGACGCGATGTTGATGATCTTGCCACGGCCCTGCCGGCGCATGACCGGCACCACCGCCCGGCTGCATGAAAAACCGCCGCGCACATTGACCGCCATCACCCGGTCCCACTCCGCATCGTCGATCTCCTCCAGCGGCTTGAAGCCGAGGTTGGCGAACAGCCCGGCATTGTTAACCAGGACATCGACGGCGCCAAACCGGCCCTCGACGGCGGCGGCGAAGCGCGTGACCGAGGCCCGATCCGCGACATCGCACGCCATGTCGAGCACCGGGGCACCCTGGTCGCGCAGCCGGTCGGCGGTCTCGCGCGGCGCATCCAGATCGCAGAGCGCCAGGCCGGCGCCCGCCGCGGCGAGCGCCTCGGCATAAGCCGCCCCGATGCCGCGCGCGGCCCCGGTGACGATGACGATTTTACCATCCAATTGAGCGCTCATCCAAGGCGTCCCCTCGTCTCGGGAACCACCAGGGCACCGATCAGGTAGATCGCGAACAGCACGCCGCAGAACGCCGCGAGGGTCGGTGCGATCCCGCCGACCGAGCCACTCGCGAGCGAGACCAGAAACGGCATCGTGCCACCCACCGCGAAGCCGAGATTCCATGACAGACCCGTGCCGGTCGCGCGCAACGCCGTGGGAAAGCGTTCGTTCAGGAAAATCAGCACCGGCGCATAGCCGGCATTGCCGAGGAAGGCGACGGCAAGCGCCAGCCAGGTAATCTCGCCGAGGCTGGTGGCATGCGCCAGCCGCAGATAGAGCAGCGGCAGGGCGATCAGGTTGACCGCGCCGATGATCAGGAAAGCCGGCTTGCGGCCGATCCACTGGCTGAGCGCGCCGCCCGCGCTCGCCGATACGATGGCGACCAGGCTGCCGAGGATCAGGATATGCGCCGTCGCGCCCCGGCCGAGCCGGCTGACCAGATGCAGAAAGCTCGGCATGAAGCCCGAGGTCAGGTAGTAGCCAGCACCACCCCCGATAGTGAGCAGCAGATTGACCAGCAGCACACCGCGATGCGGTCGCCTCAGCAGCGTGCCGAGCGGCGCCTGGGTGCGCGCCGCCGGTTCGGCGTTGCGCCAGAGCGGCGATTCCTCGAGCGAGCGGAACACGAACAGGCCAAGCCCGGCGGATAGCAGGCCGGTAAAGAACATGCAGCGCCAGCCCCAGACCGCGAATTCCGCGCCAGGGAACAAGCGGGACATGACCGCCAGGGCGATCGAGGCGAGCAGCGCGCCGATCCCCGCACCGCCGCCGCCGATGAAGCCCGAGAGCAGGCCGCGATAGCGCTCCGGCACGGTTTCGGTACCGATCGTGTGGGTCGAGGCGACCACGCCGCCGACGAACACGCCTTGCACCAGCCGCAGCGCCAGGAACAAAATCGGTGCAAAAATGCCGATCTGCGCCAGTGTCGGCAGGGTTCCGAACAAAGCGGTGGCGATGCCGACCCCGATTACCGCGATCGTCATCGCCCGCTTGCGCCCCTGGCGATCGGCGATGCTGCCGAACAGCGCGGAACCGACCGGGCGCATCAACAGCGTCACGGCGAAGGCCGCATAGACCGCCGCGAGAGACAGGGTGGCGGAGCTTGTCGGAAAGAACAGCCTGCCGATCACCGGGGCCACGAACAGCAGCAGGAACAGATCATAAAGATCGAGCGACCAGCCGAGGCAGGAGGCGATGATCGCGGCGGCGATCTGTCGCCGTCCCGGCACGATCACCGGGGTGACGGTATCAGTGGTCACGGACATTATCTCTCCCGATCTTATTCTGATGTTTGCAGGCTGTGTATAGCACCTTGCACCGTGTTCCGATTGACCGGTCGGTCGCGCCACTTATCAAACAGTCTCATTTTGTGGTGCTTCGGGATCTGGGCGCAGGTCGCGCCGGACGTAGGTATCGGACTCGCCGTTGAACAACGTTCCCACCAGGCCGCGATCGAGATCACTGGTGGCGAACAGCGCATCGCAGATTGGGAAGGTGAGGTTGAAATTGCGCGTCTGCATGAAGCCGAGGACGTGATGGATGCGATGCATCCGCCGCACCGTATTCACCAGCGGCATGTGGGCCAGCCAGGGATAATCCTCGTTGTCGAAATGCGACAGCGTGTGCAGCCCCTCGTAGAGCAGATAATACGCCGCGATGGTGATCTCGACGACATAGCCGGCATTCGGCGAGACCAGCCAGCCGAGCAGAAGGGCGGGTGGAATCGCGGCGACGATGAAACCCGCCGGCGCGAAGGGCGGAAACAGTAATGCGCGCCATTCACGGTGTCCGGAGAAGCCGAGATCGTGATGGGTGAAGAACTGATGATGCACCGAACAGTGCCGCTTGTAGATCATCTTCAGGCCAGGAAGGGGGCGATGCAGGATGTAGCGATGCGCCGCCCATTCGATCCAGTTGCCGAGCAGGGCCACCGGCAACACCAACAGCCAGACCGCGGGGCTCGGCGATTGCATTTGCGATGCACACCAGGCGATCACCCCGACGGGTAGCAGGACGTTGAACGCAAGATGCAGCTCGCCACGATACCAGGCCGGCGTATCGGCAACAAAATCCTGCTTGAAGCGCTGCTGGCGTGCGGCCTCGCGGATATCGCGCGGGTTCGCGCGCGCCGATCGGGTCATATCGGGCGAAGCCGCGGTTGTCTCCAGCATATCGGTCATGGCGGTTTCTCCTCACATTCTGATCGGGTCTGACGATGGAACGCAGAGAATGCGGCTGCCTGCCTACGCGCGCACAGGTCACTGCGGCGCGTTTCCTATCATTGCGGATGATTTTTCGCGCGATGGAGAAGAGATTGGGAGAGAAACTGGGCCTGGATGCCGCTGGGTCTGCTATAGTCGCGTATGATGGAACGCTCGACCGGCCTGGCGCATGGCGATTTCGGCCGTGTCGCCCTTCTCGACATGGAGGACGGGCTGATCCGGCACGCTCATCCGCATTGCCATCTGATCCTGAAGCTCGATGGCCCGGACCAGGAATTCGAGGTGGATGGCGCGCTTGCACCCTTGCGTCGCGACATGGTCGTGCTGGTCAATAGCTGGCAGCCGCATCGCTATGTTCCGCGCGCGGATGGGCGCCGCGTGCATCTCCTGATCGAGTATCCGCCCACGGTCCTATGTTCCGCGCGCGGATGGGCGCCGCAGCCGCTTCGTCGCCCTCTATATCGACCCCGCCTGGATCGGCGGGCTCGATCGGACTCGATTCGACCATGCCGCCTCCCGCCGGTTCCTGCGTTGCGCGATGCCGATCACGCCCGCGCAGGGCAGGTTGCGCGATGACCTCGCCGATGCGCTGTCGGCACCCGCGATCAGCAATGGCGGATCGATCGAGACGCTGACCGCGCGGCTGCTGGCCGGGCTATTGCATCACCAACTGCGCGACGAGCGCTGGGTCGCGTCGCCCGATGCCTCCCGGAGCGTCGATTTCCGCATCCGCAGAACGGTTCGGGCGATGGGGGACGCCATGGTGCGATCGGATGCCGATCTCGACCGGTTTGCCCGCATCGCCGGCCGGTCGCGGCCGCGCTTCAACGAATTGTTCCGCCTCGGCGTCGGCGTCAGCCCCGGCCTGTATCTGCGCGCGCGGACCGTCGAGATGGCATTGAAATTTCTGGTCGAGGAGCGCCGGAAGGTCCATACGGTCGCCGAGACGCTCGGCTTTTCCGCGCCGGAGAACTTCACCCGCTTCATGCGCCTGGACGGCTGGCGCTGGACAATGTATCACGGGCGGCCGATGGACTGGTAGTCAGGCAATCGGTTGGCGTCTGATCGGAACAACACGGAACCAGGCTGATGTCTCACGCGCTCCGCATCACAAAGGGCGAATTCGGCAGGGTGGCGCTGCTCGACATGGATCGCAGCCTGGTCCGCCACGCCCATCCGCATTGCCACGTGCTGCTGAAAATCGACGGCGACGACACCCAATTCGCGGTCGGCGACCGGGTCGCACCACTCACCGACACGTTGGCCGTGCTGATCAACGCGTGGGAGACCCACGCCTATGTGCATGATCCGGCGCGCCGCAACGCGCTGATCCTGGCGCTTTACATCGAGCCGCGCTGGCTGCGCGCATTCCGGCCGAACTGGATCGCGAGCGCGACCCCGGGTTTTTTCGATACCGCGACAGGCGCGGTCGATGCGCGGATCCAGAATTTGTCACGCGATCTGGTCGCCGAGATGATTCACGCGCCGGAACCCTCCGCCGCCAAGGAAGCCTTGCTCTCCGATCTGATGATCGCGGTGATCGACCGCTTCACGCCCTGGCGCAGCATCGGCGGCTCGCTCTGGGATCTCGCCCGGACGGTGACGATGGACCGGCGCATCCGCCGCGCCATCGGGGCGATGCGCGCCGATCCAGCGGCCGGGGCCAGCATGGCGCAGATCGCGAAGTCGGCCGGCCTGTCGCGCGCGCATTTCTTTCGCATGTTCGAGCGTTCCACGGGGGTCACCCCGCACGTGTTCCTCAATGTGCTGAAGGTCGAGTGCGCGGTGAACCTGGTTGCCGCGAGCGACGCGCCGCTCACCACGATTGGCGCCGATCTCGGCTTCGGTTCGCCGGCGCATTTCAGCCGGTTCTTCCGCGACCATGTGAGCGTGGCCCCCAGTGAGTTCAGGGCGGTGCTGCGATTTTGAGACTTTTCGGCAAGTGAAGCGACGGGCCGTCATGGTTCGGCGGCCCTGCCATCCGTATCCGACTTCTTGTTTTGGCGAGCAGCATCCGATCGGCTGATTTCGAAACGGAACTTTAGGCAAAGGAAACCTATGGACGGATCGCCCGCGACCTGGGTCGGACAATCGATCGAGCGTGTCGAGGACGCCACACTGCTGTCCGGGCGTGGCCGTTACATCGACGATCTCGGCACCCGGCCCGGCACGCTCCATGCCGCCATCCTTCGCTCGTCCCACGCGCACGCCGCGATCGAGGCGATCGAGGTGGCGGCCGCGCGCGCCCTGCCGGGTGTGGCCGCCGTGCTGACCGGCACCGATCTCGCGGCGATCACCACCCCCCTGGTGGCCAGCGTGCGCGCCCCGATCGAGGCCCGCGCGATGGCGACCGATCGCGTGCGCTATGTCGGCGAGCCGGTCGCCGTGGTGGTCGCGGCCGATCGCTACATCGCCGAGGATGCGCTCGACCTGATCGAGGTCACCTATCGGCCCCGGCTCGCCGTGGTCGATCCCGAGGCGGCACTGGCACCGGCGGCGCCGGTGCTTCACGACGGCCTGGGCGGCAATCTCGCGAGCGAGCGCGCCTTCACCTACGGCGACCCCGATGCCGCCTTCGCGCAAGCACCGCACCGGATTTCGATAACCAGCCGTTATCCCCGCAATACCGGCTCGCCGATCGAAACCTATGGCGTGATCGCCGAATATGATCCGCATGAAGACGCATTCGACGTTCTGGCGAATTTTCAGGGCCCGTTCAGCATTCATGCGGTGGTCGCGCGGGCGCTGGCTGTGCCGGGCAACCGGCTGCGTCTGCGCATGCCGCCCGATTCCGGCGGCAGTTTCGGCGTCAAGCAGGGCGTCGCCCCCTATGTGGTGCTGATCGCCGCCGCCGCCCGCCTGGTCGGACGCCCGGTGAAATGGATCGAGGACCGGCTTGAACATCTCGCCGCCTCGGTCGCCGCCACCAATCGCGTCACCACGTTGTCCGCCGCCGTCGATCGCGACGGCCGGGTGCTTGCCCTGGACTGGGACCAGTTGGAGGATTGCGGCGCCTATCTGCGGGCCCCCGAACCGGCGACGCTCTATCGCATGCACGGCAACATGACCGGCGCCTATGCGATCAGGCATGTGAAAATTCGCAACCGCGTGGTGCTGACCAACAAGACGCCAACCGGTCTGGTGCGCGGTTTCGGCGGCCCGCAGGTCTATTACCCGCTGGAACGGCTGATGCAGCGCATCGCGGTGGAACTCGGGCTCGACCCGATCGACATCATCCGCCGCAATCTGATCCCGGCCGAGACATTCCCCTATCGCACCGCGACCGGCGCGCTCTATGATTCCGGCGATTATGCCCATGCGCTCGACATCGCGCTGCGCGACGGGGGTTATCAGGCGCTCTGCGAAAAACGCGACCACGCCCGTGCCGAAGGCCGGCTTTACGGCATCGGCATCGCCGCCGTGGTCGAGCCGAGCGTGTCGAACATGGGCTATATCACCACCGTGCTCACCGCCGCCGAGCGCCGCAAAGCCGGCCCGAAAAACGGCGCGCAGGCGAATGCCACCGTCAGCCTCGATCCGCTGGGTGCGGTGACAGTCCAGGTCGCCTCGGTGCCGCAGGGTCAGGGCCATCGCACCGTGCTCGCCCAGGTGATCGCCGATGTGTTCGGTCTGCGCCCCATCGACATTCGCGTCATCACCGATCTCGACACCGCCAAGGACGCCTGGTCGATCGCCTCTGGCAACTACTCCAGCCGGTTCGCCCCCGCCGTTGCCGGTGCCGCCAAGCTCGCGGCGGAAAAACTGCGCGCCAGGCTCGCGCGCATCGCGGCAAGCCAGCTCAACACATTGGCCGATGATCTGGTCTTTGCCGGCGGCAAAATCACCTCGCGGTGCAACCCCGGTCTCGTTTTGCCGTTCAACCGGATCGCCGCGACCAGTCATTGGGCACCCGGCACAATGCCCGACGATGTCGGCCAGGCGATCCGCGAGACGGTGTTCTGGACGCCGCCGGAACTTACCGCACCGACCGAGGCGGATGAGGTGAACTCCTCGCTTTGTCATGGGTTCATTCTCGATTTCTGTGGCGTGGAAATCGATCGCATCACCGGCAAGGCCCGCATCGACAAATACGTGACCATGCATGATTGTGGCACCATCCTGCATCCCGGTATGGTCGATGGCCAGATCCGCGGCGGCTTCGCGCAAGGGCTGGGCGCGGCCGTGTTCGAGGAACTCGCCTATGGCGATGACGGCGCCTTCATCGCCGGCAGTTTCGCCGATTACCTGTTGCCGACCGCGACCGAAGTACCGCGCATCGACATCCTGCACATCGCAACCCCATCGCCCTTCACCCCGCTCGGCGCCAAGGGTGTCGGCGAAGGCAACTGCATGTCCACCCCGGTCTGCCTCGCCAACGCGGTGGCGGATGCGCTGGGCGTCGCCGCGATCGACCTGCCGCTGACCCCGGCGAAACTCGCGGCACTGGCGCGCGGCGACGAAGCCCCGCCGCCCGCCGGCATCGCCAGCACCAAAGCCGCGAAGCCGGGCGATCGTACCTTGCGCGGTGCGGGCGAGACCACGGTGGCGGCAAGCCCGGAGACGCTCTGGGCGATGCTGCTCGATCCCGACATCCTCGCCGGGTTGATCCCCGGCTCGCACGGTGTGCGCAAACTGTCCGATACGCGCTTTCAGGCGACGGTGACGCTCGGCATCGGCCCGGTCAAGGGGAAATACCGCGCCGACGTCAGTCTTGCCGATCTTACTCCGCCGCGCGAAGCCACCCTGACCGGCGCCATCACCGGCGGCCTCGGATCGGGTGACGGCCGCGGCTGCGTCACGCTGACACCGGACGGGGCAGGCACCGCGATCGCCTATACCTACGAAGTCGCCGTCGGCGGCAAGATCGCCTCGATCGGCGACCGGCTGCTCGACGGCGCGACAAAAATCATCATCGGCCAGTTCTTCGCGGCGCTCGCCCGCAAGGCCGGCGGATCGAAACCGACATCCAGCCGGTTCGCCCGGTTGCGCGCGTGGCTGAGGATCGGCCGATGAAGCCGCCGCCGTTCGACTATCTGCGCGCGGACTCGATCGACGAGGCGCTCGCCGCGCTGCACCAGCATGGCGGCGACGCGCGCGTTCTCGCCGGTGGCCAATCGCTGGTGCCGATGCTCAACATGCGGCTGACCCGGCCTTCGGTGCTGGTCGATATCATGCGCGTGGCCTCGCTCGGCGAAATCACCACCCAACGCAACGAACTGATCGTTGGCGCCGCGGTTCGGCAAGCCACACTTCAGCAACGCCCCGGCCTCGCCAACGAAGTCCCTTTGCTCGCTGCGGCACTCCCCTGGGTCGGGCACTGGCAGACCCGCGCACGCGGCACAATCTGCGGCTCGGCGGCGCATGCCGACCCGAGTGCCGAAATCCCGCTCTGCCTGACAGCCCTTGGCGGCACGATCCGGCTGCGCAGCCGGCGCAAGCGGCGCACGGTACCCGCCGAAACATTTTTCGCCGGCACCATGCTGATCGACAAGGACGATGACGAGATGATCGAGGCGGTGACCTTCCCGATGCGTCGCCCGAACACCGGCTACGCTTTCGCCGAAGTCGGGCGCCGGCATGGCGATTTCGCGATGGTCGCGTGTGCCGCAATGGTCGATGTCGCGGGCATCCGCCTCGCCGTGGGCGGGGTCGCCGACCGGCCAACCGCGCGGGCGTTTCCGTTGTTGGAAGGTTCGGCACTCGACGACGCCCTGAACGAGTTCGCCTGGGCGCTGGAGGCGCGCGACGATCTGCACGCCACGGCCCGCTACCGGCGCGATCTGGTCCGCCAGCTCGGACGCCAGGTGATCGAGGCGGCGCGATCATGACACTCCTGAACCAGAAACAAAAACATCGCGTCAGCTTCACCCTGAACGGTGTGCCGGTCGAAATCGAGGTCGCGCCCCGCACGTTGCTCACCGATGCGCTGCGCCACGGCCTGGGGGCAACGGGCACCCATGTCGGCTGTGAACACGGCGTATGCGGCGCGTGCACCATCCAGATCAACGGCGCTCCCGCGCGCGCCTGCCTGACATTGGCGGTGCAGGTCGAAGGCTGCGTTGTCCGCACCGTCGAAGGCCTGGCACCCGCGCCCGATCAAGACGGACAATACCGCCTGTCGATCCTGCAAGCCGCGTTCCGCCGCCATCACGCCCTGCAATGCGGCTTCTGCACCGCCGGCATCCTGATGTCGCTCGACGCCTTCCTGCGCGAAACACCATTACCATCCGTCGAGGCGATCACCGAGGTCATCGGCGGCCATCTCTGCCGCTGCACCGGCTATGCGCCGATCATCGACGCGGCGATGGAAGCGGCGGCCGAACTGCGTGGCGACGCCAAACATGTCTGATTCCAATGTTTGATCTGGGCACCGGCTTCGCCGCCTGCGCCGCGCGCGATCCTGATGCGCTCGCCATTGTCGATGGCGATGTGCGGCTGACCTATGCGTCCTGGTATCGGCGTATCTCGGCGGTGGTCGCCGGGCTCGATTCCTTTGGGCTGCAACCGGGCGATCGGCTGGTCACATTGCTGCAAAACCGTTGGGAGGCCGCGACGCTGCACTGGGCCTGCCAGTTCGCGGGCATCGTCATCACCCCGCTCAACTGGCGCGCGACGCCGGAGGAACTCGATTTCGCGGTGGATAATTCCGGGGCGCGCGCCGTCGCGTTCGAGCCGGTTTCGGCAAACGCGGTGGCGGCGAGCGCGATCTGCCGGTCGCTGCCGCGCATCGCGATCGGCCAGAAAGCCGCCGCTGACGAAATCAGCTTCGACGCGCTCACCGCCATCGACGCCCCAGTTGCCAGGCCACGCGCGGAAGCAAAAGACTGGTCGCTGATGCTCTATACGTCCGGCACCACCGGCAAACCCAAGGGCGTGCCGCGCCGGCATCGCGCCGAGCGCGCTGCGGCGATCGCCCATGTCGCGCAGAACCTCTATGCGCGCGGCGAACGCACCCTCGGCGTCATGCCGCTCTACCACACCATGGGCGTGCGCTCGCTGCTCGCGATGCCGCTGATCGGCGGTGCCTTCGTGTGCCTGCCGCGCTTCGATTGCGCGACAGCCCTGGCGCTGATCGAGGCGGAGCGCGTGACCAATCTATATCTGGTGCCCACGCTGTATCACGACATCGTCCGCCACCCCGATTTTCCGAAGCGCGACATCACCTCGGTGCGCAAGCTTGGCTTCGCCGGCGCACCGATGACCGACGGGTTGCTGGCAACGCTGACGCGCGCGTTCCAGCCCGATCTGTTCGTCAACCATTACGGCTCCTCGGAAATCTACACCTTCACCATCAACCAGGACGCCGCGCGCAAACCCGGCTGCGCCGGCCGCGCCGGCATCAACCAATGGGTGCGGGTGCTCCGCCTCGGCAGCAGAGACCCTGACGATGCAGCACCGGTCGGCGAGGAAGGCGAAATCATCGTCCTCGCCGCGAGCGACGAGGCATTCGAAGGATACTGGCACCGGCCGGACGCCGATGCCCGCGCCTTCACCGATGGCTGGTATTTCACCGGCGACACCGGCTATTTTGACAATGATGGCGATCTGTTCGTCACCGGCCGCGTGGACGACATGATCATCACCGGCGGCGAGAACGTCTCGCCGGTCGAAATCGAAAGCTGCCTGTCGCTGCATCCCTCGGTGTCCGAGGTGGCGGTGGTTGGCCTGCCCGACCCGCGCTGGGGCCAGATCGTCACCGCCTTCGTCACCCGCACCGACGACGTGACGGAGCAAAACCTCGATGCGCATTGCCGCGCATCGGGTCTGGCCAATTTCAAACGCCCGCGCCGCTACGTGTTTGTCAGTGCCATCCCGAAGTCGCCGGTCGGCAAGCTGCTGCGCCGCAAACTCATCGCCGGCGAATACGAATCCGAAACCTTGTTATCCGCACACGGAGACAAAATCTGATGACCGACACGACAATTGATCCGCGCCTGACCGGCCTCGACGGCTTCCGCGTCGAGATCGACGCAGCCCGCGAGCGCGCCGACATCATCCTCGCCAGGCCGCCGATGAACACCATCGCCATGCCCCAGCGCGACCAATTCCGCCGCGTCTTCGAGGCGCTGGACGAACGCCCGGACGTGCGCGTCATCGTGCTGCGCGCGGAGGGCGAGCATTTTTCCTCCGGTGGCTACATTCGCGGCTTTCTCGAAGCCTCGCCCGAGCACGTGTCCGATCTCGCCTGGAACATTGCCGCCCCGGCGCGCTGCTCCAAGCCGGTGATCGCGGCCAATCGCGGCTACACTTTCGGTGTGGGTTTCGAAATCTCGCTCGCCTGCGATTTCCGCATCGTCTCGGAAACCTGCCGCTACGCCCTGCCGGAACAGAAACTCGGCCAGATCCCAGGCTCGGGCGGCTCCGCGCGGCTACAGAAAATCGTCGGCATCACCCGCGCCAAGGATATCGTGATGCGCTCGCGCCGGATCACCGGGCGGCAGGCGCTCGACTGGGGCATCGCGACCGAGTGTGTGGCCGATAACGCGCTCGAATCCACCGTCGATGCGCTGGTCGAGGAGTTGCGCGGCTTCTCGCCACTGGCGCAGCGCACCGCCAAGCGCCTGCTGAACGAGACCGAGGATGCGCTGCTCGCCACCGCGATCGCGCTGGAAGGCCATTGCTACAGCCGGCTCCGCCAATCCGACGATTTCCGCGAAGGCGTCGAGGCATTCCACGAAAAGCGCACGCCAAAATTCACCGGAAGCTAGAGCACAAAATCGTCCGTGAAAAATCAGTTTTTTCTGATCCTTGCTTGGAATTTTCCGTGCCTATCCGGTTGACTCAGACACCCACTAGGGCTAGTGGCGGCCGCCATGGCGGCCATCGACATTCATCAGCGGGACGATCTGGCGTTTCCTCAATCGCTCCCCGAATTTCAGAAGCTGTTCCCTGATGACGCGGCGTGTGCCGCCTATCTTGGACGCGCCCGTTGGCCTGCGGGCTTTGTCTGCTTGCATTGCGGCGTGATTGGTGAACCCTTCCGCATTGCAACCCGACCCGGTGTCCTGGAATGCCGCGCGTGTCGACGCCAAACCGGCCTCTTGGCCGGCACGGTCATGGAGCGCAGTCATACGCCGCTTAGCGTCTGGTTCTGGGCCGCGTATCTCGTCGCCAGCCAGACGCCGGGCATGTCGGCGGTTCAGTTTCAGCGGCAACTTGGGCTGACACGATACGAAACTGCGTTCGGCATCCTTCACAAACTGCGCGCCGGCATGGTGCGGCCGGACCAGGACCGTATCGGGGGGCGGGCGAAAGAGCATGTCGAGGTCGATGAGACCTGGGTCGGTGGAAGGACGCGCGGCGAGGGCCGAGGCATCCACCACAAAACATTGGTGTCCGCCGCTGTCGAGGTTCGCCATCGCAAGCCGGGGACGGCGCAAGACAAACGAAGGGACGGTCGCTATGCCGGTCGCGTGCGATTGGCCATCGTCGCCGACCGCAGCGCCGACTCCTTGTGCGGCTTTGTCGAGAACGCCGTCATGCCGGCCTCGCTGATCGTCACCGACGATTGGAGCGGCTACGTCAGCTTGCGTAAGCGGGGCTACGACCATCATCCGATTGCCGAAAGCGGCGATCCCGAAATCGCCGAACAGTTCATGCCGATGATCCATCTCGTCTTCTCCAATTTGAAGACCTGGCTCAACGGCATCCATCACGGCGTGAGCGCCAAGCATCTACAAGCTTACCTCAACGAATTCACGTTCCGCTTCACCCGGCGCTTCTACCCGTTCAACGCCTTCCGCTCGCTGCTCGGAATCGCCGGCGACGTCGCGGCTCCGACCTATGCCCAGCTTTATTCCGGAGAATGGGTCCACCCTACATATGGTGGGTGTCTGCTTTAAACGGATAGGCACGGAATTTTCCTGTTGGGCAGTATTGGAAATTGTAAGCGCGCGGGGGCTGGGACGGGAAAACCTTGCAAAATCGCCGGGCGGTTGCACAGGCGATGGGATCGTTGTTGATTTCCGGCGCTTTGAGCCAACCATTGTCGGATTGGCAGGGGGAGTGGATGCCACCAGAATCAGCATCGCCGCAGGATGAGCTGGAGCTGTTCCGCTCGCGTCTTGAGAACGTCATCGATCAGCGTCATCCGCTGGTGCGGCTTGGCCGGCTGATCGACTGGCGTGTGTTCGAAGAACGCTTCGGCGCGCTCTATGCTGAAGGCGCGGGCCGGCCGGCGCTGCCGACCCGGCTGATGGTTGCCTTGCACCTGCTCAAGCACATGGACGGCCTGTCGGACGAAGCAATCTGCGCGCGCTATCTCGACAGTCCGTATGTCCAGGCATTCTGCGGCGAGACGTATTTTCAGCACACGCTTCCGCTGGATCGATCCTCGATGACGCGCTGGCGCCAGCGGATCGGGGCGGAGCGGATGGAAGCCCTGCTGGCCGAGACGCTGGCGGCCGCCGAACGTGGTGGGGCAGTGGAGGAAAAGCACTACGAGCGGGTCACCATCGACACCACGGTGCAGCCGAAAGCGGTGCCCTCCGGACACTTTCCATCGGCTACGCTGCCGGAACTTGGCGTCCTCCGCCCTCCGACTGACAGCAAGCTGCTGCATAGGGGGATCGAGACGCTCGCCCGCATGGCGCGCAAGCACGGTATCATGCTGCGGCAATCCTATCGCCGGGTGGCTGTGACAATGGATTCTGGCCCACTTGTGCTGATGAATTCTGGCCCACCTCCCGGGGTTGGACAGGCAGGGCCGCCCCGCGGGGCGGCCCTGCCTGTCAGCGGTTCTTTTTCTCCTTCCTGTTCATGATTTGGCGGCCTTCCGTTGCGCCGTGGTGCGGCGGAAGCGATAGGAGTCCGTCCCCGTGGTAATGATGTGCGCACGGTCGGTCAGGCGGTCGATCAGCGCCTTGCACAGGCGCGGATTGGGGATGACCTGCGACCACTCGGAGAACGGCAGGTTGGTGGTGACGATCACCGCGGCTTTCTCGGCCCGATCGGCGATCACCTGGAACATCAGTTCGCACGCCGTCTCCGCCAGCGGCACGTAGCCGAGCTCGTCGATGCAGATCAGGTCGAGCCGTTCCCAGCGGCCGAGCGCGCGGCTGAGCTGGTTGGCGTGTGCCGCCTCGGCCAGTTCATTGATCATCGCAGTGGCCGTGGTGAACCGCACGCGCCGGCGCTGACGGCAGGCCGCTACGGTAAGCGGCCGGTGTTGGCCGTGTAGCGATTTGACGTTGAGGGGATTAGCAGGACTCCTTCTATAGGCTCATAAGGAGGTGGGTGGTGGAAGGAGAGATTGTTGCGCGGGTTGAACGGCGCCGGATGTGGTCGGCGGCTGAGAAGGCTGCGTTATTGGCAGAGGTTGAAGCGGAGGGTGGCCGGGTATCAGTAGTGGCGAGGCG
>DAIDJM010000050.1 GCA_027451405.1 Acetobacteraceae bacterium | reverse complement strand
CACCGTCACATTTGCCGTCGGAAACCAGCAGTTCTGCGCCACCGGCCATGAGCGTGGCGTGCATCACCTTATCGGCGATGCCGGGCGTGATCTGTGCGGCGGGCGGGGCGTCGCGGAAATGCATCTTCATCGCGACACGCGCGCCGATCGCCTGTTCGTAGAAGGCGATTGCCTCCTCGCAGCGACCCTCAAAGAAAAGATAGGGGGTGATCGTCATGCGGGTTCTCCCGTGATGAGGTCTGCGAGACGGTCGAAACTGCTGCTCCAGCCGCCCTGGTGACCTTCGCGGGCTGGGATGGAGGCGAAGCCCTCCTGGCGGAAGCGCATCAACGTGCCCTGTCCTTGCGGGAGGAAAACGATGGTGACGATCGTCTCCGGGCTGCGCGAACCGTCGGCACGGTCCCAGGCGAAGGTCATGACGAGACGGCCTGGCTCCTCGAATACGAGGAGCTTGCCGCTCTGCCAGTTTTCCTCGCCGGTGTCGTCCTTGACCAGGCAGGCGCGCCAGGAAAGGCCGGGGGCGGAGGCGGGCTCGAAGATTGTCGTGGTGTAGCCACGCGGGCCCATCCAGCGGCGGGCCTGGTCGGGATCGGTCCAGGCGCGGAAGACGGCCTCGGGTGGCGCGTCGAAGCGACGCTCGATGAACAGGACGCGCTCGGCGGAGGTCGCAGCGTGGGATTCCAGGCGATCGAGTGACAGGCTCCAGCCCTCGCGCATGCCCGCGAGCATCGTGAGCGCCGCGGGGTCGCGCGCGGTGCCGAGAGCACGCAGGCGGACTAGGCAGCCGCCGGCGTGGTCGAGGATCTCGACCGCGTTATGGCCCTCCAGCAGGACGCTGCCGTCCGAGGCGAGGGCACGGACGGTGAAGGCCAGGCGATGCGGCGGTTCGATGATGAGTACCTCGCCGCCCATAGGGTATTCCGTGCCGTCGGGGGATTTCATGAGGATGAAGATGGCACCGCCGACAACTGGCTCGAGCTGGCAGACCGGGTTGGTGAACCCGCGGGGCCCCCACCACTCGGCGAGATGGCCGGCTTCGGTCCACATCCGGAACATCGCCACGGGGGAGACGGGGAAGACGCGCTCGAAGGCAGCTTCCACCACAGCTCCGTTGAGCGCCTCACCAAGGCGTTCGAGGGTCTGATGCAGCCCCGCCTCCGCACCGTATTCCGCGGCCACACGCTGGCGCTCGGCCGCGCTCGGGAAGGCCATTCGGACGGTGATCTCGGTGCCGCCATCACGTTCCAAGAACGTTATGGTGCTGCGGAACGGGGGCGTCACGTGATCGTAGACGATACGTAACGGAGCCTCGATGGCGACGAAGCGGGACTCGTTGGGATAAGCGGTGCCGTCCGGGCCCGTCATGGTGTGACGCCAAACGCCGCCAGGACGGAACTCGAAGCTTTCCGTACTGGTGGTGAAGCCGCGCGGGCCCCACCACGTCGCGAGGTGGCTGGGGTCGGCCCAGAGGCGGAAGACGAGCGGGCGGGGCGCCCGAACGAAACGGCGCGCCAGCATCACCCGTCCATCGGCGCGCGGCACCGGGGTCGCATCGTTCATGGGGCATTCTCCTCCTCGGTTCGCTTCGGTTGTTCGGCCATCACGACCGCGAGGTGTTCCTCAAGCCGATCGAAGCTCTCCTCCCAGAAGCGGCGGAAGGTCGCGATCCAGTCGGCCGCGTCGTGCAGGGCGGCGGGGTTGAGGCGGCAGGGGCGTGTCTGGGCGCGACGGCTGCGTTCGATGAGGCCGGCGCGTTCCAGCACCGCGAGGTGCTTGGTGATGGCGGGTCCGCTGATGGCGAAGGGACGGGCAAGCTCGCCGACCGTTGCCTCACCTTCCGCGAGGCGGGCGACGATGGCGCGGCGCGTGGGATCGGCCAGGGCGGCGAAGGTCGCGGAGAGATTGGGTTCGGCGGTTTGGGTGAGCATTCGAAGCTGGTGTATTTTACCTATTGGTTAAATATCGGATTGATGGCTGAGCGTCAAGCCCCGTCCGCGGTTGCGGCGGGGCGAGGACGTGTTAGACCGCGCCGTGGTAGCGGAGGACCGTCATGCGAGAGGCCTTTATCTGCGATTTCGTGCGGACGCCGATCGGGCGCTATGCCGGGGTACTGAAGGATGTGCGCACGGACGATCTCGCGGCGCATCCGCTGCGTGTGCTGCGCGAACGCAACGCAGGGGTGGACTGGGCGGCGCTCGACGATTGCTATCTCGGTTGCGCCAACCAGGCGGGGGAGGACAACCGCAACGTCGCGCGGATGGCGACATTGCTTGCGGGCTATCCCGTGGAAGTGCCGGGGGCGACGATCAACCGGCTGTGCGGATCGGGGCTCGATGCCGTGGGCACCGCGGCGCGGGCGATACGCACCGGCGAGGCCGAGCTGATGCTGGCGGGCGGGGTGGAGAGCATGACGCGGGCACCGTTTGTCATGGGCAAGGCGGGGGAGGCGTTTTCACGCACGGCCGAGGTTTATGACACCACGATCGGGTGGCGGTTCGTCAACGGTATGATGAAGGTTCGCTATGGTATCGATTCGATGCCGGAGACCGGGGAGAACGTTGCCGAGGCGTTCCAGGTCTCCCGTGCGGACCAGGACGCGTTTGCGTATCGGAGCCAGCGGCGTTGCGCCGCGGCGCGCGAGGCGGGGTTTTTCGCCCGCGAGATCGTCGCGGTGACGATCAAGGGGCGCAAGGGCGATGTGGTGGTGGACACCGACGAGCATCCGCGGGCGGACACGACGCTGGAGGGGCTGGCGAAGCTGAAGACGCCATTCCGCAACCCGGGGACGGTGACGGCGGGAAATGCGTCGGGCGTGAATGACGGGGCGGCGGGGTTGATCCTCGCCTCGGAGGCGGCGGCGAGGAAGCACGGCCTCACGCCGCGCGGGCGGGTGGTGGCGATGGCGACCGCCGGGGTGGAACCGCGGGTGATGGGGATTGGGCCGGCGCCGGCGGTGCGCAAACTGCTGGCGCGCACCGGCATTTCGTTGCGCGAAGTGGATGTGATCGAGCTCAACGAGGCGTTCGCGGCCCAGGGGCTGGCGGTGCTGCGCGAGCTGGGGCTGGCGGACGATGCCGAGCACGTGAACCCGCATGGCGGCGCGATCGCGCTCGGGCATCCGTTGGGGATGAGCGGGGCGCGGCTGGCGATGACGGCACTTTCGGCGCTGGAGGTGCGGGGGCAGAAGCGGGCGATTGCCACGATGTGCATCGGGGTGGGGCAAGGGATCGCGATGCTGCTGGAGCGGGTTTAGGCCGCCCTGCGGCGGCGCGGGACGCCTATCGCCCATCGCGCGATCGGCGTATCGTCCTTCCGGTCGTGCGGATGCGCGGCACCGCCGGAGGGCTCGCCGATGCAATGGGTTTTTCTGGTTCTGGCGATCTGGGCGGCGCTGGCCGAACTGCATACCGGCACGTTCTATCTCGCGGGCGTCGCGGCCGCCTCGCTGCTGACGACGTTCATCGGATTCTGGCTGCGGGGCGACTGGCTGATCTTCGTGTTCGTGGCGCTGTGCGCGCTCTTCACGGCAGCCGTGGTGGTGCTGCGGCGGTCTCGGGGGCGGACCAAGGGGCTCGCGGATTTCGATGTGGGGCAGAGTGTCGCGGTGTGCAGCGCGCCGCGGCCGGACGGCCGCCTCGATGTCCGTTATCGCGGCACGACCTGGGAGGCCGTCATGGATGACGGCGCGGTGCCCGCGCCGGGCGATAGCGCGGTCATCGTGCGCAAGACCGACAAGCTGTTGCATCTCGTCCTGACGCCCAGGGCCGGACCGCGCCAAGACACGACGCACTGAGGAGCAAGGCCATGTTCATGACGTTCCTGATCTCGTTCATTCCGCTCCTTCTGCTGCTGCTGTTCGGCTTCGCGATCCTGCGCGCGACGATACGGATCGTTCCGCAGCAGCAATCATGGATCGTCGAGCGGCTGGGGAAATTCCACCGCGCGCTGCAGCCGGGGCTGAACGTCCTGGTGCCGTTCGCGGACCGCGTGGCCTACCGTTTCGACCTGCGCGAGAAGCCCACGGAGGTGCCGGCGCAGGTGTGCATCTCGCTCGACAACACGACGCTGACGGTGGACGGGTTTCTTTATCTGCAGATCACCGACGCGGTGAAGGCGGCCTATGGGTCGAGCAACCCGATGGCGGCGGCGATGCAACTGGCGCAGACCTCCATGCGCTCGGAGATCGGCAAGCTGCACCTCGACCAGGCGCTGTCCTCGCGGCAATTGCTGAACGCCGCGGTGGCGGCGGCCGTGGAGGAGGCCGCGACCAACTGGGGGATCAAGGTGCTGCGCTACGAGATCAAGGACATCACGCCGCCGGCGGAGATCCTGCGCGCGATGGAGCTGCAGATCACCGCGGAGCGGGAAAAGCGCGCGATGATCTTCAAGTCCGAGGGACAGCGGCAGCAGCAGATCAACACCTCCGAGGGACAGCGGCAGCAGGAGATCAACATCGCCGACGGACGCAAGCAGGCGGAGATCCTGCGCGCGGAAGGCGAGGCACGCGCGATCGGGCTGGTGGCGGCGGCGACGGCGGACGCGATCCGCGCGATCGCGGCGGCGGCGGTGGGCGAGGGCGGGATCGAGGCGCTGCAGATGCAGCTCGCGAAAAGCTATATCGACCAGTGGGGCAACCTGGCGAAGGCGAGCACGAGCCTGGTGATCCCGGCCGATCTGGGGAATATCGGCTCGCTGGTGGGCACGGCGATGCAGATCGTCAAGGCAAGCTCGATCCGCGGGCCCGGAACGCCGCCGCAGGAGCCCACGGCCTCCGTCCCGCGGGTGGGCTGAGGGCTGCGGGGAAGGCCTGGCGCGGGGATGACAGCGCGGCGGGGTTGATTTTGGCCTCGGAGGCGGTGGCGCCCGTCGCCGCGAGGTTGCTCCATTCCTCGTGACTTTGTGCTATAACGACAGCGTCGGCGGATCGCGGCATGCGTGACCGGCCGCGAGTCGTTCGTTGCCCTCGGACCTCGGTCACGTGGGAGGAACGCGATGACGACGATCAGAAACCCCATCGAATGGGGCACGGATCAACTGCGGCTCGCGGGGGCCGCCTTCGGCAGCACGGGGCGAGCGGTTGGCGAGGCGGAGCACGGCGAGGCGCCGATCCGCGTCGCGCGGATCACGATCGGCGATCTGGCAGCCTCGCTGCGGGCGGGGTTCGGGGATTTTCTCGCCTGTCGCACCGACGTGATTTTCCTGTGCGTGTTCTACCCCGTGGTAGGGCTAGTGCTGGGCTATGTGGTGTTCGGGCACGGGCTGCTGGCGCTGCTGTTTCCGCTCGCCTCAGGCTTCGCGCTGGTGGGGCCGGTGGCCGGGCTCGGACTCTATGCGATGAGCCGGGCACGCGAGCGCGGCGGCACGATGCGGTGGGGCGACGCATTCAGCGTGCTGGCGGCACCCGGATTCGGGCGGATCGCGCTGCTGTCGCTGGCGATGGTGGGCGAGTTGCTGGTGTGGCTGTGGGCGGCGTTCGCGCTCTATGTGCTGACGCTCGGGCCGAAGCCGCCGGTTTCCATGCGCCTTTTCCTGCACGATGTGATCGCAACACCTGGGGGGCATGCGATGGCGGCGCTGGGCGTGCTGCTCGGGCTCGGCTTCGCGGTGCTGGCGCTGCTGCTGTTTCTCGCGTTTCCGCTGCTGCTCGACCGCGATGTGGGGCTGGCGGTGGCGATCCGCGGCGCGGTGCGCGCGGTGATGGTGAACAAGGCGACGATGGCGGTGTGGGGGCTGATCGTCGCCGGCGCGCTGGTGGTGGGCTCGATCCCGGCGTTTCTCGGGCTGGTGGTGGTGCTGCCGGTGCTGGGGCACGCGACATGGCACCTTTATCGGCGGGTGATGCCGGGGTGACGGCGCCGGGCGGCGTGCCCCAGGGCAGGGCCGATGCGGGTCAGTTGATGCGCAGCTTGACGTAACTGCCGGGGGCATCCTCGATCGGCTTGAGCTTGCCGGCGCCGGGCTCGCGCGCGGCGACCAGGCGCTTGTCCTGGGCACTCACCCAGCGTTGCCAGTCCGGCCACCAGGAGCCGGCCATCTCGGAGGCGCCGGCCAACCATTCCTCCGGCTCCTCGGGCAGGTTCTCGTTGATCCAGTGGTTGTATTTGCTGCCCTCGGGCGGGTTGACGACGCCCGCGATATGGCCGGAGGCGGCGAGCACGAAGCGGTTGCGCCCGCGCAGCAGGTGCACACCGCGATAGGTGGCGCGCCAGGGGGCGATGTGGTCCTCGCGGGTGGAGAGGAAGTAGGCGGGAACCTTGACCTGGCTGAGGTCGATCGGTGTGCCTTCGAGGACGATGCCGCCGGGCGCGATCAGGCGGTTTTCCTGGTACATGTTGCGAAGATAGAACGAGTGCATGCGCGCGGGCATGCGCGTCGAATCGGCGTTCCAGTAGAGCAGGTCGAAGGGGAACGGATCCTTGCCCAGCAGGTAGTTGTTGACGACGAACGACCAGATCAGGTCGTTGGCGCGCAGCATGTTGAAGGTGGTGGCCATGTCGGCGCCTTCGAGGTAGCCGCGGGCGCGCATGCGTTCTTCGAGTGCGTTGAGCTGCTCTTCGTCGATGAAGACGCCGAGCTCGCCGGCTTCCGCGAAATCGAGCATCGAGACGAAGAAGGTGGCGGAGCGGATGCGGGTGTCGCCGCGCGCGGCCATCCAGGCGAGCGTGGTGCCGAGCAGCGTGCCGCCGAGACAGTAGCCGATGGCGTTGACGTCGCGCTCGCCGGTGGCCTGCTCGATCGCGTCGAGGGCGGCGAAGATGCCTTCGCGCATGTAGTCGGCGAAGCCGAGATCGGCGAGCTGCTCGTCGGGATTGACCCAGGAGACCATGAAGACCGTGTGGCCCTGGGAGACCGCGTAGCGCACGAAGCTGTTTTTCGGGCGCAGATCAAGGATGTAGAATTTGTTGATCCAGGGGGGAAGGATCAGCAGCGGGCGCTTCAGCACCGTCTCGGTGCTGGGCGCGTATTGGATGAGCTGCATCACGCGGTTCTGAAACACCACCTTGCCGGGGGAGACCGCGATGTTGCCGCCGATCTGGAAGGCTTCGGGGTCGGTCATGCGGACCGAGAGGCGGCCGCGGCCGCGTTCGAGATCGCCGAGCAGGTTGGAGAGGCCGCGCAGCAGGTTTTCCCCGCCGGTCTCGGCGGTGCGGCGCAGCACTTCGGGATTGGTGAGCAGAAAATTGCTCGGGCTCATCGCGTCGACAAACTGGCGCGTGTAGAAATCGACCTTCTTGGCGGTTTTCGGGTCGAGCCCGTCGATGTTACGTACAGTTTCGTGAACGTAACGGGCGGACAGCAGGTAGCTCTGCTTGATGAAGTCGAAGACCTCGTGATGTTGCCAGGCTTCGTCGCGGAAGCGCTTGTCGCGCGGGTCGGCTTCGATGACGGGGCCGGCGTCGAGGCCGAGCATGCGGCGCGTGGTGTTCTGCCACAGCGTCATGTAGTCCTGCCAGAAGCCGAGCTGGGCCTGCACGAGGCGCGTCGGGTTGGCCATCAGACGCGCGGTCATCTCGAGGAAGGCGCCGCCAATATTGAGCGGGTCGGCGGGAGGGCCGAATTCGGCGAGATCCGTCTTGCTCTGGCGCTCGAGCCAGTCGCCGACGAGGCGCTGGGAGCGTTCGGCGATATCGGCCATGGAGCGGCCAAGGGCGGCGGGGTCGGGCAGGCGGAAGGCCGGCTCGTGGGTCGACGGCTCGGACATGGTCCAGGACGATCCTTTCCGCCGTGGCCGCCACCGGCTAGATGCGTCTGCGAGCGAGCGGGGCGGGCGGTTGGAATTTCTTCGCGGCATTGAGACTAGGCAGGGCAAAAATCGGCTTCAACCCGCCGTGGGCGCGGCTCTGGGTTTCGCGATGCTGTCGCTGGCGGGATGCGGGCCGAGCCCGGTCGGGACGCCGGTGACCTGGTGGCACGATCTCGAGGGGGGCGTGATCGCCGAGCGGCGGCCGCCGCCGCCGGGGGCCGACTTGCCGTATCCGAAGATCTACACTGTGCCGAAGCGGCCGATGCTGCCCGATCCGGCCTACCGGCAGGCGGTCGAGGCGGCGCTGATCGCCGAGCGGGACCGGACCCGGCAGATCGCGGCGCGCAATCCGATTGTGGTGCCGGCGACGCCGAAGCCGCCGCCGCCGCCTGCCCACCCGCCGCCGGCCGGCGCGAGCGGCTCGGAGGCGACCGCGAATGCGACGCTTCCGGCGGCCGAAACCGCGCCACCCTCTCCGGCGGGCGCGGTGGCGCCACCGGATGCGGAGTCGGTGCGTGGCACCGTGTTGCTTGCGGGAGCGCCGCTCAACGCGTCGGGCCTGCCGGCGCTCGCGGAGGCGCCACCGCCGCCGGCGAGTTTCGAAGGCGTGCCGGCCGAGCCGCTGCCGACCCCGCCGCCGCCGATTCGGCCTTTGCCGGGACCGGCGGGGACTCGGGTCTTGTTCGCACCCGGAGTTGCGCAGATGGCGGCCTCGCAGAACGAGGCGCTGCACGACGTGGTGGCGCGGCGGGGCAAGAAGACGATCCTGGTGATCGGCCACGGTGACGAGCAATCGGACACGCCGGAGGGCCAGGCGGCGGCGCTGACGCTCGGGCTCGCGCGGGCGAAATCCGTCGCGGCGGCGCTCGCTGCGATGCATGTGCCGGCGAGTGCCATCCGGGTGGGCGCGGCCTCGGTCGGCGTCGGCGCCACCGTGCAATACGAGTAGTTGTGACATGGAAACAGAGTTTCACCGAATCAGGCGGCTGCCGCCTTACGTGTTCGCGGAGGTCAATGCAGCGAAGGCGCGGGCGCGTGCGGCGGGGGCCGACATCATCGATCTCGGCATGGGCAATCCGGACAGTCCGACGCCGCCGCATATCGTGGCGAAGCTGGTCGAGACGGTCGCCGATCCGCGCACGCATCGCTATTCGACGAGCCGGGGCATTCCCGGGCTCAGGCGCGCGCTCGCCGGGTATTATGCGCGTCGGTTCGGGGTCGAGCTCGATCCCGAGACGGAAGTGATCGCGACGCTCGGCTCGAAGGAGGGGCTCGCGAATCTCGCGTCCGCCATCACCAGCCCGGGCGATACCATTCTGGTGCCGAACCCGTCCTATCCGATCCATCAGTTTGGGTTCATCATCGCGGGTGCGGCGGTGCGCAGCATTCCGGCGGAGCCGGGCGAGGCGATGCTGGCGGCGCTCGACCGGGCGGTGCGGCACTCGGTGCCGACGCCGAGCGCGCTGATCGTGAATTTTCCGAGCAATCCGACCGCCTGGGTCGCCGACCTCGATTTCTATCGCGAGGTGGTGGCGTTCGCGCGGCGGCACGAATTATGGGTGCTGTCCGATCTCGCCTACGCCGAGATTTATTTCTGTGAGACGCCGCCACCATCCATCCTGCAGGTGCCGGGGGCGCGGGAGATCGCGATCGAGTTCACCTCGATGTCGAAGACCTACAACATGCCGGGCTGGCGCATCGGGTTCGCGGCGGGCAACCGCAAGCTGGTTGCGGCGCTCGCGCGGGTGAAATCCTATCTCGATTACGGCGCGTTCACGCCGATCCAGGTGGCGTCGGTCGCGGCGCTGAACGGGCCGCAGGATTGCGTGGCGCAGATTCGCGCGCTCTATCGCGAACGGCGCGATGTGCTGGTGCGGGGGCTGGCCAGCGCCGGCTGGGATGTGCCGGCGCCGCAGGGCAGCATGTTCGCCTGGGCGCCGATCCCCGAACGGTATGCCCATCTTGGGTCCGTCGAATTCTCGAAATTGCTGCTCGAGCGCGCGCAGGTGGCGGTGGCGCCGGGATTGGGCTTTGGCGAGCATGGCGATACGCATGTGCGGATCGGGCTCGTCGAGAACACGCAGCGGCTGCGTCAGGCGATCCGTAATATCCGCGGGTTCTTGGGCACGCCGTCGAATGCGGGCACGCCGCTCGGGATCGCATCGTGAACGACACGGAGGTGAAGGCGACCGCCGCCGGGATGGCGGCGGCTCCTACGGCGCCGTTGCGGATCGGGATCGCGGGTCTCGGCACGGTGGGCGGCGGCGTGTTGCGGCTTCTCCGGGACAATGCGGCGCTGATCGCCGCGCGGGCCGGGCGGCGGATCGAAATTGCCGCGGTCTCCGCGCGGGATCGGACCCGGGACCGGGGGGTCTCGCTCGAAGGCGTTCGCTGGCACGAGAATGCCGGGGCGTTGGCCGAGGATCGCGATGTCGATGCGGTTGTGGAACTGATTGGCGGGGCTGGCGATCCGGCGTTTTCGCTCGTGATGCGGTCGCTCGAGGGCGGGCGCGCGGTGGTGACTGCCAACAAGGCGCTGCTCGCGCAGCACGGGGCGGCGATCGCCGAGACGGCGGAGCGATATGGCGCGCCGATCGCGTTCGAGGCGGCGGTGGCGGGCGGCATTCCGGTGATCAAGGCGCTGCGCGAGGGGTTGGCCGCCAACCGAATCCGGCGGGTCGCCGGCATTCTGAACGGAACCTGCAACTATATTCTTACGGCCATGCACGAGCGCGGACGCGAGTTCGGCGAAGTGCTCTCGGAGGCGCAGCGGCTGGGTTATGCCGAGGCCGATCCCAGTTTCGACATCGACGGCATCGATGCGGCCCATAAGCTTGCGATCCTGGCGGCACTGGCGTTCGGGCGGCCGGTGCGGTTCGCCGACGTGCATGTCGAGGGCATTCGCCATGTGAGCGCGCTCGATATCGCGTTCGCGCGCGAGCTTGGCTATCGCGTGAAGCTGCTCGGCATCGCGCATCGGAGCGCGGCGGGTATCGAAAGCCGCGTGCATCCCTGCCTGGTGCCGGAACATGCATCGCTCGCGCGGGTTGACGGCGTGAACAACGCGGTGGTGGCGGAGGGCGATTTCGTCGGGCGTGTGATGTTTGAAGGGCGCGGTGCGGGGGCGGGGCCAACCGCGTCCGCGGTGGTGGCCGATCTGATCGATCTTGCGCGAGGGCGGCACGTGCCGGTCTGGGGTGCGTCGGCGAGCGCGCTCTCCGCCGTGCCGTCCGTTCCGATGACGGATTATGTCGGCACCTATTATCTGCGGCTCATGGTGCTCGACCGGCCGGGCGTGATCGCCGACGTCGCCGGTGCGCTGCGCGATTCGGGCGTTTCGCTCGCGAGCATGCTGCAGCATGGGCGGGCGCCGGGCGACGCGGTGCCGGTGGTGCTGGTGACACATGAGACGCGCGAGGCGCAGATGCGCGCGGCGCTTGTCGCGATCGAGCGGCTCGAGAGCGTGCTCGAGCGGCCATCCTTGATTCGTATCGAATTTGCCTAAAAAAGGGGGACCCAATGTCGAACAGTGCGTATCAATCCGACCGTAACCTGGCACTCGATCTCGTGCGTGTGGCGGAAGCCGCGGCACTTGCGGCCTATCATTGGATGGGGCGCGGCGACAAGAACGCGGCCGATGGGGCCGCGACCGAGGCGATGCGGCGCGCGTTCGACACCATGGCGATCGATGGACGCGTGGTGATCGGCGAGGGCGAGATGGACGAGGCGCCGATGCTCTATATCGGCGAGAAACTCGGCGCCGGCGGGCCCGCCATGGATATCGCGGTCGATCCGCTCGAGGGCACCACGCTCACCTCCAAGGGCGGGCCGAACGCGATGACGGTCGTCGCCATGGCCGAGCGCGGCAATTTCCTGCACGCGCCGGACATCTATATGGAAAAGATCGCGGTGGGCCCGGGGCTGCCGCGGGATGTGGTGCATCTCGACGCGCCGATGAGCGAGAATTTGAAGAATCTCGCGCAGGCCAAGAAATGTGACGTTTCCGATCTCGTGGTGATCACGCTCGATCGCGACCGGCACGACCATATCGTGAAAGCCTGCCGGGACGCGAAGGCGCGCATCGTGCTGCTGCCGGACGGCGACGTGGCGGCGGCGATCGCGACCATGCTGCCGGAGAGCGGGATCGACATGTTCGCGGGCACCGGTGGTGCACCCGAGGGCGTGCTGGCGGCGGCGGCGCTGCGCTGCACCGGCGGGCAGATGCTGGGGCGGCTGAAATTCGAGGATGACGCGCAGATTGCGCGCGCGAAGTCGATGGGAATCGCCGATCCGCACCGGATATACCGGGTGGAGGAGATGGCGGCAGGGAACGTGATGTTCGCGGCGACCGGAGTGACGACGGGGGCGATGCTGCGCGGCGTGCACCGCGACGGGATGGGGGCAGTGACCCATTCGGTGGTGACGCGCAGCAAGAGCGGCACGCTGCGCTATATCGAGGCGCATCACGATCTGAAGATGAAGCCATGGGCCGCATGAGCGCGGTGCGGCGGCGGCGCGCGAAGGCGCGCCGCTAGACTGCATGGATGGGGGGATCGTCGCGGCGCCGCCGCCACTCGTGTCCGAGAGTGTACTCGGCCGCGCGTGGGTGTGGCGCGGCGGCGAAGAGCGGCTGGGACTCTGGCTCGCGCAGCGGCTCGATGTTCCGGAAATCGTCGGGCGGATTCTCGCGGGGCGCGGACTCGGCGCCGAGCAGGCCGTGCATTTCCTCGGCCCGACGCTGCGGGCGCTGCTGCCCGATCCTTCCGTGTTTGCCGATATGGATGAAGCTGCGGAGCGCATCGCGCACGCGGCGCGCTCTGGCGAGACGGTGGGGATTTTCGGCGATTACGACGTGGATGGCGCCTGCGCGACCGCGCTGATGGCGCGCTTTCTGCGAGCGCTCGGCTGTCCGGTGCTGACCCATGTGCCGGACCGGTTGCGCGAGGGATACGGGCCGAACGGGCCGGCGCTCGACGGGCTGATCGCCCGCGGCGCGACCCTGATTGTTTGTGTCGATTGCGGAACTGCGGCAGGCGCGGTACTGGCCGGCTGCGCGGGGCGGGCGGACGTGGTGGTGCTTGACCATCACAAGGCCGAAGGCGGGCTGCCGCCGGTGCTGGCGACGGTCAATCCGAGCCGGCCGGATTGCGCGAGCGGCATGCCGCATCTCTGCGCCGCGGCGCTGGCGTTCCTGAGCGCGGTCGCGGTCGCGCGGGCGTTGCGGCGGAGCGGGTTTTTTGCGGACCGGGCGGAGCCCGCGCTGATGGATCTGCTCGATCTCGTGGCGTTGGCGACCATCTGCGACGTGATGCCGCTTGCCGGGCTCAACCGGGCATTCGTCGCGGCGGGGTTGCGGCATATCGCGGCGCGGCGGCGGCCGGGGCTCGCGGCGCTGCTCGATGTGGCGGGCACCAAGACGCGGCCGAGCGCGGTGACTTGTGGGTTCGCGTTGGGGCCGCGCATCAATGCGGGCGGGCGCATCAGCGAGGCCGATCTCGGCTTGCGGCTGCTGCTCGAAGAGGATCCGCTCGAGGCGCGGCTGCTCGCGGAGCGGCTCGATGCGGCGAACCGGCAGCGCCAGCATGTCGAGGCGCATGTGCTCGCGGCGGCGGTCGAGGCAGCGGAGGCGCAGCGCGCGGCGGGGCGGGCGGTGCTGCTGGTGAGCGCGGAAGGGTGGCACCCGGGCGTGGTCGGCATCGTCGCGGGGCGGTTGCGGGAGCGGTTCAACCGGCCGGCCTGCGTCGGTGGCGGGGCGGAGGGTGTGGTGAAAGGGTCTGGCCGGTCGGTGCCGGGGCTCGATCTTGGGTCGGCGGTGATCGCCGCGCGCGAGGCGGGGTTGCTCGCCTCGGGCGGCGGCCACGCGATGGCCGCGGGCTTCGCCTACGCGCCGGAGGCAGAGGCGGCGTTCCACGATTTCCTCTGCGACAGGCTGGCGGCAGCGAATGCGCTGCCGGAGGTCGCGCCGATCGCGATCGAGGGAACGCTCGCGGCGCCTGGGGCGACGCTGGCGGTGGCGCAACAATTGCAGCGGCTGGCGCCGTTCGGGAACGGCAATGAGGAGCCGGTGCTGATGGTGCCGTCGGTGCGCGTGGCGCGGGCCGAGCGGATCGGCAATGACGGGCTCACCGTGCGGGCCTTCGTGGAGGGAGAGGGGGGCGGCCGGCTGCGGTGCCTCGCTTTCCGCGCAGGTGACACGCGACTTGGGGCGACGCTCATCGACCGGACAAGCGGCCGGCTGCATCTGGCGGGGCATCTGCGCGCGGAAAGCTGGAACGGCGTGGAAAGCGTGAGTTTCTGCGTCATCGATGCGGCGACGGCGTAGGGAAAGGTCTTCTTTTTCTGAAGAAAAGGAAGCAAAAAGACTTTCTCTTTTTGCCCGTGCGGTCCAAACAGCCTTGCTCTCAAGGTCAGTGTTTTTTGGTTCTTTTCGTCAAAAGAAGAACATTCTTACTCCGTACAAACGCGCTGAAACGCCTCCGGGTCCCGAAGCGCCTCCCCCACGCCGCCTTGCCGGCTCGCCTCCGGAAACCGCACGAGCGGCACGCGCGTGCCGTAGCCGCCGGTGTTGCGGCAATCGGCGCCGGCGATCGGGGCGATGCGCACGGCGCCGCCGGTGCTGAGGATTTCCAGCCGGCAGTCCGGGCCGGATTTGTAGGCCCAGCCTTTGGGCGTGGGCGATGCGGTGCCGGAAAGCGTGAGATTGCGGCCGCGCACGGACCATAGGGAGAGCCGGAACCGCAGCGCGCCCCGGGCGGCGGGGGCCACCGCCAGGGCGTTGATGGCGCCGCTCGTTCCGGACGGCGTGCAATACACGCCGTCAGGGGCGGCGGCGGCCAGCAGCGGGAGAAGGAGGAGGAGGCACCAGCGTGTCATGAGGCTTTCGTGGAGAGTTGGCGGAGGGCTTGCTGGAAGTCGGCGACCCTGACGGGTGTCTGCTTTTGCCACAATGTGCCGTCGAGCATCGAGGCCGCGGTGCCGTAGTCGCCGGCCATGATGGCGGCCCAGGTGTGGGGGAATTCTTGGGTCCAGCCGGTCCCGAGCTGGAAATTCACCGAAGCGAGACAGGGGATGAAATCGGGACAGGTGATGCCGGCTTGCTCGGCTTGGCGGCAAGCCGCATCGAGGGCGGCGGCGCTGTCGGCAGCGAAGAAACGGTTCACCTGGTCGTCGCTGATCCTGTCGCCGACCGAAAGGTTGTCCTCGGGTTGAACGAGGTGGCCGATGCCCACGGTGGGTAGGCCGCGCGTGTCGAGATAGACCGTGTGGCGGCAGCCTTCCCGCCATTCCATGAGCTGCCGGAAGGCACGCTCTTCACTGTCGGTCGCGGTGTCGGACATGGGCGGTTCTCCGTGAACACAACATGAACATTAAGCCTCACAAGCCCTGGCGGCGCAAGTCTTCGGGACTGGTCGCGAGCGGCGTGGGGCGGTTATGGTCCGCGCCGCGGGGGTTCAGGCCGAGAGGGCAGGAGGCGCTTATGGTGCGAGTGGTGGCGATGGCGGGGGTTGCGGCGGCGTTCCTGGGTGCAGGGGCGGCGTGGGCCGCGACCGAGACGTTTCATGCGACGCTGTCGCCGGCGAGCGAGGTGCCGCCGGTCTCGGATAACGGTAAGGGCGAAGCGACCGTGACCGTCGACACGACGACGCGGCAGGCGGCTTACAACGTGACGTTCAGCGGCCTGAGCGGGCCGGCGACCATGGCGCATATCCATGGGCCGGCGGCGCCCGATCAGAATGGCGGCGTGGAGATCGTGCTCGGCGGCAAGGATCCGACGAGCCCGATCACCGGAAGCGCCACGCTGACGGCCTCGGAACTGTCCGATCTCGAGGCGGGCAAAATGTATGTGAACGTGCATACGGCGGCGCACCCGGCGGGCGCGCTGCGCGGTCAGCTCTCGAAATGAGCGGGCGGGCCCGGGCGCCGGTCAGTCCGGCGCGCGGGCCCGGATCGCGACCTGCTCGAACATGAAGCCGAGCGGGCGGGTGTCGCCGGAGGCGCCGAGCGATTGCGGCGACGGGCAGACCGGGTGGCGGAACTCGATGTCGAGGTGCCGCGCGCCGGCGAGGCGTTCGCGCGGCACGTGGGCGTGCAGGTGGGTGATCTCGTCGGTGTCGAAACCGGCGATTTCGGTGCCGTTCACGGCGATCGCGAGCGGGCGCCAGGGTAGTTTCGGCTGGGCGATGAAGCCCACGCCTTTCAATTCGATCCAGAAATCGCCGTCCGGCACCAAGGGGAGTCGGAGGCCCGAGGCAGGGCCGAGCGACCAGGTGCGGTGGCCTTCGGGGGCCGAGAAAGTGCCGGTGCGGTAACGCTCGGCGTTGCCGCCTTCGCCGTAGTCGACGCGGAACAGGACCGGGCCCAGGCGCCGGGCGATCGGACGGCCGTCCACCAGGAACGGACCGTTGCCGGGCGGGCTGGCGCGCGCGCGCGCGGCGGCATCGAGGGCGGCAGCGAGATGGTCGGGATGCACCGCGTGCGGGTGGTGGCCGGCAGCGTCGCCGGGGCGGGGAAAGGGTAGGCCACGCACATCGGCGTGGTAGATGTCGAGACGCTGGTAGAACTGCGTGAAGTAGTTGTCGATCCATAACGAGGGCGCGAGGCTGACGATCGCGGCACCTGGCTTGGCGAAGATCGTGGTCGCAAAATTGCTGCCGAGGTCACCGACGATGATGTCGGCATGGGCGAAGGCGGCGAGTTTCTCCGCGAACGGCGTGGCGCCAGGATCCTGGAAGCTGGCGCCGTGGGCCCGCAGTAGGTCGATCAGTCGCGGGTGGTTCATGATGGGGCGGATGTCGCCCGGGCCGCGCATGGCGGCGAGCAGGCGCGGCGGGTCGCGCGGCGGCGGAATCGCCCGGCGGAGGGCAGCGACGGCACCCGGATGGAAGCCGTCGGCGGCGAGGCCGGTGATGTCGAAAAGCGCATCAAACCGGTAGGTAAGGCCGGGTTGCAGGCGTAACAGTCGATGAGGCGCAATGCCATAGACCTCGAGGCTCGCCTGCACAGACCGGGCGAGGAAGCGCGGCGAGGCGGGGTCGGCCAGCGGCGCGGGAACCGCATAGGTGAAACGGCCGGGAAAGGCGGCCTCGGCGAGCAGGATGCGCGGCAGCGTGTCGATCAGCCAGTGGCTCCAGACATTCACGCCGGCATGACAGGCGAACAGGCAGGGGGCTGCCACCTCGAGCGCGCCGGGAGCCGATTGGTCGGGCCGATGGTGGGCGGCGGCGGCCAGATCCTCGTCCCGGTGCGCGAGATGATCGGCGACGAGTTCGCCGTCGGTGAAAATCCGGTGCAGCCCACTGCCGTCGAGATAGGTATGACGGCCGTAGCGGCCGAGCTGGACCGCGGGCTGGTGCACGTCGCGGGCGGCGTTCAGCCAGAACAGGTAGCGCCGGTAGGCATCGTGGCCGAGCGCTCCGGCATTGGCGTGGATCAGCGGGTTGGGCAGCGTGACGCCGCAGGCCGGCAGCAGGGTCTCGAATCCGGTCAGGCAATCCCGGGCCGGGCGGGCTTGCATGGGGAGCCGGGCCTCAGGCGTCGGCGGCGGCGAGCCGGACCTCGCGGGCCCGATCGATCGCTTCCATGCTCAATGCGAGTTCTGGACGGCGCTCGATTTGGCGGCGGTAGATCGTTCTGGCAGCGGTCACCAGCGCGGGGCGGCCGAGTTCGGCGGCGCCGAGCTCGACGATCCGCAGATTGGGCCAGGCCTGGCGACGGATGCCGAGAAGGGTATCGGCGAGGTCGTCCGGGGCGAGGGCTGCATCCGCCTGGGCAATGAGCAGCAGCATGGCGGCGGTGGACCGCGACACGCCGGCATGACAGTGGACGAGCAGGCCGGCGCCTGCGGCCGGCTCGGCCAGAAGATCGCGGCCGAAGGCGAGGATTTCCTGAACGTGGGAGAGCCGCGGCAGGACGACGCCAGGCTGCGGTTCGATCACGTCATGAAAGCGCAGTTCGAGCCGCGCATGTTCGCCGTAGCTGCCGAACGCGTCGGGCACGGGCCAATCCGGATCGAGGATCGAGAGCACGTGGCTGACGCCGCGCTCGCTATGCGACGGAAGTTCGTCGAGGCCGCAGATCGTGAGGGAGAAAGGGAGGGACAAGGCAGGCTCCCTGAGAGGAGGCGCCGCTCTGCGTGGGGCAGAGCGGGCGCCGGCAGGCTGGCGGAGGGGATGTCCGCCGAATTATCCCCGCAAGCCATTGAAAACGAACGCGTATTCGTAAGGCAGGAATCCCGGCCCACATCTCGGCCCACACTTCGGCGGGAGCATGAAGCCTCGATCCGGCCGGTAGTTTCGGGACAGCAACGCATGAACGGCCCGCCCGCGACCCCCGGCTCGCCGGCGATCCTGCCCGATCGCCGCCGATCTCACCAGCCCCGGCGCCGTGAGACACACGATTGCGTGCGGCGACCCCCCGCCCCCCCCCAAAAAACGGCACCGCCCTGGCGCGGTAAGCGCCGCCCAGATCGCCCAGCCTCAGAAACCGCGCACCCGCGCGCGTTCGCACCTGCAAAAAAAACCAGCAGTTCCGGAAAAAACGCGCTCGCCGTCGTTCGTTCACGATCGCGCGAGAACCCACGGCGCGCGCTGCGCATTAGGAGTCGGATCGGCGTCTCAAACGGTCTCAAATAGTCTCAAACGGGATCAATCGTTTCGGGAACAGCGGTTTTGTGGCACGGCCCGCCCGCCAAATTGAGTTTGGCCCTTCTGGCGATCTTGCATAGATAACTAGCTCCGAACGTTCCGGAGTGCCCATGGACACCTCAACACCCACAGTCGATGCATTGTTGCGAAAGCAGCAAGTAGCTGAACTGCTCGGCATTTCAGTGAGTCACGTTAATCGGCTTCTTGCGGCGGGCACGCTGCGAGGCTTGAAGCTGGGCGCGCGCAGCGTGCGCGTGGCGCAATCCGAGCTGGCCCGGTTCCGTTCCACGATTCCGCAGGCGGCGTTTCGCGCACCCCGCGGGGGCCGCGCATGATCGACGCTCGCACGATGTCGGTTAAGGACTGGCGGCGGGCGCGGCGCGAGCGGGCTTATTTGGCACCCGCGCCTGCCCCGGCAGCGCCCGCCGCGCCGCCGGCACCGTCAGCGCCGAGCGCATCGAGCAGCGCGCCCGCGCCGCAGCCGACCGAGAACAAGCCCCGCTCCGCGATGGAAATGACTCGCGAGGAATGGAAGATCGCGCGCCGTTCGCGCGCTTGGGAGACCTAGCAGGATGCAAAACATTAGCGATGCCCGCGCGGCGCGGGCCGATTTACTCGACCGCGCGGCGCGGGGTGAGGACGTAACGATCCAGCAATTGCGCGACGCTGATGACTCGGTGCGGCGCGCCGAGAGCGATGACGCGCTCGCCGCCGCTGTGGCAGCGAGCCGCGTCCGGCAGCAGCACGAGGCTGCGATCGAGGCGCTACGGGCGCGGGCGGAGGCCCTAAGCACCGCGCTGCGGCACGCGATCGACGGCGCCGCCGAAGCTGCTGCCGCGCTCGACGCGGCCATGATGCCGGCCCGCGCTGCCGCCGATCGGTTCACCGCCGCGATGGAAATGGTGGTGCAGCTCGACCGTGAAGCACATCGCTTCAACGGCATCGAGGCGGAGGCCGCAGCAGCCGCGAACCCCGTCCTGGCCGCGCTCCCGCCAGGCACGGCGCCGCGCGCAGAGACGTGCCGACACGGCGGCGCGACTGGATTTGGCGAACCCGTGCGGGCCGAACTGGTGCAATGCCAAAGGTATCCGGGCCGCGCGCTGCCCGCCGGACAACACGACAACGTGCTCACGCAATCGCCGGGCGATATCGTGCGCATCGCCGCCGGACGCCTCGCACCGCCCGCGTAACCGATCCCGCGCCGGCGACCGCCCTCGCCGAAACGGGGCCGGCCGCGACCGGAGGGCTCCCGGTCGCGGCCGGTATGCTTTGGAGAAGCAACAATGCGTGTCCCTTTCAACGTCGTAATCTCGAACGGCGGCGCATTCGACTCGGAAACGGGCGAGCTGGCCACGCTCGCGAACGGCGATGCGCCGCCCCCGCCGCCGCAAGCGCCGCCTTGCCGCACTGGGGGCCGCCCCGGTCTCGCCACCGGGTCTGTTCGACACGCGATCGGAACAGCCGGATTCCGCCCGAAACGGCGGCGCAAGCGCCCGTGAGCGGGCGGGCCGGTAGGGGGGCGGGGGCGCAGTCAGTATCGGCCTGCGGTCACGGCTATTACAGGAGGCGCCGGGACTGCCGGGCCTGTTCGGGGCTGAGGGCCGGCACCGCCCGCTTGGCCCGCGCCGGAGGTTCAACATGAAAGCGTCGGAGGCCGGCGCCCGCGTCCACGCGCTCGCCTGCAAACTCGACGCGCTCGACCGCCGACGCTTAACGGACTCGCGCTTTGAATCGACTTGGGCCGTCAATTACTTGCTTACCGAAATGGATGAGGCGCGCCGCGAAGTATTCAACTCGGCACTTATGGACTCGGCCGACATCGCCGCCGCTTGTGTCGCTGTCTTCGAGGCACTGGACATCATCTGCACCGACGATGGCGCCGTTGCTGGCCGGCACAGGCGGGGCCTGCTCGCGATTCGGGCGGCCGTTGCGCGGCTGGCGCTCGCAGTGGCCGATCTAGGCGGCGTTTCCGGCGCGCGTCTGGCCGAGGTCTGCGCGTGCGATACCGTCGAACTGCTTCGAGCGGCGGCGGGCCTTGTTGCGTAACTTCGAGGCAACCAAGCTGGCATGGGAGGCTGAGCTGCCGCCCGGTGCGGCGCATGAGCGGCTGGTCTTGCTGCGCCTGGCCTGGCACGCCGGCCCGCACGGCGTCTTCGTCGGGGTCGAGGGCATCGCGGCAGCCACCGGGCTCAGCCGGCCGACCGTCTCGCGCGCACTTCGGCGGCTGGTCGAACTCGGCTTGATCGAGCGCCGGCGCCAATACAATCGGGCCACCGTCACCACGCTACGCCTTCCGCGCCCCGCGCAGCAGACAGGTCAGGCTGATACCAGTGTCGATCCATCAGATCACACAGATACGAACGTGCCGCGTTCAGATCAGCCTGATACAAGTGCCGTTCGTATCTCACAGATACGTCGTTCCTATCAGGCTGATCACCTAACATACCATCTAACAGATTCAGCTTATGAGCAGGAGGACTCTTACTCACCGAGTCTCAATACACACGCCGACTCGTTGATAGAGTCTACGCACGCGCGAGACGAAAACGACGCGGCGGGCGATTTCCCGTCTGCCGCGATCCTGGCTGATCCGCACCGCACCGCGCGCGAGTTCAAAATCTTCACCACCCTCTACCGCGCTGCCGGCGGTCCCGACCCCGACCCCGCGACTGACCTCCCGGCCTTCCGCCGCGCGCTCGCCCGCGCTACCCCGCGTGCGATCCATGCGGGCATCCGCGACGCGATCGAGGGGGCCGCCGACCTGCCTTCGCCTGCCGCCTGGCTCGACGGCGACGGCTGGCAAGGCCAACGCAACGCCCCACCTCCCGGCTAATGCTGCGGCGCAAAACGGGCGCAGAGTCACCATATATCAATGGCTTAGACGGCGTTGTTCGGGCGGAATCTTAACTGACGGCCGCGCCGGGTCGCGCGTGCGCGCGTGGGCAGGAGGGCGAGGCGGCGGACGCATGGCGGGCGACCTGGCGGGTGGTTGCGGCGTTCGGGGCGGCGCTGGCGGCGAGCGCGGAACCCGAGGTGGCGATGGCCGGGGCGGCGATCTTGGGGCTGGCGCTTTGGATCAGCGGCCCGGAGCCGATGCGAGCGCGCCGGTTGACGGCGCTCGGCCTTTCGAGTTACCGGGCAACGTCGCGCTGTCCAGAGCCCCGCTGTTGGCCATGATCGCCGTGGCAGCGCGGCGCTTCCCCCCCGACCTAACTCAGGCGCGGGCGGGGCGGAGCGGCACGACGGCCGCCGGGGCTTTTGTTGCATAGGCGCTCCATGCCGCCATGAGACGGGCGCGCTTCTCGAACAGGTCGCCGCGCCGGTAGGCCGCTTCCACCTTGTCGCCGACGACATGCGCCAGCGCAGCCTCCGCGACCTCGCCCGGAAATCCGCTCCGTTCCGCCGCCCAATCGCGGAACGTGCTGCGGAATCCATGTGCCGTTATGTCGTCGCGCCCGAGCCGGCGGAGCGCCATCGCCATCGCCATGTTCGAGAGCGCAGCGCCGTGCCGTTGGCCTGGAAAAACAAAGGCTTCCGGGCCGTCCGAGTCCCGCAGCGTTGCCAGCCGCCGCAGCAGCGCGATGGCGGGCTCGCTCAGGGGAACGCGATGTTCGCGGCCGGCCTTCATGCGCGACGCCGGCACGGTCCAGACCCGGCCCTCCATGTCGATCTCGCCCCAGGTGGCACCCAGCACCTCCCCGGTCCGCGCCGCCGTCAGGATCGCCAGCTCCAACGCCCGCGCCCCGATCCCGTCCGCAGCCTGTAGGCGCACGAAGAAGGCAGGTAGATCGGCCCATGGCAGGGCGGCGTGATGCTCGACCGGCGCGACCTTCGAGCGCGCCGGCAACAGCTTGTCGAGATGATTCCGCCATGCCGCCGGGTTCTCGCGCGAGCGTTGCCCGGCGACCGCCTCGGCCGCCAGGATTGCTTCGATCCGGCCCCGGAGCCGCGAGGCCGTCTCAGGCTTTTCGGCCCACACAGGTCGCAAGATCGCCAGGACGTGCGCCGTGTCGACCTCAGCCACCGGCAGCCGGCCGATGACCGGAAACGCGTAGGCGGCCAGCGTCGCGCGCCACTGCGCGGCGTGCTTGTCATTGCGCCAGCTCGGTTCGCGCGCCTCGATGAACTCGCCCGCCGCCTGCTCGAACGTCCGGGCCGCCCGCGCCGTCTCGGCCGCCTGCTCGCGCTTCGCCGCGATCGGATCGACGCCGGCCAGGACCATGCGCCGCGCCCGTGCCGCCGCGTCCCGTGCCTCGGCCAGCCCGATCTCTGGATAGGGGCCGAGCCCGAGTTGCCTTTGCCTCCCCTGCCAGGCGAACCGGAACAGCCATGATCGTGTGGGCCGGACTTCGCGTGTGGGCCGGGAACCGGCGGCCGGCTGGTCTGGCGCCCGGACCTGGAACCACAAGCCGGCGCCATCCCCGTAGCGCCCCGGCTGAAGTAGCTTTTCCAAGCCCTTAACGGTGAGCCGGCCGCCCTCGCGCCGAGTCCGGCCTTCCCTCGCGACCGCCGCCGATCCGCCGTCTGCCATGGCAAACCCCCCAAATGTGGGCCGGAAAATCAGCCGGAAACCCGGCCCACATCCCGGCCCACACTTTGGCACGCGTAATAGGGGAATGTCCAGGAACGCTATGACACCCAAGGGGCGGGCTAAGCCCTTGAAAAAGAAAGGGCTCTGAGGTGTTCTGGAACACCTAGAGCCCTATGGTTGGCGGAGGGGATGGGATTCGAACCCACGATACGGGTTGACCCCGTATAACGGTTTAGCAAACCGCCGCCTTCAGCCACTCGGCCACCCCTCCGTCGAGGTTTGCAACACGGCGTTTGCGCGAGCCTTGTAGGCAGGCCAGTGGAGCGGGGTCAAATCGGCGCCATCCCATGCGTGTGAGCGTATTTACCGGGTCCGAACCCCGGTGCCGGCCGCGTGTTCGCTCCAAACTCCGCCGCGGTCGCGAGATGCGGAGCGGCGGTCCAAGTCTTTGAAAGCACACGAGAGGACGAACATCATGGCCACGCAGCACAGCGGCTCGGGCGGCTCGCATCAGGGCTCGCATCAGGGAAGCGTGAAGGACCCGGAGCATGACGGCCGCCTCAAGGAGAACCGGGAGGCTGGGCGTACGAAGGGCACCACCGAAGGCAGCCGGGAGCGGGCCGAGACGGGGGGGCACTCGGGCGCCGAAACGCGGCATTCGGGCGGTTCGCAGGGGTCGGGCAGTCACGCGTCGGGTGGGAGCCACACGGGCGGTGGCAGCCATGCCTCAGGCGCCAGTCATGGCAGCGGGTCATCGGGAGCCCGGAGCGGCGGGTCGGAAGAGAGCAGCGATCTCAAGTCGCGCGAATATCGCGACAAGGACGGCAATATCCACCACCACACGCACACTGCGTCGGATCAGAGGAGCGAAAAGCGCTGAGGCGTGCCTCCGGCGGCCCGGGCTCTGCCCGGGACCCGCTAGGGCCGAAAGGCCCCAGGCCCCATGACTTTAAATGGCTCGTGCTTGCTGAATGACTGCCCCAAGTAACGGGGTTTGGGGCTTTTCGGCCCCGGTGGAGTGCAGAGGCGAAGCCTCTGCCCGCCGGAGGCAACCGTGATCCGTCCTGGCGCTAGGCAAGTTCGAGAATGACCGGGACGTGGTCCGAGGGTGAATCGCGGTCGCGTTCCTGACGGTCCGGCTCGGCCGCCACCAGACGCTCAGCGACCGCGGGGGCGAGCAGCGCGTGATCGATGCGTAGCCCTTTGTCCTTCTGCCAGCAGCCGGCCTGGTAGTCCCAGAAAGTGTAGACCGGGCCACGCGGCTTGAGAGCGCGGACCGCGTCGGTGAAACCCGCCCAGAGCAGAGACCAATAACGCGCGCGGGTCTCGGGGCGAAGCAGCGCGTCGTCAGGGCCGAGCACGCCGGGGGCGAAATCCACGTCCTCGGGGCAGACATTGTAGTCGCCGGCGAGGATGAGCTTGACCTCGTCGGCCAGCAGGGCCTCGGCATGGGCGCGCAGCGCGTCCATCCAGAGCAATTTGTATTCGTAGCCGGTTTCGCCGCCGGAATTGCCGTTCGGCAGATAGAGATTGCCGACGCGCAGCTCCTGCCAGGCGATTTCGACATAGCGCGCCTGCGCGTCGGTTTCCGGCAGGGCGGGCAGGCGCTGCGCGGTGACGGTGAGGGGCTGCCGGGCGAGCGTGGCGACGCCGTTGAACCCTTTCTGGCCGACGATGGCCGCCTCGTAGCCCATGGCGGCGAAGCAGGGCGGGAAGGCCGTCGCCTCGCATTTGATCTCCTGCAGCAACAGAAGATCGGGTTTCTCACGCTCGAGCCAGGCGCAGATCGTCTTCTCGCGCGCGCGAACGCCGTTGACGTTCCAGGTGGCGATCCGCATCGGGCGCGTGGAGCTGGCTCAGTCGACCGAGAAGCTGGTGCCGCAGCCGCAGGCGCCGGTGGCGTTCGGGTTGCGCACGGCGAAATAGCTGCCCATCAGCTCGTCCCGGTAGTCGAGCTCGGCGCCGGCGAGCAGATCGAGGCTGGCCGGATCGACCAGAACGCGGGCGCCGGCATGCTCGATCACGAGATCCTCGGGCTGCGGCTCGCGGTCGAGTGCGAACGAATATTGGAAGCCGCTGCAGCCGCCGGCGAGCACCGCCACGCGAAGCGCCGCCGGTCCGCCCTCGGCGGCGACGATTTCGGCGATCCGGGCCGCGGCCCGGTCGGAGACGGCGAACTGGCTCATAGGCGGGAACGTAGGCGATCGACCCGCGAGATTGAAGGCCGACGCGGCAGCCTGTAAGCCGGCAGAGCCTTGGCCGACATCAGCGAGCCCCAAACGTGACCGCGCGCTATGCGGTGAGTGCCGCGGCCTCTCGCGGGCGGCTGCATCCGGAGCCGGAGGCCCCGACTCGCAGCCCATGGGCTCGGGACCGGGACCGCATCATCCACTGCTCCGCCTTCCGCAAGCTACAATACAAGACTCAGGTCTTCGTCACCCATGTGGGCGATTTCTACCGGACGCGGCTGACGCACAGTCTGGAGGTGGCGCAGATCGCGCGGGCGATCGCGCGGGAACTCGGGCTCGACGAGGACCTCGCGGAAGCGCTGGCGCTGGCGCACGATCTCGGCCATCCGCCATTCGGGCATGCTGGCGAGGATGCGCTCAATGCGCGCATGAAACCGTATGGCGGCTTCAACCACAACGCGCAGACGCTGAAAATCGTTACCCGGCTCGAGACGCGCTACGCGGCTTTCGACGGGCTGAATTTGAGCTGGGAAACGCTGGAGGGGCTCGTCAAGCACAACGGGCCGCTGAGTCGGCCGCCGGCCTACGTGGAAGCCTACAACAAGCTCCACGATCTCGAGCTCGGCACCCATCCCGGCGCGGAAGCGCAGGTCGCCGCGCTGTCCGACGATATTGCCTATCACAGTCACGATCTCGATGACGGGATGCGCGCGGGATTGTTCGGCCCCGACGAGGTCGCGCATCTGCCGGTCGTGCGGGAGGCGCTGGCGGAGGCGCGGCGCGCGGGGCTCGATGTGCCGCCGCCGCGGCTGCGGCACGAGACGATCCGGCGGGTGATCAACGCGCTGGTCGAGGATGTGGTGGAGGAGTCGCGGCGGCGGCTGGCCAAGCTCGATCCGGAGAGTGCGGCGGCGATCCGCCGCGCGCGCAAGCCGGTGATCGGATTCTCGCCGGCAATGGACGAGGCGAACGAGGCGATCAAGGCGTTTCTGCGCGAGCGGATGTACCGGCATTGGCGCGTGAACCGGATGACCAGCAAGGCGCGGCGGATGACGGAAGAATTGTTCCGCCTTCTTCACGACGATCCGGCGATGCTGCCCGAGGGCTGGCGGGCGCGGGCGGGCGAGGGTCAGCCGGCGCAGGCGGCCTCGGTAGTGTGCGATTACATCGCCGGGATGACGGACCGGTTCGCGATCGAGGAGCATCGGCGTTTGACCGATGTAGGAACACACGGGTGAGGGTCGGCGCGGTGGGCGCCTGGTTGGAGCGTGCCTCCGGCGGCCCCGGGCTCTGCCCGGAACCCGCGGGAAGGCCCCAGACCCCATGGGTTTTGGGTTGCGGCAACTTTTTAAGCGGCTGGGGTTTGGGGCCGTGCGGCCAGTGTCTCGTCCACGGTGCAATGCGGCCGGACATGCGGGCGATCCTGCCAGTTGCGCACGGCGCCGCCTTCGCGCACCGCGTCCAGCGCGGCCCGATCGAGATCGGCGTGGATCCAGCCGGGCTCGTTCAAACGCGTCTCGGCGATGATTCCATCATCGGGGAACCCGCGATCCACCGGCCCATAGATGGCGGCGCGCCCGATATTGCAGTCCAGCGTGGCGAGTTGGGGCGCATCGCCCACGGTGGCTGCGAGGGCGACGAAGGATTGCGTTTCGAGCGCGCGGGCGCGGCAGGCGATGCGCACCCGGTTGTGTCCGTGCGCGGTGTCGGTGCAGCTCGGCACGAGCGTAAGCCACGCGCCGGCTTCCGCCTGGGCGCGGACCAGATCGGGGAATTCGGAATCGTAACAGACGGCCAGCCCCAGCGGTCCGAACGGGGTCTCGAAAGCCCGCGGGTCGGCGCCGCTCGCGACGCCCCAGCTTTCGCTCTCGAAACGGGTCATGATGTGCTTTTCCTGGAGCGCCACGCGTCCGTCGGGTGCGATCAGCGGGGCCAGGTTGCGCACGCGGCCGCCCTCGTGGCGGGGGATCGATCCGGGGGCGAGCCAGACGCGGTGCTGTATGGCCGCACGGCGGAATGTCGCGAGGATATCGTCGGCGCGGGCCGCGACGTGCTGCAGCTCGAGCGCAGGATCGCCGGCGCCCGGGAAGGAAGCGGCCAGCTCCATGCAGGCATATTCGGGCAGCAGCAGTAGATCGGGGTTTCCGCGTAAGCCTTGCGTGAGGAAGGCGTCGAGCTTTGCCTCCCAGGCCGCGTAGGTTCTGGGCGCCGTGACCGGGTAGGCGGCGGTTGCGATGCGGAGCGTCCTCATGCGAGGTTCTTGCGCCAGAAGACCAGGCGTTTCGGGGTTTCCTCGGACTGGCCGACTTCCTTCCAGGCGATTTTGCAGGCGACGCTCGGATATTCGATGTAGCCGCGCCGGCGCCAGAATTCGTTGAGCGGCTGATAGTTTTGTGGGCGGGCCGGGTGGTTCGCCGGGCGCTGCACGGCGCAAAAGGCGGATTGGGTGCAGCCGAGCGTGCGCGCGTGGGCCTCGCGCAATTCAAAGAAGCGCACGCCGACGCCCTGGCCGCGATAGCGCGACAGCAGCACGGATTCACCGAAATAGCAGAGCGTGTCAGGGTTCCAGCCGGCGGCGGCGACCGGCGCGCGGATATTCTCGGTCTCTTCGGTCATGCGCAGGCAGGTGCTGGCGCCGACCGCGTCCTCGCCGTCGAACGCGACGAAGATCGCGGCACTCGGGCTTCTCGCATAGGTGGCGAGGTATTGTTCCTCGTATTCCTGCGTGCCGTCATAAAGATAGGGAAAATCGCGGAATACGGTGACGCGCAGACGCGCGACCGCGGGCGCGATGGCGGCGATGCGGTCGCCGCGGAAGGCTTCGATCTGCATGCGCGGCTAGATGCGCCGCGGGGAATGGCGGCGCAACGGGCGCGGGTCAGAAATGCGTCCAGCCGAGTCGGGGCAGCGCGAATTCGCGGCCCTCGGCATCGAGCACGTGGACGCCGGGCGAGCCGGGGTCGAAACGGCCGATTTTCGTGACGGGCAGGGAACCGCAGGCGGCGCGCAAGGCGGCTTCGCGCGCGGGCGGGACGGCGAGGAGCAGTTCGTAATCGTCGCCGCCGGTGAGGCAGAGCGCGAGCTCGGCGGGATCGGGGCGCGTGCGCGGCACGGTGTCGGCGTCGATCGTGACGCGCAGGCCGGCGGCGCGGGCCAGATGGCCAGCATCCTGGGCGAGGCCGTCCGAGACATCCATGGCGGCGTGGGCGATGCCGGGCAGCCGGAGCCCGAGGCGGGGTTCGGGGAGGCGGTAGCGGGCGCGCAGCCTTCCGTCGGGATCGGGGGCGCGTCCCTCCGCCGCGGCGAGGCCGAGGGCGGCGTCGCCGATGGTGCCGGTGACCCAGAGATCGTCGCCGGGTTGCGCGCCGGTGCGTCGGAGCGCAGCCCCGGGCGCGACATGGCCGATGAGGGTAGCGGAAAGGGTGATGGGGCCGGGGGTTGAGGTCGTGTCGCCGCCGGCAAGCTGAAGATTGAACGCGGCCTGGTCGGCGGCGAGGCCGGCGGCGAAGGCTTCGAACCAAGCGTCGGAGGTTTGTTGCGGGACGGCAACCGTGAGCAGGTAGCAGAGCGGCGTGGCGCCCATGGCGGCGAGGTCGGAGAGGTTCACGCGGAGCAGTTTGCGGGCGACCAGGTCAGGCGGGTCGTCGGGCAGGAAATGGATGCCTGCGACGATGGCGTCGGCGGTGAGCACGAGGGTGCGGCCGGGAGGTGGGGTGAGGAGGGCGGCGTCGTCGAGGAGGCCGAGGCCGAAATCGCCAGCGAGGGGGGCGAAGTAGCGGGCGATGCGTTCGAATTCGCCGCTCATGGGTGTTGCCTCCGGCGAGCAAGGGGCTCTGCCCCTTGTATCCCCGCTGGGGCCAAAAGGCCCCAGACCCCGAATTGATGGGGTCTGGGGCCTTTTGGCCCCAGCGGAGGGGTGAAGGGGAGTGCAGAGCCTCCTCTGCCTGCCGGAGGTGTGCCAATTCCCCCCCGCTTCAATCCGCTCTAGGACGGCGCCGCCATGGACGATCTCGCGCCCCCGCACCCCGCGCTGCTGCCCACCGGTTTCCGCGATCTGCTGCCCCCTGAGGCCGAAACCGAGGCGGCCTCGGTCGAGGCGCTGATGGGCGTGTTCGCGGCGCATGGATATGAGCGCGTGAAGCCGCCGTTGCTCGAGTTCGAGGATGGGTTCGTGCGTGGGTCGGGCGCGGCGGTGGCCGAGCAGTCGTTTCGGGTGATGGATCCGGCGACCCATCGCAGCATGGTGCTGCGGGCGGACATGACGCCGCAAGTGGCGCGGATCGCGGGGTCGCGGCTGGCGGGGAGCCCGCGGCCGTTGCGGCTCGCTTATGCGGGCCAGTGCGTGCGGGTGCGGGCGAACGGAACCGATCGTCAGGTGCCGCAGGCGGGAATCGAGCTGATCGGGGCCGATGGGGCGGCGGCGGACGCCGAGGTGATGCTGGTGGGGGTGGAGGCGCTGCGGGGGCTGGGGCTTTCGCAGCTCAGTCTCGATCTGGCTTTGCCAACGCTCGCCCCTTCGCTGCTGGATGCCGGCGGGTTCGAGGGCGCGGCGCGGGCGGCGTTGGCGCATGCGCTCGATCGGAAGGATGCGGCGGCGGTGCGACGGCTGGGGGGCGGGCTCGCGCCGTTGCTGGCCGAATTGCTGCTAACGGCCGGGCCGGCGGGGCCGGCGCTCGAGGCGCTGGGGCGGGCGGCGCTGCCGGGGCCGGCGCGGGCGGTGGCGGACCGGCTCGGGGAGATCGTGGCCTTGTTGGAGGCGGCGGCGCCGGAGGTGCGGCTGACCGTCGATCCGGTGGAGTTCCGGGGGTTCCGGTATCACACCGGCGTGGCGGTCACGGTGTTCGCGCCGGGGCGGCCAGAGGAGCTTGGGCGCGGCGGGCGGTATGGGTCGGGAGAGGGGGAGCCGGCAACAGGACTTACTTTGTTCGCCGATGCGGTGCTGCGCGCGGCGCCGGCGCGGGCGGGGCGGCCTCGGTGTTACGTGCCGTTCGGGACGGCGCCGCCGGTGGGAGCGAAGCTGCGGGCGGAGGGGTTTGCGACGATCGCCGGGCTCGCTGCCGGCGATGCGGCAGCCGAGGCCCGCCGGCTAGGTTGCAGCCATGTCTATGACGGAAGCGTGGCACTGGCCCTGAGTTCAGCGCGTTAAGGAATGGGGCCTGGGGCCTTCCGGCCCCAGTGGGGGTCCAGGGAGCAAGGCCCCCCTGGCCGCCGGAGGCAAAACTCATGTCGCTGGTTAAATATCGCGCCTATGATCCAAACCTGAAGCCCAGACGCTTGAAACTGGAGGTCCCCGGCTGGGCGGGCCAGAGCGAGCCCAGGGCCGATGGATCACACGAATATCCGTGGCATTGCGTGCCGTTTTCCGAGGCGGCGCGGGCCGGGATCGAGCTTTGTTTTCCTTACGAACAGGAATTGCGCGTCACCGCGCGCGATGGGCAGCTGATTTTCGGCTATGGCGGGCGCGAGGGACCGGCGCTGGCGGAGAGCGATCCGCCGTTCCGCCGGTTCGGGCGTGAGTATTTCACCTACCGGTCGTCGCTTGATCTCAAGGTGGAGCCGGGGTGCGCGATCAAGATCGAGACGCATCCCAGTTTCTATTCCGACATGAGCGGGACGGCGCCGATCGCGGTGCCGGCGGTGCTGCAGGCCTGGTGGCCGATGATCCACTTTCTCGTGTTCAAGTCGCCGGCTGAGGGCCAGACGCATGTGTTCCGGCCGGGCGCGCCGTTCGTGCTGGCGACCGTGGTGCCGGCGGAACAAAGCCTCGAGATCGTCGAGATGCCGGCCGAGGAGGCGGCGGAGCGCGAGCTGCAATCGCGGCGGATCTACGCGAGCCGGTCGACGCTGGCCGCGGATTCACGCTGGACCTCGTCGACTCATACCGTGTTCGACGGCACCTATCGGCGGCTGGCGGGGGCAGCGCGGGCAGAGGCCGCCCGCGCGCGCACCGCGCTCACCGGGTCTGGTGATGGTGATGATGGTGGTGATGGTGGTTCGTCTGCACGGCCACCCCCGGAACCGGCAGCGGAATGACACCGTTATTGTAGCCGTTGTTGTATCCGCGATCGTTGTGATGGTGGTGGTGATGTGCCTGGTCGCCCCCATAACCCTGCCGGTCTCCGCCATAGGCTTGCTGCGGCGGCGGATAGTATTGTGCTTCCTCGACGGGTGCCGGCTGGGACGCGAGCAGTTCGAGAGCGCCCGGAATCGGCGCGAGCAGGTCGGCATAGCGGCTGGCGTGCATCGCCGTTTCGATCGTTGCCGGCGGCGTTGGGCTCGCCAGCGCCGGGGTGATGGCCAGCGCGGAAACTCCGCCGAGCAGGCCTGCGATTTTTTTATCCATCGATTCCTCCGAACCTTATGCGGCGGGGACCCTCGCGCACGAGGCGTCGCCGCGGTCGGGAGTTAACCAGCGGGCGAGCCCATCGTTCCCGATTTCACCTATCCGACATCTTGCTGGTGGTGATGGTGGTGGTGATGGTGATGATGATGATGGTGATAGTAGGGCTGCGTGTCGTAGGGGTAGGTCGGCGGATAGTAATATTGGTTCGGGGGATAGTAGTATTGTGGCGGCGCGTAGTAGGGCTGCTGCGGGTAATATTCCTGGGCGAGCTGTGTCCTCGGCCGCGCCGTGGCCTCGGCTTTAAGCAGTTCGCGTGCATTGGGGATCGGGCGCAGCAGATCGGCGTAGCTCTCGGCGTGTAGCGCGGCCTCCATCGTGGGGGGCGACGCCGGTTGGCTCGCGTGGGCGGGGAGCGCGGCCAGCGCCACCGTGCCCAGCATGCCTGCCATCGTCTTGTCCATCGTGGTTCTCCTCTCCCGGTCAAAAAGCCTGAGTGGCCCCAGGCGTTGCCAGGAGAGTGCGCGGCAATGGCCAAAATTCGGCAAACGCGGGGCGCTTTGCGGACCGCGCGTTTTTCTGGGACAGGATGACCGGCGGGCGGTCGGGCCGCTCGGCGTGGACGGGGGATCGAGAAGCGGATGGCGAACGTCGCGGTGATCGGGGCGCAATGGGGGGACGAGGGGAAGGGCAAGGTCGTCGATTGGCTCGCGAGCCGCGCCGAACTCGTGATCCGCTTCCAGGGCGGGCACAATGCCGGCCATACGCTGGTGGTGGGCAACCAGACCTATAAGCTCTCGCTACTGCCGAGCGGGCTCGTGCGCGGCAAGATCGGCGTGATCGGCAATGGGGTGGTGGTCGATCCCGAGGCGCTGCTGGCCGAGATCGCGCGCGTGCGCGAGCAGGGTCTCGAGGTGACGCCGGCGACGCTTCGGATTGCGGAAAATGCAACGCTGATCCTACCGCTGCACGCGGCGTTAGATCGGGCACGGGAGGCAGCCCGGGGCGAGCGGAAAATCGGCACCACCGGGCGAGGCATCGGGCCCGCTTACGAGGACAAGGTGGCACGGCGCGCGATCCGCGCTTGCGATCTCGCCGAACCCGCGACGCTGTCCGACAAGCTCGACGAATTGCTGCTGCATCACAATGCGCTGCTGCGTGGTTTCGGTGCGGATATTTTCGAGAAATCCGCCGTGCTGGACTGGCTGCTCGGGCTCGCGCCGCGGATCCTGCCGTTCGTGGAGCCGGTCTGGGAACGGCTCGATGAAGCCCGGCGCGCCGGGCGGCGCATGCTGTTCGAAGGCGCACAGGCCGTGATGCTCGATGTCGATCATGGCACCTACCCATTCGTGACCAGCAGCAACACGGTGGCGGCCAACGCCGCATGCGGGGCAGGCGTAGGGCCGGGCGCGGTCGGGTTCGTGCTCGGCATCGCCAAGGCTTATTGCACACGCGTCGGCGCCGGGCCGTTCCCGACCGAATTGCACGACGAAACCGGGCGCCTGCTCGGCGAGCGCGGCCATGAGTTCGGCACCGTGACCGGAAGGCGGCGTCGTTGCGGTTGGTTCGATGCGGCGCTCGTGCGTCAGGCGGTCAAGGTAGGCGGAATCGACGGACTCGCGCTCACGAAACTCGATGTGCTCGACGGGCTCGACGAACTGCGGATTTGCATCGGATACGATATCGGCGGCGAGACGTTCCGGCATCTGCCGGCCGCACCCGGCGCGCAGAAAGCGGCGCGGCCGATCTACGAGACGGTCGAAGGCTGGTCGGAGTCGACGCGCGGGGCGCGATCCTGGGCCGAACTGCCGGCTCAAGCGATCAAATACATCCGACGGATCGAAGAACTCGTGGAAGCGCCTGTGACGTTGCTTTCCACGAGCCCGGAGCGGGACGATACGATCCTGATGCGGGATCCGTTTCAGGATTGAACAATAACGAACACCCTCGGACGGCGGCTGCAAAGCCCCGTCCCGCGCGTCAACTCGATCGCTGATCGATGAGGGCCCGCCGCCGAAGGTCCTGAAGCAATTGACGGGAGGCGAGTTCGACGCGCTCCGAGACGAGTTCGTTGGCGATGTCCTCGCGCGTCATGGCGGCGAGATTTTTTTGCTCGCTGCTGCAGACCATCACGACCATGATGCCGTCCGGCGTGACCAGCGCCTTGCTCGCCTGGCCAGGTTTCAGTGAGCCGAGGAGCTGTTGCATCTGCGGATTGAGATGGTCGAGCCGGATCTGGCCCGGATCGCTCGGGCGCTTTTCGCCGTTGGCCTTGTTGGCGGCTTCAATGGCGTCGCAACTCGTGGCGGTCCGGCTGAGCGCCTGCGCGTCGGTCAGCGCGCGGCGCTGCTGCTCGGTCGGGGCCTGCGGGTCGAGCGGTTCGCTGAATGGGAAGAAAGCCTGGCGGACCGATAAAACCGTCGCGAGATCGTTGCCGACCAGGCGCTTGTCCTGCAGCGTGACGACATCGTAGCCGCCGGCGACGCGGACCGGATTGCTGATGGCGCCGATCGGCATTTGTTTCACGAGCTCTGCGACTTGCGGATCGAGCTGGTCGGGGCGCACCCAGCCGAGCGAGCCGCCTTGCAGCGCCGTTTCGCTCTGGCTGAATTCCGCGGCGACGATGCCGAACGGCGCGCCAGCGTGCAGCTGCTGGATGACGGTGTCGGCGAATTTCCGGGCGTCTCCGGAGCGTGAGGGATCTTCGGCGGCGATGAAGATTTCGCCCACTTTGTACTGCGGCTGTCCGGTCTGTTGTTTGAAGATCCGCTCTTGCTCGTCGATCTCCGCCGGCGTGATGAAGCCGCGCTCGGCGAGTACCTGGCGCAGCACGCGGGTCCAGCCGAGCTGGACGCGAATCTGCCGGATCAGGGTCGCGTAATCGACCCCTTGGGCCTCGAGTTTCTGGCGCAGGCCGCCGGGCGGCAGCCCATTGCGCTGCTCGACGGTGGCGATCGCGGACGCCACGTCGGCGTCGGCCACGACGATCTTGCGGCGTTCGATCTCCTGCAGGCGGAGCCGGTCATCGATCAGTTCGCGCAGAATCTGCGGCTTGAGGCGGGAGATATCGCCGCTCGCCGGCAAGCCGGTGGAGAGCGCGAAGAGTTTGGCGCGGTTGTCGACATCCGCGCGCGTGATCACGTCGCCGTTCACCACCGCGGCGATCGCGTCGGCATCGGGGGGAGGGACCTCGATCTTCGGCGGTGGGATCGGGACCAACGGCTCTTTTTCGTGCTTTTGCAGATCGGGGTTGCTGCTGTCGTCGTCGTGATGGCCGAAATGGGTCGGCGCGCCGGCGCCGGGCTGGAAACCGCCGCCACCCGGGCCCGGGCTGCCCAGAATCTGCGCGGCGGCGGGGCTGGCGAGGCCGAGTGCGAAAGGCAGCGCGGCGAGGAGGAGCGGGCGCGTCGGCATCGGTCTCTCAACCATTGATTGGGATCTGGCCCACGGTTTTCAGGTCGATCGTGAAGAGCACGGTGGTGTTCCCGTGGTCGCCATTGATCGAGGTATAGCGCCGATCGAACAGGATGTCGAAGATCGTGCACTCGTCCTCGTATTTGAGGTCGCCGCCGAAGGCGATCATCTGGTTCGTCGAGAGATCGCGGCGCCCGTTGGCCGAGAGCGTCCAGTGGCCGTAATGCGAGCTGAGCGCGACGGTCGCCTCGTTGCGCGGCACGAAATATGACGCCGCAGCCGGGTTGCGCGGCGAGAGGAAGCCGGGCGTCAGGAAATTGGGGCCGAAGAGATAGAGCAGATACGGATTGTAGGAGCCGTAGAGATAGCCGATGTCGAGATGCAGGAGCGGCTTGCCGAAACTGGTGATCGCGTCGGCGAAACGGACATCGCCCTGGCGGGGATCGATGCGGCCGCGGGTAGTGAAGCTCAACCAGTTGTTCGGGACGAAGCTGGTGCGTGCGACAATGTCCGAGAAATGCGCGCCGGGCTCGAAGCCGTTCCAAGGCTGGAATTGGGGGTAGAGATTCCGATCGATGTGTTCGACCCAGGAGTCGCCGACCAGCGCGTCGAGCACCTGGCCGCCGCGGAACGTCCAGTTGCCGTGTAGGGCGGCGTTCACCCGTAATCCACCATCAAAACGGTCATAGCCGCCGAACCGGTTCAGGCTGAACAGGCTCGCGTCGGTGAATTCGTAGAACAGGCTGTCTTCGTTGAGCAGATGGTCGCGCAGGCTGTTGCCGGTGTTGGGTGCCCCGATCACCTGCACGATCGGCTCGAGTATCTGCGAGCCGAGGCTGCCTGCGTCGCGCAGGAAAGGCCAGTTCATCTTGACCGCGACCTGCGGCAGCGCGTGGCCGCCCTGTGCCTGCGCGACCGGCAGGTAATTCGGTTGCTCGTTCAGCACCGTGCCCTGAAAGGCTGAGGCCTCGACTTGCGCCGTCAGGAGATACTGTTCGCCGAGCAGTCCCTGGAATGGCCGGTCCCATTGCAGACGCATACCGATCTGCTGATCGTTCGAGCCGGAATTGCGCGCGACGTTGAAGGATTGGGTGGAGAAGGAGGTGCGCCCGCCGAGCGCGTCCGGTTCGCCGAAGAAATCATATTGGAAGCGCGGTAGCACATAGGGCAGCTGGCTCTGGTTGACGCTGGAGTTCAGCCCTTGCCAGGCCAGCATATCGAGCTTGGCGTAGGCGCCGACGCCGAACCCTTCGATGTAGGCGTTCGAGGGAAGCGCGTTGCCGAGGAAACCTTCGATCTGATAGTCGCGCAGGTAATTGACCGAGCTGCCAAGATTGAGGCTGGTGCCGTAGCGCCAGGTGTCATTCCAGTCGAAGTTTGCGTTGCCGAAGATGAAGCCGGCAAGGCTGCCTTCGTCATGCGCGATGGCGCCATCGAAGCTGAGCTTGCCCGCGTTGAAATCCCGCTCGTAATCGAGTTCGAGCTGCCCCCCCTGCTGGCTGGAGAGCGTCGGCGTGATGGTCAGGTCCGACTGGCCATCGAGCACCCAGTAGTAGGGAATGCGGAAGAAGCTGCCGAGATAGTCGTCGTGCAGACCGAACGCGGGGACGAGGAAGCCGCTCTGCCGCTTCACCGAGGGATCGCTGCTCGTGAAGTAGGGCATGTAGAGGACGGGCACGCCGTAGATATCGAGCCAGGCATCGGTGAATTCGATGCGTTTGTGCTCGAGATCCTGGGTCATGTGATCGGCGCGGAGTTGCCAGGTGAGTGGCGCTTTGGGGTTGAGCGCGCAGACATTGCAGGCGGAATAGACGGCACGCGCCATCTCGTTGAGCTTGCCCTCGGTGCGGCGCGCCCCATTGGCCGCGAGCTTGCCGCCATTGGCAAGCAGTGCGCGCATGCCCGAGAGCACGCCGCTCTTCATGCCGTTGGTCATTTCGGCATAGTCGGCGAAGATCACCTGCCCGTCGGGCTCGACGATCACCACATGGCCGCTCGCCGCGGCGACGTCGGTGTTGCGGTCGAAGGTGACCCGGTCGGCGCGCATGTAGTGCCCGTTCTGCCAGGCTTCGACATGGCCGGTCGCGGTGACGATGCCGTTCTGCTTGTCGTAGCTGACCGCGTCCGCCTGGAACGTGACCGGCTGGCTGCCGGTGATCGGCCGCTGGTCGGCTTGCTTTGCCGCCGGAACGAGAGTTTGGGCCGGGGACGTGCTGATGCCGCCGAGCGAGGCGGCGAGCACGGCGTGGGCGATCGGCTTGCGCCGCTTGGGGTCAGCCATCTTCGAGGTGCAACAACAGGGCTATCGCCAGGAAAAGTCCCGAAAAGGCGGGAACCCAGGCGGCGAGCGCCGGTGGCAGGGCGCCATACTGCCCAAGCTGTTCGGCGATCTTGCTGACCGTGAAGAGCGCGAAGCCGGCGGCGACACCGGAGCCGATCATGCGCGCGACACCGCCGCGCCGCGAGGGGCGCATCGAAAATCCCGCCGCGACCAGCGCCATGGTGCCGCACAGCAGGGGCAGCGACAGCAGCGACTGGAAATGCAGCCGATGGCGCACCGAGGAGAATCCGGCATTGTCGAGCAGCTTGATGAAGCCGGGCAGCGCCCAGACCGAAAGCGTGTCAGCTGACTGAAAACTTTCCTCCATGCGGCCCACCGTGAGGTCGGTGTGCAGCGACGCGGTGCCGATCGCGACCGGCAGTTCGTCGGGCTTCATGCTGCGGGCGTCGTCGAGTTCCCATTTATGCTTGTGCAGCACGGCATGGCCGGCTTCGATCCGCGAGAGCAGCCGGTCGCGCCCGTCTTGGCGGAACACGGTGACGTCGTCGGCGGTGAGCACGCGGCCGGCATTCTGCACGTGGTGCGCGCGGATGATGGCGACGCCGTCGGGCACGAGGCCGTGATCGGCCTGGCGCAGCCAGAGCTGGTCGCCGGTCAGCGCCAGGGCGCTGCCGACGCCGCGGATATGCACGTTGTCGAGTTGTTCCGCGCGTGCAAACATGGCGGAAGAGAGCGGGGAGATCGCGGCGGTCGCGATGATGCCGAACAGGCACGCGCAGACGATGGGAGCCGCGAGGAATTGCCAGGCGGAGACACCGGCTGCGCGCGCGACGATCAGTTCCGATGAGCGGGTGAGGCGCCAGAACGCGACGATGCCGCCGAGCAGCACCGCGAACGGCAGGATCATCAGCACGTAGTAGGGCACCCGCAGGAGCGCGATGGTGGTGACGAGGCCGAAACCGACATCGGGGCGGGTGGCGGCGCGGCGCAGCAACTCGATGTAGTCGAAAAGCATGACGAGCAGCGACAGGCCTGCGAGCATGATCGCGACCGCGATCGAGAACACGCGGGCGATGTAGAGCGACAGCGTGGTTGCAATCGGGGTCATCCGCGCACCGCGGCGGCTCGCAGCGTGCGCCGGCGCCAAGCCCCCGGTGCCGGCAGAAACAGCATCAGCGAGGCGGCGACACCGGGCAGCACAGCCTCGATCCAGATCAGCGGGATCAGCGCCATGTCGCGCGTGGCCAGGCTGGACACGGCGAGCCCGGCCGCGAGCAGGAGCACGAGCACCAGCACCGCCGCGGCGGGCCGCGCGACATTGCCGTGGCGCTGGAAGCTGCCGGTAAGCACGGAGGCCAGCGCCACCAGCGTGAAGCTGACCGAGGTGAGGGGTTGCGTCAGGCGGCGATGCGCCTCGACCGCAAGCTTGCCGAAATCGCGCGCCGGGGTCACCGCCGGATCGGGATGCAGCAGCTCGTGCAGGGACATTTCGTTGACGTCACGGTATCGCTGCCCGTTTTCCTTGTTGCCGGAGTCGAGGTCGATCGTATCCTCGGCGAAGGTGAGAACGTCGAGCCGGCCGGTCTTGCGATCGATTTCTTCGCGCGAGCCGTTCTCGAGCTCAACCCGCGGCGCACCGCTGGTCGGCACGAGCCGGCCGCTTTCGGCGAGGATCGTGGCGCGATTGTCCTTCTGGCGATCATCCTCGACCAGGATGCCGTGCAGCGTGCCGTCGCGGTCGCGCTTGCGCACATAGACCGTGAGATCCTCGGAAACCGGCGTGAACACCCCTTCCTGGAGCAGGAAGGCGGCGATTTTATTGCGGATTTCGAACTGATAGCGCCGGAACGCTTCCGAGCAGGCGGGCACGATCCAGATGTTCAGGACAAGGCCCGCCACCATCGAGAGCAAGGCGAGCAGCAGGGCCGGTCGGGAGAGCGCCCAAGGCGACAATCCCGAGCCGCGCATGACCGTCAGTTCGCGATCGCCGGAAAGCCGCTGATAGATGAATTGCACGACCACGAAGGTGGTGATCGGCAGGATCACCGCGGCGAAACCGGGCAGCAGCAGGCTCGTGAGCTCGAGGAACACGCGCATCGAGAGGCCACGATTGACCACGAGCTCGACGAATTTGAGCGACTGCGTGAGCCAGATCAGCGCAACCAGCGCCACCGTGACGGCGAGCAGGGCGACGCCGAGCTGGCGGAAGATGTAGCGGTCGAGGCGCGACAGCATCGGCGGCTTTTAGCGGTGTGGCGCTGCCGCGCACCAGAGGGCGCCGGATTTCGCGAGCTTTTGCAACATGGCGTGGCTTTCAGCCCGCCACCAGGGCGGGCGCGCCCGGCGCGGCCGCCGCGCTGCGCCCGGCAAGCGTGGCGAGCGCCTGCGCCGCGCGCTCGATCACCGGGGCCCATTCGCCGGCGCGCGTCTGACGGAAAAGCCGCAGTGTATGGTACCAAACCGTGTCCTCGCGGCCGAGCAGCCAGCGCCAATCGGCCGGCTCGGGCACCAGCACCCAGGCCTCCCGGGCCATGGCGCCGGCGAGATGCACGACGGCGGTATCGACCGAGATCAGCAGGTCGAGGGCGGCGATGGCGGCGCCGGTGTCGGCGAAATCGGCCAGCTCGTCGCCGATTGCGAGCAGGCCCGGATGGCCCGACGCGACGGCGCGGTCCTCGGGCGGGAACGGTTTTTGCAGCGAGACGAAATCCACGCCCGGCACGGCGAGGAGCGGGGCCAGAGAAGCGAGCCGGAGCGAGCGGCGCGGGTTGTTCGGATGGCTCGGCCGGCCCGACCAGGCGAGCCCTACCCGGAGCCGGCGGGCGGGGAATGCGGCGTCGAACCGCGCGCGCCAGAACCCGACCCGATCCGGATCGGGGTGCAGATACGGGATCGGCAGCGGGATCGTGTCGAGCTCAGTATGGAAAATCTGCGGCAGGCTGCTGAGCAGCACATAGGCATCATGTTCAGGCACTTCGGCCCAGCTCGGGATGCATTCGGCGATGTCGGGGTGGCGGCCGAGCAGCGCGGTCACTTCCGGGCCCCAGCCGATGATCAGATGCGGCACGCGCTCGCGCACCATCGGGATGTAGCGGGCGAATTGGATCATGTCGCCGAAGCCCTGATCGGCGACGATCAGGAGCTTTCCCTGGGGCAGCCGCATGCCGTTCCAGGGGGCCGCCTTCATGCGGGGCAGCGTGCCCCGGGCCTGGTCGAGCTTGTTGCGCCAGGCATATTCCATCCAGCCTGGGCCATATTCGCCGAGCGAGAGGAGCAGCTCGCCGAGCCCCATATGGGCGGCGGGGTTCTCGGGCTCGCGGGCCAGGGCCTCGCGGAACTGGCGGGCGGCCTCGTCCCGCTCGCCACGAGTGAGGTGGGTCAGCGCCAGTTCCACCCGGTGCGGTGCGGTCTCGGGGCTGTGCTTGACGGCCTCGAGCCCGGCGCGCAGCGAATCTTCCAGCCGGTTCTTCACCCGGTAGAGCGCGCAAAGATTGAGATGCCAGTTGGCGACGTTGGGCAGGCGCGCGACTGCCGCCTCGAGCAGCGGGATGGCTTCGTCGTTGCGCCCTTCCTGGCCGAGGATGCCGCCGAGCAGGCCCAGCGCGCCGGGCAGCTCGGGGTTGGCGGCGAGCACGTCGCGGCAAATGCCGATCGCCTCGTTGGTGCGGCGGGCCTTCGCGGCGTTCAGCGCGCGGTTGAGCGCCTGCTCGGGGGTTTCGACGCCGGGCGGCAGCGGGGCGGGCGTCGGCGCGGCTTCGCTCATGGGGACTCCTTCGCGTACGCCGCCTATACAGCGCGCCCGGCGATGAACGAACCTCAAACCTTGCCTGAATGGGCGAGCCTGCCCGCGGCGGCGCGCGATCTGCCGATCCTGGCGGCCCTCGAGCCGCTCGCGCGCGCGCTCGAGGCCGGACCCAATGCGGTGCTGCTGGGGCCACCGGGCGCCGGCAAGAGCACGCTCGTGCCGCTGTTTCTCGGACAGGCGCCCTGGCTCGGGGACGGGCGCATCGTGATGCTGGAGCCCCGCCGGCTGGCGGCGCGGGCGGCGGCGTCGCGCATGGCGGCGCTCCTCGGCGAGCGCGTGGGCGAGCGCGTGGGCTACCGGACCCGGTTCGATAGTGCGGTTTCGGCGGCGACGCGGATCGAGGTGGTGACCGAAGGGCTGCTGGTGCGGCGGTTGCAGGCCGATCCGGGCCTCGAGCGCGTGGGCTGCGTGATCTTCGACGAGATCCATGAACGCAGCCTCGATGCCGACCTCGCGCTGGCCTTTTGTCTCGATCTCCAGCGTGCCCTGCGGCCGGAATTGCGCCTGCTCGCGATGTCCGCGACCGCGGACGGGGCGCGGCTGGCGGGCCAGCTCGGGGGGCCGGTCGTGGAGAGCCGGGGGCGCGCCCATCCGGTGCGGGTGGAGCATGCCAAGCGCGATCTGATTCGGGCCCAGGATCTGCCCGAGGCCGCGGCCCGCGCGGTGCGGCGCGCGTTGGCCGCCGAGCCGGGCGATATTCTCGTGTTCCTGCCGGGGATGGCGGAAATCCGCCGCACGGAGGCGGCGCTTGCCGGGTGCGGCGCGCTCGTGCTGCCGCTGCATGGCGAGCTGCCCCCGGCGGCGCAGGATCGGGCGTTGCGGCCGGCCGAGGGGCGGCGCGTGGTGCTGGCGACGTCGATCGCCGAAACCTCGCTGACGGTGCCGGGTGTGCGGATCGTGGTCGATGGGGGATGGCGCCGGGCACCGCGTCTCGATCCGGCGACCGGCCTCACGCGGCTGGCCACCGTGCGAATCAGCCGGGCGGCGGCCGAGCAGCGGGCGGGGCGGGCCGGGCGCGAGGCGCCGGGGCTGGCGATCCGGCTCTGGACCGAGGCGGCGCATCGGGGTCTGGCACCGTTCGACCGGCCGGAGATCCTGAACGCCGAGCTCGCCTCGCTGCGACTCGACTGTGCGGCCTGGGGCGCGGCGCCGGCCGATCTCGCGTTTCCGGATCCACCGCCATCCGGTGCGCTCGCGGCGGCCGAGTCCTTGCTGGAGCGGCTCGGGGCACTCGACGCGGACGGGCGCATCACGCCGCTCGGGCGGGGGATGGTGGCGCTCGGCGCGCATCCGCGGCTCGCCGCAATGTTGCTGGCCGCCGATGGGCCGGGCGAGGCGGCGCTGGCCGCCGATCTCGCGGCACTGCTCGAAGAGCGCGATCCGCTCGGGCCGGGTTCGGCCGCGATCACGGCGCGGCTCGAGGCGATCGCCGGGCAAGGGGGCGGCGATCCGGGCGCGCTGGCGCGCATCCGCCAGGCAGCCGCCCAATTCCGGCGCCGGATCGGGGCCGCGGGACCGGCGCAGGGTGACCCGGCGACATTGCTCGCAGCTGGCTTCCCCGACCGGATCGCCCAGCGGCGGGGCGAAATCGGCAGCTTCCGGCTCTCGGGCGGGGGCAGCGCGCGACTGCCGGCGAGCGACCCGCTCGCGCGCGAGCCGCTGCTCGCCGTCGCGGCCCTGGAGCTGAAGCTTTCGGCCACGATCCGGATGGCAGCCCCGCTCGATGCCGCGCGGCTGCCCGCGTCCCTGGCGGCGCAACTGCAGGAGACCGTGGAGAGCGGATTCGATCCGGCGACCGGCAGCGTGTTTTCGCGCAAGCGGCGGCGACTCGGCGCGCTCGTGCTCGAGGATCGGATGGCGCCGGCGGCGCCGGACGCGGTCGCATCCGTGCTGGCCGGCGTGATCGCACGCGATCTGGAACGGCTGCCCTGGACCGACGAGGCGCGGCAATGGCAGGCAAGGGCGCGCTGGATGCGCAGCATAGATACCGACTTTCCCGATCTCGGGGACGAGGCGCTCGCGGCGGAGACGGACAGCTGGCTCACGCCGCATCTGATCGGATTGACGCGGCTCGCGGAGGTGAGCGGACTTGATCTGGCGGCACTGTTGCGCGAGCGGCTCGGCTACGCGCAGGCGGCGCGGCTCGAGCGCGAACTGCCGGCGGCGCTCGCGCTGCCGGGGGGGCGGGCGGCGGTGGATTATACCCGGCCGGTGCCGGTGGCCTCGGCCCGGGCGCAGGCTTTCTATGGGCTGCGCGAGACGCCCCGTCTCGCGGGCGGGCGTGTGAAGCTGCAACTGTCGCTGCTTTCGCCGGCTGGACGGCCGGTTGCGATCACGGCCGACCTCGCCGCCTTCTGGGCCGGCGGCTGGGCCGATGTGCGGCGCGACATGCGCGGGCGGTATCCGAAACATCGCTGGCCGGAACGGCCGGATTGCCAAACGGCGTGAGCCGCGAGGGGTTTTTCCGCCACGCCTCACGCGGATTGCTTCCCCCGCCGCGGCGGCGCATGCCATCTGTCGCGCGATGATTCGCTTCGCCCTGCTGATCGCGCTTCTGCTGGCCGGCCCCGCCCTGGCGCAGCCGCTCGTGCAGACCGGGCCGCTCACCTTCGCGCCGCTCGTGCGCCGCGTAGTGCCGGCGGTGGTCAACATCATGGTGCGGCTCACCGATCAGGAGAGCGCGGCCGGGATGCCGCCCGAATTGCGCGGCACGCCCTACGAGAAGAGTTATCGCGAGCGCATGCGGGGTCACCGCGAAACGATGACCGGGGCAGGCTCGGGCTTCATCATCGACCCCTCGGGCATCATCGTGACCAACAATCACGTGGTGGGAAAGGCGGATCAGATTCTCGTTTCCCTCACCGACGGCACGGAGCTGCCGGCGCGGCTGATCGGCGCCGACGCGCTGACGGACATCGCGGTGATCAAGGTCGATGCCGGGCGCCCCCTGCCGGCGGTGCGCTGGGGTGATTCGCGCAGTGTGCAGGTGGGCGACTGGATCCTCGCGGCCGGCAATCCGTTCGGGCTCGGCGGATCGGTGACGGCCGGGATCGTCTCGGCGCGGGGGCGGGAGATCGGCGCTGGGCCGTTCGACGATTTCTTCCAGCTCGATGCGCCGATCAATCCGGGCAATTCCGGCGGTCCGTCCTTCAATATGAGCGGCGAGGTGGTGGCGCTGAACACGGCGCTGGTGTCGCCGACCGGCGCCTCGGTCGGGATCGGGTTCGCGATTCCCTCGGAAATCGTGATGCGCGTGGTCGACGAGTTGCTGACGCGCGGGCGGGTCGATCGCGGCTGGCTCGGGGTCGTGCTGGATACGGCGCGGCGGCGGCCGGGGGCCGAGATCGCCGAGGTCAATCGCGGGAGCCCCGCGGCGCGGTCCGGGCTGCGGCCGGGGGACGTGGTCACCGCGATCAATGGCCAGCGGGTGCCGGACGGGCGGTCGCTGGTGCGCGCGGTCTCGGCGGTGGAGCCGGGGACGGCGGCGCATTTGCGCGTGCGGCGGCAAAATGGGAGTCTCGACATCACCGTGGTGGTGGGGCGACGTCCGCCCGAACCCGAAGCGGAGGAGCCGGCGGAATAAGCGTGAGCGCCGGGATGTGGCTGGGAACGGGGGCCTGAAAGGTGCGAATCCTGCTGGTGGAGGACGATCCGACGGTGGCCGGCTTCGTGGCCAAGGGGCTGCGCGAGGCCGGGCACGTGGTGGAGCACTCGGATAACGGGCGCGACGGGCTGTTCATGGCCGCGAGCGAGAGTTTCGATGCGATCATTCTCGACCGGATGCTGCCGGGCGGCATCGACGGGCTGCGGCTGCTGGAGACGCTGCGGTCTCAGAACAACTCCACGCCCGTGCTGGTGCTCTCAGCCCTCGGTCAGGTGGACGACCGGGTGGCGGGGCTCAAGGCCGGCGGTGACGACTACCTGACCAAGCCCTTCGCTTTCTCGGAACTGATGGCGCGGGTCGAGGCGCTGACGCGGCGCGGCAAGGCGGATGGGCCGCCGACCAAACTCACGGTTGGCGATCTCGAGATGGATCTGCTGTCGCGCGCGGTGCGGCGGGCGGGACAGAAGATCGATCTGCAACCGCGCGAATTCCGACTGCTGGAATATCTGATGCGGCACGCTGGGCAGGTGGTGACGCGGACCATGCTGCTCGAAGGGGTGTGGGATTATCATTTCGACCCACAGACGAACGTGATCGACGTGCATGTCTCCCGGTTGCGGCAGAAGATCGACAAGCCGTTTCCCACGGCGATGATCCACACGATTCGGAATGCCGGATACATGCTGCGACCCGAGTGAGGGGGTTTGGGCCCGTGTGCCCGCCGTGAGGCGAGCTTGAACCGCCCTGCCTGGCTGCGCTCCGCCAGCGTACGGCTCGCCGCAGTCTATGGCGTGCTGTTCGCGCTTTCGGCGGTGGCGCTCGTGTTCTTTCTCTGGTGGTCGACGACCGACCTGCTCGAGCGTCAGGTCGAGGGGGCGATCAACCTCGATGCGCAGAATCTCGCGGAGGTCTGGCAACAGGGTGGCGTTCCGGCCCTGCAACTGACCATCGCCGAGCGTCTCGAGGAGAATGTCGACGACGATGCGCTCTATCAGCTCACGTTCAATCAGCCCGGACTGCCGGAGCGCTTCATTGCCGGGAACGTGCGCGAGACTTTGCCGGCGACCATCGTGCCCGGGCCGTTTTTCGAGATTTCGGTCCTGCGGGCCGGACAGAAAGCGCTGAGCGAAGTCCGGTTGTTCGATCTCCCGGGCGGGTTTCAGCTTCTGGTGGGGCGGGACGTGCGCGGCGGCGCGCAGTTGCGGCGGTTGCTGCGGAGCACGTTGCTCTCCTCGGCGACACTGGTCGCGGTGCTCGCGATCGCCGGCGGCCTGGTGATGCGGAATTTGTTCCGGCGCATGGTGGCCGATGTGTCGGCGACAGCGGCGGCCATTGCGCGCGGGCAGCTCGATCAGCGCGTGCCCAGTTCGGGGCGTGGCGACGAGTTCGACCGGATGGCCGACGCCATCAACACGATGCTGGAGCGCATCGCGCGGCTGATGGATGGCGTGAGGCAGATCAGCAATTCGATTGCCCACGATCTGCGCACGCCGATCGCGCGGGCACGGGCGCGGCTCGAGGATGCGGCCGCGCATGCGCATGGCGAGGCCGAGTTGCGGGCCGCCGTCGAGCGCGCGGTCGCCGATCTCGACAATGTCACGGCAGTCTTCCAGGCGCTCATGCGCATCGCGGAAATCGAGGCCGGCGCGAGGCGGGCGGCCTTCGACGATATCGATCTCGGCCCGCTGCTCTCCGATCTTGCCGATCTCTATGGGGCCGTGGCCGAAGAGCGTGGCATCGCGCTGCGGCTCAGTGTTCCCGACTCGCTCCCCGCGTTCGGCGATCGGGACATGATGCAGCAGGCGATTGCGAACCTGCTCGACAACGCCATCAAATTCTCGCCGCGGGACGGTGTCGTGAGGCTGGCCGCGCAACCGCTCGGCGATCGCATCCGGATCGAAGTGGCGGACCAGGGACCCGGCATTCCGGAGCCCGATCGGGCGCGAGCGACGGAGCGGTTTTTTCGCGGCGAGCAGGCGCGCAACACGCCAGGTTCGGGCTTGGGACTGGCGCTCGTGCAAGCGGTGGCGCAGCTGCACGATGGCGCGCTGCTGTTGGAGGACGCGAAGCCGGGATTGCGCGCGATGCTCATCCTGCCCGCATCGCGGCCGGCGCGGGCAGTGGCGCCGAACGCTCGCGAGGTCGCGTCTTGAGACGCAACTGTATTCTGGCGCTGCTGCTGGCGCTGCCGGTGGCTTCGCACGCGCAATCGGCGCCGATCGCTGTCACCACGGATACGCTTGAATATTGCCAGCATCTTGCGGGTGTGGCCGCGCAGCACCGAAAGCCGCCGCTTGAAGCCCGACGGTTGGCGGAGGAGGGGAGCGAATTGTGCCTGCAGGGCGCGATACGGCCGGGTATCGCACGGCTGCGTCGTGCGCTTGTGTTGATGCGCACGCCGCGGCGCGCCGTGGCGGGGCCACCTTAGAGCGGTTTCACGCAGGGTGTCCGTAGCCACAGTTGCGGATATAGTTTGCGCATTCGGCTGAGCTGAAGCGATCGAGGGAGGCGCCGATGGTCTTCCAGAGGGTGTCGCGATCTCGCGGCGCGGCCTTGCGCAGTAGAGCCTT
>DAIDJM010000049.1 GCA_027451405.1 Acetobacteraceae bacterium | reverse complement strand
CTCTCGCGGGCCACCGGCCTCGGCGAGGGCGCGCGGCGGATGCTGGACGCGCTCGCCGGCCTCGGCATCCCCGCCTGGGGCTTGGACCTCGGCAAGCTGCTGCCCGCCCATACCCCGGACCTGCCGTCCCCGCCCTGGCCGCCCCCTTGGCCCGGCCCGCCGGCGACGGCCGCGCTGGTCCTGCACGTCAACCCGCCGCTGCTGGGCCTCGCGCTCGCCCGCCTGCCGCGCCCCCTGCTGCGCGGCCGGCGCCGGGTCGGGTATTTCGTGTGGGAACTGCCGCGCGCGCCGGCGGACTGGGCCGGCGGCATCCGGCTGGTCCACGACGTCTGGACCCCGTCGGGCTTCGCCGCCGCGGCGCTAGCCCCGCTCGGCCCGCCGCCGGTGGTGGTGCCGCACCCGCTGGCCGCCTGCCCGCCGGCCCCCTCCGCGCTCGGCCGCGCCGGGTTCGGCCTGCCGGAGACCGCGCTGGTGGTGCTGGTCTCGGCCAATCTGGCGTCCTCCTTCGCGCGCAAGAACCCGCTGGCGGCGGTGGCCGCCTTCCGCGCCGCCTTCGGCGACCGGACCGACCGGATTCTGGTGCTGAAAATCCTGCATCCGGACCATGCGCCGGACGATATGCGCCATCTTGCCGAATCGGCGGCGTCACCGAACATCCATATCGAAACCCGAAACTTCCCAACCGCGGATAATCACGCCTTGACCCGGGCCGCCGATATCGTGCTCTCCCTGCATAGAAGCGAAGGGTTCGGCCTCGTGCCGGCGGAGGCCATGCTGCTCGGCAAACCGGTGATCGCGACGGACTGGTCGGCCACCACCGAATTCCTCGATGCCGATTGCGGTGTCCCCGTGCCTTACCGCCTCGTGCCGGCCCGCGATCCGCGGGGCGTCTTCGAAGCCCCCGGCGCGGTCTGGGCCGAGCCCGACATCGCCGCCGCGGCCGCCTCGCTCGCGTCCCTCGCCGGCGATCCGGCCCGCCGTCGCGCGCTGGGCGCAGCTGCCGAACGTGCCGCCTCGGTTCGTCTCGGCCTGGCCCCCCTTCGCGACGCACTCGCCGCGCTGCCCGCATGAGAGTGCTCGTCTGGCAATGGGGCCGCTTCGGCTCCGGACCGCGGCTCGGCGCCGATTTCGCCGGCGCGATCGGCGCCGTCCCGGGCATCGACACCGTGCTCTCGCTCTCCACCGGGGCCGAGTTGATGGCCTCCGCCGGCCGCCCGGTCTGCCACCTCCCGGTGCCCACCTATGCAGGGACCGCCGGCTATCTCGGACGCCTGCTCTCGCTGCCGCGCTATGCCGGAAGGCTGGCCGAGCGGATCGCGGCGCTGGCGCCGGACGTCGCCCTCTGCGCGATGCCGGCACCGCTCGATCTGGCCATGGACATGGCCCTCCGCCGCCTCGCAATCCCCTACGCGGTCGTGGTGCATGACGCGGATCTGCATCCGGGTGACGGCTACCCGCTGCAAATGACGCTGCAGCGAAGGCTCGCCCGCCGCGCCGACGCTCTCGTCGCGCTTTCGAGTCATGTGGCCGGGCGGCTCGAGGCGCAGGGCCTGCTGCGCGGCAAGCCCCTGCTCCGGGCCCGGCTGCCTCCCGCCGCCATCGATCCATTGCCGCCGCCCGGCGCCCATGGCGGCCGCCTCCGGCTGCTCTTCTTCGGCCGGCTGCTCGCCTACAAAGGGCTCGACCTGCTGGAAGCCGCGCTCTCCCGCCTGCTCCCCCGGGCCGATCTGGAAATCCGGATCGTCGGGCACGGACCGGAGGATTCGGTGCTCGACGCGCTGCGGCGCCTGCCTGGCGTCACCGTGGAAAACCGCTGGGTGCCCGAGGACGAGATCCCGGCATTGCTGGCCTGGGCCGACGCACTCGTCCTCACCTATCGCGAGGCGAGCCAGAGCGGCGTCGCCGCCGCGGCCATCTCGGCCTGCCGCTACCTCGTCGCCACCCGGGTCGGCGGTCTCACCGAGCAGCTCGCCGACGAGCCCGGCGCGATCCTCTGCGACCCGGACCCGCACAGCATCGCCGACGCGCTCAATCTCCTGATCACCACCCCCCCAGTCCCGGCGGGCCGGCGCGATCCGGAAATCTGGCGAGACACCGTGCACCAGCTCGTGCTCGGCCTCGGCCGCCTTCGCCGCCCGGCCGCGCTGCCGGTGGCCGCCACCCAGGCCGGGGCCATAGGCGCGTCGCAAGCCTGAAGCCTCGCGCCGGCAACTCTCGCCGGCCGCTCCGCGTTGCTATTCGACCCGCGGAGTCTTGCCATGAAGCGGCTGCTGGTCTCGCTTTTCGATCGCCTGATCCGGTCCGGCCGTCTGACCGTGACCTGGCCTGACGGCAGCACCACGATCCATGCCGGAGACCCCGGCCCCACGGCCTCGGTGCGCATTCGCGACTGGGCCACGGTGCGGCACCTGGGCCTGCATCCCGGCATGGCGTTCGGCGAAGGCTACATGGACGGCAGCATCGAACTGGCGCCCGGCAGCACGATCTTCGCCACGCTGGATCTCCTGCTCTCCAACATCGAGGCGGGCCTGCGTCACCCGGCGCTCGCCTGGCGCCAGGTCATCCAATGCGCCACCCGCCGCTTCCGCCAGATCAACGACGCAGACCGCGCCCGCCGCCACGCCGCCCACCATTACGACATCGACAGCCGCGTCTACAGCTTCTTCCTCGATGCGGACCAGCAATATTCCTGCGCCTATTTCCCGAATGGCGACGAAACGCTGGAAGAAGCGCAGCTCAAGAAAAAACGTCACATCGCCACCAAGCTCCACCTCCATCGCCCCGATCTGACGGTGCTCGATATCGGCTGCGGCTGGGGCGGCATGGCGATCACGCTGGCGCGCGAATACGGCGCTCGCGTGCTGGGCATCACGCTCTCGACCGAACAATTGGCCCTCGCCCGGGCCCGCGCCGAAGCCGCCGGACTTCAGGACCGGGTCGAATTCGAGCTCGCCGACTATCGCAGCATCGCTCGCCGCTTCGACCGCATCGTGTCCGTCGGCATGATGGAACATGTCGGCGTGCCGAACTTTCCGTCCTTCTTCAACACGGTCCGCGGCAACCTTCACGATGACGGCGCCGCCCTGATCCACCATATCGGCCGCAGCGATGGCCCCGGCTGCACCGCGCCGTGGCTGCAAAAATACATCTTCCCCGGCGGCTACGCGCCGGCGCTGAGCGAAGTGCTGCCCGCCATCGAAAAATCCGGCCTGCTGCTGACGGACGTCGAAACCTGGGTGCTGCACTACGCCCGCACCATCGAACTCTGGCGCGAACGCTTCGCCCGCCACCGCGACGAAATCCGCGACCTGCACGACGAACGCTTCTGCCGCATGTTCGAATTCTACCTCGCGGGCGCGGAACTCGCCTTCCGCCGCGAGCGCCAGGTCGTCTACCAGTTGCAATTGACGCCCTCGCAGACCGCGCTGCCGCCGTCACGCAGCCTGTGGGCCAACGCGGCTCGGGAACGGGAGCTGGCGGCGTAGGGGAGATTCTTCTTTTTCTGAAGAAAAAGAAGCAAAAAGACTTTGTTGCGGTGGGGCGGGGGCTTTTTCGGCCCCCTTCTTATACGAGTTATTCCGGAACCTGTTCGCCGCTGCCGCCGAGTTCGGCGGGAAAGTCACGCAGCTTAGGCAAGCCGTCGCGCATCGGCAGCACGGTCTCCGAATAGTTGACGTGGACGCCAGGCACGAACGGCAAATCCGGAATCGTCGCCGCGAACACGTCGATCAGCTGCAGCGGCGGGTGACGCGCCATCACATGCCCGCCACATTTCGTGCAATATTGCCGGTGCGTCAGATCGGTCTTGTGATAGGTCGAGAGATGCTCAGCACCCTTCGTCACCTCGACCGCTCCCTCGGGCCACAGCGTAAACGCATTCACCGGCCCGCCCGACCAGGACCGGCACGAGCGGCAGTGGCAATACCCCATCCCCGCCGGCTCGCCCCGCACCCGAATTTCCACCGCACCGCAAAAACACGTACCGGTATGCTCGCCTGCCATCCTGTCCTCCCGACTTGCCCCTCCATCGGCAGTGTTTGTGATGGGGGTGAAGCTTTCTTCTTTTTCTGAAGAAAAAGAAGCAAAAAGACTTTATCTGTTTTGCGCGGCCATTTCAGCAGCCCTCCAATGCAACTCGCATTGGACGGTTGCTGTAACAATACAAACCAGGGAACAAAAGTTTTTTGGTTCTTTTTTTCAAAAAAGAACCTCTTCAAACAACCCTCTCATCGCCTCCCAGGACAACCGATCCGCCCGGGGATCATAGCGCAGAAACTCCGGCCGGTTCAGCCGCCCTGCTTCGGGATTGGTGAAACTATGCACCACGCCGCCATAGAGGTGCATCTCCCACGCCACCCCGCCGTCGCGCATTTCGCGCTCGAACGCTGCGCGCTGCTCCGGTGGAATGCCCGGATCATCCGCGCCGATGCACACCAGCACCCGCGCCCGGATCTGCTTCGCGTCCTCGGGCCTTGTCGTCGCCAGCCCGCTATGAAACCCGACCGCGGCGCGCAACGCGGCGCCGCCGCGCGCCAATTCCAGCGCCATCGTGCCACCGAAACAAAACCCGATCGCCCCGACGCGCCCCGCATCCACCTCCGGCCTGGCGGCAAGGGCCGCCAGCGCCGGCTCGGCCCGCGCCCGGATCTGCAGGGGATCGGCCCGCAGCGCACGGCTCACCTGCATCGCCTCATCGTCATCGGCCGAAATCGAGCGCCGCCCGCCATGCAGGTCGCAGGCAAGCGCCGCGACGCCCATGGCCGATAGCCGCTCTGCCCGCGAGAGCGCATGATCACCGAGCCCAAACACCTCCGGAAACACCAGCACGCCCGGATGCGGCCCCTCGCCCGCCGGCAGGAACAATTCGCCGGACATCGCGAGCCCGGCCGCCTCGTAGCGCAGTTCCATGGCCGGCCTAGATCGCGCTGCCGCCGACCGTGAGCCCCCGGATTTTCAGCGTCGGTTGCCCGACCCCCACCGGCACGCCCTGCCCGTTCTTGCCGCAGGTGCCGATTCCCGGATCGAGCGCCATGTCGTTGCCCACCATCTCAACCTTGGTGAGCGCTTCGGGCCCGTTGCCGATCAATGTCGCGCCTTTCACGGGCGCGCCGACCTTGCCGTTCTCGATCAGATAGGCCTCGCTCGCCGAAAACACGAACTTCCCGGACACGATATCCACCTGCCCGCCGCCGAAATTCACCGCGTAGAGCCCGCGCTCGACCGAGGCGATCATCTCCTCGGGTGAATGTTGTCCACCCAGCATGATCGTGTTGGTCATGCGCGGCATCGGTGCGTGCGCGAAACTCTGCCGCCGCCCGTTGCCGGTCGGCCGCACCCCCATTAGCCGCGCATTGAGCCGGTCCTGGATATAGCCGGTGAGAATCCCGTCCTCGATCATCACGGTGCGGCTCGTGGGCGTCCCCTCATCGTCCACCGTCAGCGACCCGCGCCTGCCCTCGAGCGTCCCGTCATCGACGACCGTGACGCCGGCCGCCGCGACCCGCCGCCCCATCAGCCCCGAAAAGGCCGAGGTTTTCTTGCGGTTGAAATCGCCCTCGAGCCCGTGCCCGATCGCCTCGTGCAGCAGGATGCCCGGCCAGCCCGCGCCGAGCACGACCGTCATCTCGCCGGCCGGCGCCGCCACCGCATCGAGCTTCAGCAGCGCCTGGCGCAGCGCCTCGTCCGCCGCCGCCTGCCAGGTCTCGGGCGCGAGCAGCCGGTCGAACCCTTCGCGCCCGCCGAGCCCATGCGTGCCGGTCTCGCGCTTGCCGTTCCGCTCCACCACGACCGAGACATTGAGCCGCGTCAGCGGCCGCAGATCGGCCACCCGCCGCCCGTCGCCGCGCAGGATCTGCACGGCCTGCCACTCGCCCGAGAGCGAGGCCATCACCTGCACGACCCGCGTATCCCGCCCCCGCGCATATTCATCGATCGCGAGCAGTGTGGCCGCCCGCCGTGAGAATCCGTCATCGGCGACCGGGCTTTCCTCGGCATAGAGCCGGGAATTCGTCGAGCGCGGCGCCTCGGCCGCGTGCCCGCTGCGCCCCGCCCGCACCGCGCCCACCGTCGCCGCGGCCCGCGTCAGCGCCGCTTCCGACAGCTCGTCCGCATGCGCGTAACCGGTCTCCTCACCGAGCACGGCGCGCAAACCGAAGCCGAGCGAATTGTCGTAATTCGCCGCCCGGATCCGCCCATCCTCGAGCGCCAGCGTCTCGCTCTCCCGATATTCGAGGAACAACTCCCCGTCATCGGTCCCGGCGAGCGCCGATTGAGTGACTCGGCGCGCAGTTTCCTGATCGATCAGCGCATCCGGCCGCTCGAAAAACAGCCGGTCTGTGGTCGCAAGTGCCGACATTGAATCCCCGACAAGGAATGGGGTCTGGGGCCTTTCGGCCCCGTTGGTGGGGTCGTCTTGGGTTCGCCATCGGTCCGAGAACCTATGGCGATGGGGAGGGAAAGCCTCCCTGAGCGGCGCCTATCGTGCGCCCCTCAAAGTATGGGCAGCAAACAGCGAAGACGCCAGCAGCAGCACCGCGGTCGCCTGGTGCGCCACGGCGATCGGGATCGACACCACCGTCAGAAGCGTGGCGATCCCGAGGCAATATTGAACCGCCACCGCCGCCGCCATGCACAGCAGCGCCGCCCGCGCATGCCGCGGCATCCGCGTGCGGAACCCCGCGAACAGCGTCGCCAGCACCGTGATCGCGGTCAGCGTCGCCAGCACCCGGTGGTCGAACTGCACCGCGATCGGATTCTCGGTCAGGTTGCGCAGCGGCGGGCTCAGCATGTCATAGCCCTCGGGGATCAGCCGCCCGTCCATCAACGGGAATGTGTTGTACTCGAGCCCCGCATGGGTGCCCGCGGTGAAGCCGCCGGCGATGATCGTGAGCCCCACCATCACCACCGATCCGATCGCCAGACCCCGCACCCGCGCCGCGCGCGGGATCGAGACCGGCACCGGCGAGATCTGGCTGAGCGCGGTCCAGAGGATCACGCCGAACAGCGTCAGCGCGAGGGTCAGGTGCAGCACGAGCCGGTAGGGCGATACCGCGATGCTGCCCGGGAAGGTGCCGGACTGCACCATGAACCAGCCGGCGAAGCCCTGAAGCCCGCCCAGCACGAACAGCAGCACCAGCCGCGGCATCAGACGCCGCTCGATACCGCCCGTCGCCGCGAACCAGATCAGCGGCACGAGGAAGACGAAGCCGATCAGCCGGCCCCAGGCCCGGTGGATCCATTCGAGCCAGAAGATCGCCTTGAAGCCCGCGATCCCCATGCCCTCGTGCAGCAGCTGATATTGCGGGATCTGCTTGTAGAGATCGAAGAGCCGGTGCCATTCAGCGTTCGAGAGCGGCGGCAGGATGCCCGTGACCGGGGCCCACTCCATGATCGAGAGGCCCGAGCCGGTCAGGCGCGTCGCCCCGCCCAGCATGATCATACCCCAGATCATGTAGGCGACTGCGAACAGCCAAAGCGCGACGCGCAGCCGCCGGCGCCGGAACCCGGCCGCCTCGGCACTTGGGAAAGTGCGATCGTCGAAGGGCATCCGCGCGATGTAATCCCCAACTCCGCCGCTGTCAGCCGTCGATTCCGCAGAATCGGCAGCGCCTTGCCGCGGCTTGCGGACGGGTGATAGCGCCCAACTTATGAGCGCGAAACTCGCGGTGGTGGTGCCGGTCCGCAATGAGGCCCCCAACATCGCCCCGCTTGTCCTCGAGATCGAGGCAGCGCTCGCCGCCATCCCCCACGAAATCGTCTATGTCGACGACGGCAGCACCGACGCCACGGCCGACGAGCTCCGCGCCGCCGCCGCCCGCGCCGCCCCCCTCCGTTTCCTGCGACATCGAAGGAGCTGTGGCCAAAGTGCCGCAATCCTGACCGGCGTGCGCGCCGCTACCGCCCCCTGGATCGCGACGCTCGACGGCGACGGCCAGAACGACCCTTCCGACATTCCCGCTTTGCTCGCCCGCGCCGAGGCCGAGCCCGGCCTCGCGCTAATCGCCGGCCACCGCGTCCGTCGGCGGGATTCCGCGATCAAGCGCCTCACCTCGCGCGTCGCCAACGGACTCCGCGCCCGGCTGCTCGGCGACGCGACCCCCGACACCGGTTGCGGCCTCAAGATCTTCCGCCGCGACGCCTTCCTCGCACTTCCCGCCTTCGACCACATGCACCGGTTTCTGCCGGCGCTCTTCCTGCGCGCCGGCGGCCGCGTCATCTCGGTGCCGGTCAACCACCGGCCGCGCCTTCGCGGCGCCTCCAATTACGGCACGCTCGACCGCGCGCTGGTCGGGATCGTCGATCTGCTCGGTGTCATGTGGCTGCAACGAAGATGGCGCCGGCCGGAGATCGAAGGCCCCCTGGCCATCCCGGAGCAGAGTGGCTAAAGCCGCGCGTCCCGTTTCAAAGCGCGGTTCGCCATGCCGGTTCCCGCCTCGTCGACCGTATCGGTCCGGCGCCTGCCCAATCTGTTCGATCTCGGGGCCTTTGTTGCGATCGCGGCACTGCTGATCGCGGTCACCCATGCGGCCCGCCACACGTTCGTGCCGCTCGCTTCCTCCGGCGCCGCCACGATCTCGCTCGATCCCGCCAACCTGCCCGGCTATGCGCTCCGAACCGTGATGCGCATGTTCGCGGCGCTGGCCGCCTCGCTGCTCTTCACCTTCACCTACGCGACCTGGGCGGCCAAGAGCCGGCGTGCCGGATTGGTTCTGATCCCGATACTGGATATCCTGCAATCGCTGCCGATCTTCGGCTTCCTCACCTTCACCGTCACCTTCTTCCTGGGCCTCTTCCCGGGTCGCGTCATCGGCGCCGAACTCGCGGTGATCTTCGCGATCTTCACGAGCCAGGCCTGGAACATGGCGTTCAGCATGTACCAGTCGCTGACCACCGTGCCCGCCGATCTCGAGGAGGCCACGCGCGGTTTCCGGCTCTCCGGCTGGCAGCGCTTCTGGCGCCTCGAGGTGCCGTTCGCGATGCCGGGCCTGATCTGGAACATGATGATGTCGATGTCCGGCGGCTGGTTCCTGCTCACCGCCGCCGAAGCGGTCACGGTCGGCGACACCAGCTTCAACCTGCCCGGCATCGGCTCCTACATCGCCGCCGCGCTCGACGCGCGCGACATCCGCGCGGTCTTCTACGCGATCCTGACGATGTTCTTCGTCATTCTCGCCTACGATCAATTGCTGTTCCGCCCGCTCGTGGCCTGGAGCGCCAAGTTCCGCGTCGAGACCACGCCGAGCGAAACCGGCGACGATCCCTGGATGCTGGCCCTGCTCCGCCGCACCCGCCTGCTCCGCGCCACCTCCGACCGCGCCGGACGCGCCTTCTTCGCGATCACCGGCCTCGGCCTGCGCCTGCCGGGCACGCACCGCGCCACCCCCCGCCGCGAAACCCGCCTCGGCGACTCCCTCTGGATCGGTGCCCTGCTGCTCGTGCTCGCCTGGGCCGTCTGGCGCGTCTGGAGCTATTGTTCGGCCACCCTCACGCCGGCCGATCTCGGCACCGCGCTGCTCTACGGCGTCTACACACTGATCCGGGTCGTGATCCTGATGGCCTTCGCCACCGCCCTCTGGGTGCCGCTCGGCGTGCTCATCGGCCTCAATGCCAACTGGTCCCGCCGCGTCGGCGCCGCCGCGCAATTCCTCGCCGCTTTCCCGGCCAACCTGTTCTGGCCGATCTTCGTCAGCCTCATCGTACGCTACCAGCTCAACCCGGATATCTGGCTCACCCCGCTGATCGTGCTGGGTACGCAATGGTATATCCTGTTCAACGTGATCGCCGGCGCGAGCGCCTTCCCGGCCGATTTGCGCGAGGTCGCCAGCAATTTCCGAGTCGGTGGCACCCTCTGGTGGCGCCGCGTGATCCTGCCAGGTATCTTCCCCTATTTCGTCACCGGCGCGATCACCGCCTCGGGCGGCTGCTGGAACGCAACTTTGGTCGCGGAAGTCGCCACCTGGGGCAAGACCACGATCCGCGCCCACGGCCTCGGCGCTTACATCACCGAAGCCTCCGCCGCCGGCAACACGCCGCGCGTGCTGCTCGGCATGATGGTCATGGCCGCGTTCGTGCTAGGGTTCAATCGCCTGGTCTGGCGGCCGATGTATGCGTATTCGGCCAAGCGACTGAGGTTATGATTCTTCTTTTTCCGAATAAAAAGAAGCAAAGAGACTTTATCTCGTTTGGCAACGGCGGCTGAATCAGCACCACGCCCATGGAACAAAAGTTTTTTTGGTTCTTTTTTTTCAAAAAAAGAACAAAAAGGAGCGTCAACCCCATGGACGTCATCGCCGACTCCCTCCTCGAAGTCCGCAACGTCTCCCAGGCCTACCACAAGGACTCCACGAGCGATTTCGTCGTGCTGGAGGACGTCAATCTCGCACTCGGCGGCAACGAAATCGTGGGCCTGCTCGGCCGCTCCGGCTCCGGCAAATCCACGCTGCTGCGCATCGTCTCCGGCCTTCTGCCGCCCTCCTCAGGCGAAGTCATCTGGCGCGGCGCGCCGCTCTCCGGCCCCGCCGAGGGCGTGGCCATGGTGTTTCAGAGTTTCGCGCTCTTCCCGTGGCTCACGGTGCAGGAAAACGTGGAGCTCGGCCTTGAAGCGCAGGGTGTCGCGCGCGCCGAGCGCGAGCGCCGCGCCGAGGAAGCGATCGACCTGATCGGCCTCGGCGGCTATGAAGGTGCGTATCCGAAAGAAATGTCCGGCGGCATGCGCCAGCGCGTCGGCCTCGCCCGCGCGCTCGTGGTCCATCCCGACCTGCTGCTGATGGACGAGCCCTTCTCCGCGCTCGACGTGCTCACGGCCGAGACGCTGCGCACCGACCTGATCGACCTCTGGGTCGAGCGCCGGCTGCCTGTGAAAGCCATGCTGATGGTGACCCACAACATCGAGGAAGCGGTGCTGATGTGCGACCGCATCCTCGTCTTCTCCTCCAATCCCGGTCGCGTCGCCCACGAATTGCGCGTCCCCTTCCCGCACCCGCGCAACCGCCACGACGCCGCCTTCCGCCGCTTCGTCGACGACATCTACGCGCTCATGACCCGCCGCGCGACGAGCGTTCCGGCGCCCACGCAGACCCCGGCCGTCGAGAGCGTGCAGTCGTTGTATCCGGTGGGCACCAACACGCTTTCCGGCCTGCTCGAAACGCTCGCCGCCGATCCTTATCGTGGGCGCGCCGACCTGCCGGCACTGGCCGGCTCGCTGCAACTCGAACTCGACGAATTGTTGCCGCTCGGCGAAACGCTTCATCTGCTCGGCCTCGCCGAACTCGAGGAAGGCGATTTGCGCCTCACCGACACCGGCCGCCGCTTCGCCAACGCCGACGCCGACGAGCGCAAAACGATCTTCGCCAACGCGCTCCGCACGCGCGTGAAACTCGCCGGGACCATTCGCTCGGTGCTCGACGAACGTTGGAACCACCGCGCCAGCGCCGTGCGGTTCCGCGATGAGCTCGAGGACCACATGTCGCCCGATTACGCCGAGGACACGTTGCGCGCCGTGATCGCCTGGGCGCGATTCGCCGAATTGTTCAACTACGATGACGAGGCCGACCAGTTCTTCCTCGAGATCGAGGCGTAGCGCCGCTTTCCGTGAAACTTCGGCCCGGTCACTCCGTTTTCCCTGCCATTCCAACGGAGGTTCGCATGGATAAGGATCGCGCTGAAGGCATTGGCCACCAGGTGAAAGGCGCCGTGAAAGAGGGCGTCGGCAAGGTCACCGGCGATACGCGCACCCAGGCCGAAGGCGCTGGCGAAAAGGCCGCCGGCAAGGTGCAGAACACCGTCGGCGGTGCCAAGGATGCGGCACGCGACGCGCTGAAGGAGTAAGCGCGTCCGGGGTGAGGCGCGCCTCCAGCGGCCCGGGTCCTGCCCGGGACCCCGCTGGGGCCGACCCGCTGGGGCCGAGAGGCCCCAGACCCCAGCCCTTGCCCCATCATTTCCGGCCCCGGCGGTGCAGGGCAGGGTCCTGCCAGCCGAAGGCAGTTGCCTCCGCGCAGCGGTCGGCCCTTGACCAACCCCTTACCCTGACCGATAGCCCCGGCCGATGCGCCGCCGCCGCGGCCGGCCGCTCGATGGCTGGCTCATTCTCGACAAGCCCACCGGTCTGACCAGCACAGAGGCCGTGAACCGCGTCCGCCGCGGCTTCGACGCGCAAAAAGCTGGCCATGGCGGCACGCTCGATCCACTGGCCACCGGCGTGCTCCCAATCGCCTTCGGCCACGCCACCAAAACCGTCCCCTACATCATGGACGGCACCAAGCTCTACCGCTTCACCCTCCGCCTCGGCGAAGCCCGCGACACCGACGACGCCGACGGGGCGATCACCGAGACCAGCGAGGCGCGCCCGACCAACGAGACCCTGATCGCCGCCCTTCCCGCGCTCACCGGCGACATTCTGCAGATCCCGCCCGTCTACTCCGCGATCAAGGTCGCCGGCGAACGCGCCTACGACATGGCCCGCGAGGGCCGCGCCCCCACGCTGGAGCCGCGCCCCGCGCGCATCGACCGCTTCGCCCTCATCGAGCGCCCCGACGCCGACCACGCGATCTTCGAGGTCCAGTCCGGCAAGGGCGTCTATATGCGCAGCCTCGCGCGTGACCTTGCCCGCGCCTGCGGCACCGTCGGCCACATCGCCGCCTTGCGCCGGCTGCGGGTCGGCCCCTTTACCGAGGCACAGGCGATACCCCTGGACAAAGCGCTCGCGCCGGAGGATACGGCGCGATCCCAACCGGACCTTTTGCTGCCGGTCGCGACCGCGCTGGCCGACATCCCGGCGCTGGCCCTGACCGAAGCGGAGGCCGTGCAGCTCGCCCAGGGCCAGGCCATCAGCCTGCTCACCCTGTCGGGTCGCATTCCGTCCGTGCCCGAGCCGGGTCTCGTGCGCGGCATGGCGGGGGGAAGCGTGATCGGGCTCGCCCGCCTCGAAGCAGGCTGGCTGCGGCCCGAGCGCCTGTTCCGGAACCCCTGACCCAGGAGACACACGATGTCGATCACGGCGGAGCGCCGCACGGCGCTGATCGGCGAGTATCAGGCCCAGCCCTCGGACACCGGCAGCCCCGAAGTCCAGGTCGCCCTGCTCTCGGAGCGCATCAACAACCTCACCGACCATCTCAAGACGCACGCGAAGGATTTCCACTCGCGCCGCGGTTTGCTCATGCTCGTGGGTCGCAGGCGCCGCCTGCTCGACTATCTGAAGAAGAAGGACCAGGCCCGCTACGCCGCCCTCATCGGGCGTCTGGGCCTGCGGCGATAGAGGAAATGGCCGGCCGCCCGCGCGCAGCCCGGGCGGCCGGCCCGACGACCGACGAAGGTGCCTCGGCGCCTCCGACCACATGGCTTCCGGCTGTGCCGATCCGCACAGCCCCTCCATGCCGTCCGAGACGCCGGCTGACGCACCGCCAACCCACAACCGCAAAGTAGGTGCGAATGTTCAACTATTTTCGTAAAGAGATCGAGTGGGGCGGCCGCCGCCTCGTGCTCGAGACCGGCAAGATCGCCCGCCAGGCCGACGGGGCCGTCGTCGCGAGCTACGGCGACACCATCGTACTCTGCACCGCCGTCGGCGTCAAAAGCGCCAAGCCCGGCCAGGATTTCTTCCCGCTCACCGTCAACTATCAGGAAAAGGCCTTCGCCGCCGGCAAGATTCCCGGCGGCTTCTTCAAGCGTGAAGGCCGTCCCTCCGAGAATGAAACCCTGGTCAGCCGCCTGATCGACCGGCCCATCCGCCCGCTCTTCCCGGAAAATTTCCGCAATGAAGTGCAGGTGATCGCCACCGTGCTGAGCCACGACATGGAGAACGATCCCGATATCGTTGCCATGGTCGGTTGTTCCGCGGCGCTCACCCTCTCCGGCATCCCGTTCTTCGGCCCGGTCGCCGCCGCGCGCGTCGGCTATGAGAACGGCCAATACATCCTGAACCCCACGCTCGCGCAGATGAACGACGCGACCCTCGATCTCGTGGTCGCCGGCACCGCCGAGGGCGTGCTGATGGTCGAGAGCGAGGCCCGCGAACTCTCCGAGGAGGTGATGCTCGGTGCCGTCACCTTCGGCCACCAGGCGTTCCAGCCGGTGATCCAGGCGATCATCGAGCTCGCCGAACATGCCGCTCGCGAGCCCTGGCCACTCCCCGAGGCCACCGACGAAGAGCGCGCGCTCAAAGCCCGCATCGACGCGCTCGGCCGCGCTGCGATCGCCGAGGCCTACAAGGAACAAGTCAAGCAGGAGCGCTACGCGAAAGTCGGCGCCGCCAAGAAATCCGTCACCGAAGCGCTCGCGGCGGAAGGCCTCAATGCCGACGCGGCCAAGCCGATGCTCAAGGATCTCGAAGCCGACATCGTCCGCAACGCGATTCTCGACACGGGCCTGCGCATCGATGGCCGCGACACCAAGACCGTGCGGCCGATCGTCGCCGAAGTCGGCGTGCTCCCCCGCGCCCACGGCAGCGCGCTCTTCACGCGCGGCGAAACCCAGGCCCTGTGCGTCGCCACGCTCGGCACCGGCCAGGACGAGCAGATCATCGACAGTCTCGAGGGCGAGTACCGCGAGAACTTCATGCTGCACTACAATTTCCCGCCCTACTCGGTGGGTGAGGCCGGCCGCATGGGCAGCCCGGGCCGGCGCGAGATCGGCCACGGCAAGCTCGCCTGGCGCGCCGTCCATCCGCTGCTGCCGAAAAAGGCCGATTTCCCCTACACGCTCCGCGTCGTCTCGGAAATCACCGAGAGCAACGGCAGTTCCTCGATGGCCACGGTCTGCGGCACCTCGCTCTCGCTGATGGATGCGGGCGTCCCGCTCGCGCGCCCCGTCGCCGGCATCGCCATGGGCCTGATCAAGGAAGATCGCGGCTTCGCGGTGCTCTCCGACATCCTCGGCGACGAGGACCATCTCGGCGACATGGATTTCAAGGTCGCCGGCACCGAGCAGGGCGTCACCAGCCTGCAGATGGACATCAAGATCACGTCCATCACGCCCGAGATCATGAAGATCGCGCTCGACCAGGCGCGCGACGGCCGTATGCACATCCTCGGCGAAATGGCCAAGGCGCTCACCGGCTCGCGCACCGCGGTCGCCGCCACCGCGCCGCGCATCACGATCATCAACGTGCCCAAGGAAAAGATCCGCGAAGTGATCGGCACCGGCGGCAAGGTGATCCGCGAGATCGTCGAGCAGACTGGCGCCAAGATCGACATCGAGGACGACGGCACCATCAAGATCGCCGCCACCAGCAACGATTCCGCCCAGCGCGCGATCGACTGGATCCGCGGCATCGTGGCCGAGCCGGAAGTCGGCGCGATCTACACCGGCAAGGTCGTGAAAACCGCCGATTTCGGCGCCTTCGTGAACTTCCTCGGCTCCCGCGACGGGCTCGTGCATATCAGCGAGCTGGCCCAAGGCCGCGTCGCCAAGACCACCGACGTGGTCAATGTCGGCGACAGCGTGCGCGTGAAGTGCCTGGGCTTCGACGACCGCGGCAAGGTGAAACTCTCGATGCGCGTGGTTGACCAGGCGACCGGCGAGGACATCTCCGACAAAGTGGGTCCGAAGGGCGGCCGCCGCGAGCGCGAGGAGGCGGTGGCCGACTAAGCTTTTGCCTGCCGCGCGCCGGGGTAACGCCCTGGCGCGCGGCAGGCGCACAGAAGAAAGTTTCCATGAAAGCCATCAACGCGATCAGAATGGGAGGCGTCGAGGTCCTGCCGCTCGTCGAGGGCGGCAAGGGCGTCTCGGTCTCCAACGGCAGGTCCTCGGGAAGCTGGTCCCATGCCGGCGGCGTCGGCACGTTCAGCGCCGTGAATGCCGACAGTTTCGACGAGCGCGGCCGCCCGATCCCGCAAATCTATCACGGCCGCACCCGCAGCGAACGCCACGAGGAGCTGATCGCCTACGCGATCCGCGGCGGCATCACGCAAGCGCAACAGGCGCACGAACTCGCCGGCGGACGCGGCCGCATCCACGCCAACATCCTTTGGGAAATGGGCGGCGCCGAACGGGTCATCACCGGCGTGCTCGAGGGCGCGCGCGGCCTGATCCATGGCCTCACCTGCGGCGCCGGCATGCCCTACCGGCTGTCCGACATCGCCGCCCGCTTCGGCGTCCATTATTACCCGATCGTCTCCTCCGCGCGCGCCTTCAACGCTCTCTGGAAACGCGCCTATTCCAAGGTCGCGGAACTGCTGGGCGGCGTCGTCTACGAGGATCCCTGGCTGGCGGGCGGGCATAACGGGCTCTCCAACACCGAGGATCCGCACAAGCCCGAGGACCCGTATCCGCGCGTGCACGCGCTGCGCAAGCTGATGCGCGAATTCGGCTTGGGCGACACGCCGATCATCATGGCCGGCGGCGTCTGGTGGCTGGAGGAGTGGGAGGACTGGATCGACAATCCCGAGCTCGGGCCGATCGCCTTCCAGTTCGGCACGCGCCCGCTGCTGACGCAGGAGAGCCCGATCGGGGACGCGTGGAAGCGGCGGCTGCTGACGCTGAAGGAGGGGGACATCTTCCTCAACCATTTCAGCCCGACCGGGTTCTATTCCAGCGCCGTCAACAACGGCTTCATCCGGGAGCTGCGCGAGCGCAACGATCGCCAGGTCGCCTACACCACCGAGCCGGTGGGCGAGCATGTCGCGGAATACGGCGTCGGGCCGCGCAAGCGCATCGTGTTCCTGACCCAGCCCGATGCCGAGCGCGCGCGCGGCTGGGAGGCGGAGGGCTTCAGCGAGGCGATGCGCACGCCCGATTCGACGCTGATCTTCGTCACTCCGGAAAAGGCGCGCGAGATTCTCGCCGACCAGACCGCCTGCATGGCCTGCCTCAGCCAGTGCCGCTTCTCCAACTGGAGCCAGGAGGGGCCGGAGTACAGCACCGGCAAGAAGGCGGACCCGCGCAGCTTCTGCATCCAGAAGACGCTGCAGACGATCGGCCATTCGGGCAACGACGCCGCCGCCGTCGAGGACAACCTCATGTTCAGCGGCCACAACGCCTTCCGCTTCGGCTCGGACCCGTTCTATTCGAACGGCTACGTGCCGACGGTGCGCCAGCTGGTGGAGCGGATCCTGACGGGGCGGTAGGGCGGCGTAGGGTGGGGGTTCAGCCCACCCTGGCCGCGCGCGCTACGCCTTTGTGCCGATCTCGTGGCAGGCGAGCTTCTCCAGCACGCGCACCATGCCGGAATGGTCCCACGCCGACCCGCCGGCGGCGGCGGCGGCGTTGAACAGTTCCTGGCAGGTCGCCGTGTTCGGCAGGCTGATGCCGAGCGAGCGGGCGCCGGACAGCGCCAGGTTGAGATCCTTCTGGTGCAGCTCGATGCGGAAGCCGGGGGCGAAATTGCGCGCGATCATGCGCTCGCCATGGACTTCGAGAATGCGCGAGTTGGCGAACCCGCCCATCAGCGCCTGGCGCACACGCGCGGGGTCGGCGCCGGCCTTGGAAGCGAACAGCAGCGCCTCACCCAC
>DAIDJM010000048.1 GCA_027451405.1 Acetobacteraceae bacterium | reverse complement strand
GCGCCGCCGGCTGAGGACTTTGGAAACGTAGGACACACTGACCAGGAGCTGCTTGGCGACCTGACCAACCGACGAGCCGCCGTCGAACAGCGCGAAGACACGATCGCGCAGATCCTGCCCGTAGGCCTTACCCTGGCTCCACCCCACAGCGCACCTCCGGCCATCAAACCGGAGACCGATGAATCACACAGCAAGCCCGTTCCGGAAGACCCGATTCCAGTCAGCCCGACCATGCTCTAAAGTGCGTCCGGCGCGACCATCCCTAAAACGGCGACCAGCGCCCCCAGCGCGCCCAGCGCAGCCCCTGCCCACACCAGCAGCGCCGACTCGGTAATCACCGAGGCCGTGACGAGCACGATCGCCAGTTGCAAGGCCGCGGCGGCGTAGTCATAGGCTTCGAGCTGCGCATGGGCGTAATCCCGCGCAGCCTCGAGGCCCCTGGCCTGCGCCGCTATGGCTTGTTTGCCGGTCTTCGGGTCGGACTCGAAATGGGCAGCATCCGCGCGGAGCTTCGCCGCGAGCGCATCCCGGGCGTGTGTATCCGTGGGCAGGATCGCGGCGATTTCCGCGAGCGCCTTGGACTGATTGGCGCGGATCGATTTGGCTTGATATTGCGCCCACAAATCGGTCGCGGCGATCGCGTTCTCGGACATGCGGGTCTGGGCATGCTGTGCGGCCTGCTCCGCGAAAGCCAGTCCGGCGGCGAGCACCGCGATCAGGAGTGCGGAAATCCGGCGGCCGCGCTCGGCGGCATGCTCGGCGTGTTCGTGGGCTTCCAGCGCCTCGCTCAAAGATCCCGCCCCCCGGCCTCCATCGGCCGGAGAAGCCCCAGCGCCGCGCGCAGGTCAAGCCGCCCGTCATAGAGCGCGCGGCCGACGATCACGCCGGAAATGCGCGCGCCCGCTTCGTTCGACGCGGCCATGGCGATCGCGCGCAGATCATCGGGCCCGCCGATGCCGCCGCTCGCGATCACCGGCAGGCGCACCGCGCGGGCGATCGCCAATGTGCCGTCGATATCGACGCCGCCCAGCATGCCGTCGCGGGCGATGTCGGTATAGATGATCGCCGCGACACCCGCGTCCTCAAAGCGGCGAGCGAGGTCGGCAGCCTCGACATCCGAGGTTTCGGCCCAGCCTTCGGTTGCGACGCGACCACCTCGGGCATCGATGCCCACCGCGATCCTGCCCGGAAAAGCGCGGGCCGCGTCGCGCACGAGGGCCGGTGATTTCACCGCGGCGCTGCCGAGAATCACTCGCGCGACGCCAGCGGCCAGCCAGCCTTCGATCGCTCCCATCGAACGGATCCCGCCGCCAAGCTGCACCGGCACGCTCACGACCCGCAGAATGGCCTCGACCGCGCTGGCATTGACGGGGCGGCCCGCGAACGCGCCATTCAGGTCGACGACATGCAACCACTCACAGCCCGCCGCCTGCCAGGCGAGCGCCTGAGCGGCGGCGTCATGACCGTAAACGGTCGCATCCTCCATGGCGCCGCGCCGCAAGCGGACACACGCACCGTCCTTCAGATCGATGGCAGGATAAAGGGTGAAGGGAGCGGTTTTCATGGTGGCGGGCTCTGCAGAAAAGCGGCCCGATCGAGGATGCGGGTGCTCCCTTCGGCCGCATGCGCGCGGGCGCGGGGATCGGCCTTCAGTCTTTTCCGTCCCGCTTCAGGACTTTGGTGTAGAAAAACCCGCGCACCAGCTTGCCGCGAACGCGGGCATAGGCGGGGTGTTCGCCCCAGCGCTGATAGCCGAGCGCTTCGTAGAGCGCGATGGCCGCGGTCTGCGTCTCGCGCACGTCGAGATTGAGCACGCGATAGCCCTGGGCGCGGGCGCGCTCCTCGACTTTCAGCATCATCAGCCGGGCAAGCCCGTGTCCGCGCGCGTAGGGCGCCACGAAGGCGTGCATGAATTGCGCGGAGTGCGACTGAGCCTCGTTGTTGCGCGGTGGCCGGACGAGCTGGGCGGAGGCGGTGACCACGCCGTCCGCGCGGCCAATGAAAAGCTCGCGCTCCGGCACGAGCAGGACACCGCGGAAATAGCGCTCGAGCGCCTGCTGGCCGGGCGGGTTCACCCAGCCGAAGCCGCCGCCATCGAGGATGGCGGCGTTGGTGGCTTCGCACAGCGCCTGGAGATCTTCGTCGCCGAGTTCGGTGGCACGCTCGACCGACAGGCGGGGCACATGGATCGCGGCGAGCGGAGGGACCGCGCCGACGGCTTCGGGTATGGCCTCGCTCATGGCGTCCAGCGGAGGAAATTCGCGAGAATACGCAAGCCTACCTCCTGGCTTTTTTCCACATGAAACTGCGTGCCGGCCCGGTTGCCGCGAGCCACCATCGCGGGGACCGGTCCGCCATACTCGGTTTCGGCCAGAATTTCACCGGGATCGTAGCCACGCAGGGCATAGCTGTGAACGAAATACACGTGATCGTTTTCCTGCAGCCCGTCTAGCAACGGGTGGCTGCGGGTCAGGCGCAGCGCGTTCCAGCCCATATGGGGTATCCGCAGACCGGCCGCGTGGAGTGGCGCAACGTCGCCGCGGACCCAGCCGAACCCTGGGGTAACCTGGTGCTCGAGCCCGCGTTCGGCCATGAGCTGCATACCGACGCAGATGCCGAGAAAAGGCGCGCCGCGCCCGACGGCGGCCTCGAGCGCTTGCTGCAGGCCCGGTACCGCGGCGAGGCCGGAGGCGCAATCGGCGAACGCGCCCTGTCCGGGGAGCACGATGCGGTCGGCGGCGCGCACGGCATCCGGCGAGGCGGTGATGGTGACGGCCGCGTCGAGGCCGAGTTCGGCGGCGGCGCGTTCGAGGGCGCGGGCGGCGGAGGCGAGGTTGCCGCTGCCGTAATCGACGACGGCTATGTGTTGCATGGGTTTGCCCTCCAGCGGGCAGGGGGCTTTGCCCCCTGCACCCCCACTGGGGCCGAAAGGCCCCAAACCCCGGGTGATGGGGTCTGGGGCCTTTCGGCCCCAGCGGGTGCAGGGCGGAGCCCTGCCCGCCGGAGGCCATCCCTCACGCCGCCGGCTCCGTCATCAACCGCGCAAACGCCGTCTCTTCATCCTCGGCCGCGACCACCGGCCCCGGCTCGAACCCGCGCCGCGCCAGCGACCAGCACCACAGATCGCGCGCGAAGAACCCCTGCAGCAAAAACAGCCCGACCCCGGGCCAGGGCGAGCGCAGCCAGGCGCCGAGCCGCCAGACCAGAACCGCCAGCGCCAGATCGAGCACCGCCGGGATCCAGGCCGCGTGCGCCAGGAACCAGAGCCAGCCGAAGATCGCGCCGAGCCAGGAAAACCCCTCGCGCACCAGAAGCGGCGGCTCACCGGGCCGGCGGTGGCTCGTATAGACCCTCACAGCACCCCCTTGGTGGACGGCACCGCATCGCCCACGCGCGGGTCGATCGCGATCGCCATGCGCAACGCGCGGGCCGCTGCCTTGAAGCAGGCCTCGGCGACATGATGCGCATTGTGGCCGGCGCGCTGCCGGAGATGCAGGGTGAGCCGCGCATTGGCCGAGAAGGCGCGGAAGAATTCCTCGACGAGCTGGGTGTCCATGGTCCCGAGCATCGGCCGCTCGAATTCCGCCTCGAACACCAGAAATCCCCGGCCGGAGATATCGATCGCGGCCTCGGCGAGCGCTTCGTCCATCGGCACCAGCGCCTGGCCGAACCGCGCGATGCCTCGCGCCTCGCCGAGCGCCTGGGACAAAGCCTGGCCCAGCACGATGCCGACATCCTCGACCGTATGATGGGCGTCGATGTGCAGGTCGCCGCGCGCCTCGATGTCGAGATCGAGCCCGCCATGGCGGGCGAGGGCGGTCAGCATGTGGTCGAAGAAGCCGATTCCGGTCGCGATCCGGACCTTGCCGGTGCCGTCGAGCGCGAGGGTGAGCGCGATCGTGGTTTCCGAGGTGGTGCGCGTCAGGCTGGCATGACGGTCGGGCGGCATGCCGCGCGTATAGGCGCAACGGCCCGGGCAGGCCAGGGGCGTATCGCGGGCCGGATCATTGCGTGAAACGGACGGCGGTACGCGTCGCCGCCTTGAGAAAGGCGGCGAGTGCTGCCTGGATCCCGGCGGAATCGCTGGCGACATAGAAGTCGTTGACCGGATCGCTCGCGCAGTTTTGCATCGCGCTCTGCAGCTGGCTCGGGGTCGAGCCCTCCACATAGGATTTCACGTTCTGCACGTACCAGCCGTTGGTCAGCGAATAATAGGGCGTATAGAGCACGTAGATGGTGTAGTTGTAGGGCGGGTCCTTGAGCAGCGTGCAGGCGGAAAGTGGTATTCCGCCCCAGTAACGGCCGCTGCCCGGCGTGTCCTGCATGCCGTCGGTGATCAGTATGAGACTTTTCTTGGGTTTGTCGGCGGCGGTGCCGTCACCGGAGGGTGTCGCGATTTTCGAGAGGGTCGTCATCGACTGGATGAAATCGGTATTGCCGGTATTGCCGCTGGCGCCGGATACGACGTTGGCCGCGATGGCGCGCACCGCGGCCGGCGCGTCGGCAAGGTCGGCGGTCGCCTCGCCGCCCGAAGCCGGATAGATCTGCGTGAGGTCGGTGTTGAATGTCGAGACGCCGACGGTGATGTTGTAGATCCCGGGCAGATCGTACTGTTGCAGGGTGGAAAGCACATTGGCGGTTGCCGACTGAACCACGTCGAAGCGAAGCTGGATGGATACCATTCCGGTCGCATTCCAGCGCCGCACGGCGCCGTAATAATCGTTGCTGTTCGCATCCCAGTGGCACGCGAACGCGCAGGGCGCCTGAGCGAGCGGGTATTGCCCGTTCACTTTCGGCAGGTTCGTGCAGCGCGGCGCGGTGCCACCGGCCGCCGGATCGGCGAAGGTCTTGCCGGACAGCGGGTAGGGACTGTGCGCGACAACCGGACAATTCTGCCCCGTGTAACCCACGCAGGTGTAGCTCAACGAAGTGTAGGATTGCCCAGAATTCGAGGCGCTCGGATCGCAGGGCGTCAGCTCCTCGATCTGCTGCTGGTCAGCCGGAGAGGCGCCAATCAGCATCGAGGAAGAGTTATCGAGCGCCAGCAGGATTTCGTTATAGGGCGCCGTGGTCAGGGTGGAACTCGAGGTACCCGCAAGCGGCAAGGTGAGAATGTTGAACAGCCTGGCAAAGAACGTGTTCGTGGCGGCGTTGTAGCTGACGGTGGCCGTGAAGGTGAGGCCGTTGCGTGTCAGGGTGACGGTGGGTGAGCCAGCCGCCAGCGTGGCATCGGAGAGGGATCCGAGCTGCGCCTCGAACCATTGGGAACCCGCGGCGACCCCCTCGTTGTACCAGTTCGAATCGCCTGCGGCATATTGGGTGCCCGCGATTTTCACTGTGTTCACCACCGCCGCATCCGCCGCCGCGGCGAGCTGGGAACGGGCCTGGTTCCAGAAGCCATAATCGATGGCGAGGCCGACCGCGCCGGTGACCGGTATCGCGGCGAGGGCGAACATCAGCGCGACCCCGCCGCGCCGCGTGCGAAGCAGCGTGCCGAACCGGCTCATGTCAAAGATATCCCGCGCAGACATCGGGATCATTTCCGGGCGTGCGCTGCACGTAATCGGTGGTGGCGTTGCCGCCTGGCACCGGAAATTCCGCGGACGCCCAGAACGCAATGGGGCCGATGAACTGAAAGAAGGTGGGCGTGTAATCGTATTGCACATCGGCGACCAGGATCGGTGTTTGCATTGTCACGGATGCGAATGGAATTTTCAGCAAGGTCGTCTGGTCGGGCGGAAAGGTCGTGGTGAAGACGAGCGGCGTGCCGCATGCCCGCTTGAGATGGGCGGCATCGATCAGCAGCTGCCCGGACGGGCCTTCCTGCAGCTCGGTGCTCCAGGCCGGCACCGCCGTGCAGGGCCCAGGGACAGTGATGGTGCAACCGGCCGGCGACAGAGCGATGGAGGAGAGCGTCACCGAAAAGGTGCCGGCATAAGGGGCGCCCGAGCGCCCCGCGTAAGGCAGTCCCGGCATTTCCGCGTAGATGGCGGTCATGACGTTTTCGGCGTCGGCCGCGCTCAGGCTGAACGAGCCGTCCGGCTGCACGCATTTCTTCTCGGCCGCCTCGACGATCGCTTCGGCCGCCGCGCAGGTCTCCTCCCAGATGACGAGCGCGCGGGACAGCTCGAACACGCCGAGCCCCATCGCGACCAGGATGGGGGCAATGAGGGCGAACTCGAGCGCGACCGTTCCCGAACCGCCGCCGCGGATCAGCTGCATGTCTGGCCGCCCACGAATTGTTCGTTGACGAAGGCCGCCGACGCGTAGGTGAGGTGGGTGAGCTGGCCGTTCAGCTCCATCGAGAAGGCCGGGATCAGCGTCCCGAGAAAGCTCGGACCCGTGTACCAGGCCTGCAGCAGCATCGCCTGGCCGGGCAACCCGGTGCAGACGCCGTTGCCGGTCGCGCCGAAGGCGGGAGGCGTGAAGCTGTAATAGTCGCCCCCCGGCACCGGCACGACATTGACGCTGAGGTTCTCGCAGACGAGCAGGCCCTGGACGGCCGGACACAGCGCCTGGCTGATGAACTGCGCCGCGCTGTAGGGTCCGATCTTCTGCCCCGTGAACACCAGCCGGGCGGCGGTGTTGACCGCATCGTCCATCGCCTCCTGGACATAGAGATCGTAGCCGGTCTCGAGACAGGCGAGCAGGAGCGCGAGGAAGCCGAGCGACGCGACCGTGAATTCGAGCGCGACGGCGGCACGGCGCTCGCGCGCGAGCCTGCGGAGACCCGGCGCGGGGCGGCACTCAGCCACGGCGACGCGCACCTGGGCGTGACAGCGCCCCGCCGCTCGGGCATTCCGCGCGCGTATTCCGGAAAACGAGCGTGAGCGACGATCTCTTCACCCTTCTGCACGGCAAAACCCTCGACGCGCTGCGGGCGCTGGTCCCCGATCTCGCGCCCGAACTCGCAGCACGGGTCGAACTGACGCCGGCGCGCGTGCCGGCGCAGGGCGATCTGGCCACCAACGCCGCGCTGATCGCCGCCCGCCCGGCGCAGCGCAAACCCGCCGAACTGGCCGCCGCGCTCGCGCGCGCGCTCGCCAACGAGCCGGAGATCGACGCGGCCGAGCCCGCCGGGCCCGGTTTCGTCAATTTGCGCCTGCGTCCCGCCGCGCTCCAGGCAGAGCTCCCGCGCATCCTGCGCAGCGGCCCGCGCTACGGCGACAGCCGGATCGGCGCCGGCACCCGCATCAATGTGGAATATGTCTCCGCCAACCCGACCGGCCCCATGCATATCGGCCATTGCCGCGGCGCCGTGGTGGGCGACGCGCTCGCCGGCCTGCTCGACAAAGCGGGCTACCATGTGACCCGTGAATTTTACGTAAACGACGCCGGCGCGCAGGTGATCGCGCTCGCCTGGGCCACCTACTGGCGTTACCTGCAGGCGCTCGGCACCCCGCTGACCGAGGCGGCGTTTTCCGCCGACGTGCCGGGCGGCTTCCAATATCCCGGTGACTATCTGGTGCCGATCGGCGCGGCGCTGGCCGAGCGCCATGGCGAAGCGCTCGCCGGTCCCGGCAAGACCGTCGCGCCGTCGGAACTATGGCTCGACACGGTGCGGGATTTCGCGGTCGGTACGCTGCTCGAGCGCATCCGCGAGGATCTCGCATCCCTCGGCGTGCGCCAGGAGGTGTTCACCAGCGAGCGCGCGCTGCTCGAAAGCGGCGCGGTGGAGCGCGCCATCGAAACGCTTCGTTCACGCGGCCTGATCTATGAAGGCGTGCTCGAACCGCCGAAAGGCAAGCTGCCGGAGGATTGGGAACCACGCCCGCAACTCTTGTTCCGCGCCACCGCGTTCGGCGACGACACCGACCGGCCGCTGCGCAAATCCGACGGCAGCAACACCTATTTCGCCAACGACATCGCCTATCACGCGGACAAGATCGCGCGTGGCGCACAGGCGATGATCGATGTCTGGGGGGCGGATCATGGCGGCTACGTGCCGCGCATGAAAGCCGCGGTCGAGGCGCTGGCGCCGGCGGGCGAAACCCTGCAGGTCCTGCTCTGCCAGATCGTGCATGTGATGCGCGGCGGCGAACCAGTGCGCATGAGCAAGCGCGCGGGCACCTTCATCACGCTGCGCGACCTGATCGACGAGGTCGGCGCCGGCGCCGTGCGCTTCACCATGCTGATGCGCAAGCCCGACGCGCAGATGGAATTCGACATCGATCTCGCCCGCGCGCAGACCCGCGAGAACCCGGTGTTCTACGTGCAATACGCCCACGCGCGCTGCCGCTCGGTGCTGCGCCGCGCCGAGGCGAGCCCGGAGGCGCTGGCGGACGCCGATTTCTCGGTCCTGACGGATCCGGCCGAGCTCGCGCTGCTGCGCCGCATGGCGGCTTGGCCGCGCACGGTCGAGGGCGCGGCGCAAGCCCGCGAACCGCACCGGATTGCGTTTTTTCTCTATGACTTGGCGGGCGACTTTCATATGCTGTGGAACCGCGGGAACGAGGCCGGGGCCGAGCTCCGCTTCATTCAGCCGGACCGGCCGCGCGAGACGCAGGCCCGGGTCGGGCTGGTGGCGGCGGTCGCGACCGTGCTGCGCTCCGGTCTCGCGGTGCTCGGCGTCGAGCCTATGGAAGAAATGCGCTGAACCGAGGGGTGCCGGTTATGCCTGACGCGATCGCAGCCTCCCGACCCTCCTGGCGGCCGGAGCGGCGTTCCGGGCTCGACCCCGAGATCAAACGGTTGGCGCTGATCGCTGCGTCCATCGGGGCCGGTGCGGCGCTCGCCCTCAGCGCCTACGGGCTCATGCACCGCTCGGCCGGTCCCATTCCGGTCGTCGAGCCCGATCCGGGACCCGTCCGGGTGCGGCCGGCCGATCCGGGCGGTATGCAAGTTCTGGCCAGCGGTGACGACGTTGGCGCGCCGCAAGCGGCCGAGCGGCTCGCGCCGCCGCCCGAGCAACCGGAGATCGCGCTGCTGCGCGCGAAACTGCGCGCCGCGCGACACGCGCTGGCCCTCGCGGAAGCGGCGAAAGTCGCGGCCTTGCAGAAGGCGGCGGCGATTCTCCCCCTCTCGGCGGCACCCCGGCCCCCTCATGGGGTGGTGGGACCGGTTCTGCCGGCAAGCCTACCCGTTCCGGCCCCGGTGGCGCTGACTCCGCCGCCGTCCGGCCTTGCGGTCCAGCTCGGCGCGTTCGAGAGCGAGGCCGCGGCTCGTGCGGCCTGGTCGGCCTTCGCGGCGAAGGCGCCCGGTGTGCTGAATGGGCTGACACCGGCGGTATTGCGTGCCGATCTAGCGGGGCGGACGATCTGGCGCCTGCGGACGGGGAACTTTGCCTCGATGCAGCAGGCCGGGGAGTTTTGCACAAGGGTGCGGGATGCTGGGGGAGATTGCTCGGTAGCCGCGTTCTGACGGAAAGTTCGGCGCCGGGGCCCCACCGGCCCCAGCAGGGGCGGACGCCCCGCTCGCGGGAGGCGCCGTGACGCCCGCCATCATCGGCCTCGCCGGACCCGTCCTCACGCCGGAGGAAGCACAGCTTCTCCGCGCCTGGCGCCCGGCCGGGATCATTCTCTTCGCCCGCAACATCGCCGGCCGCGCTCAGCTGGCCGGATTGGTCGCCTCGATCCGGGAGGAAGCGCCCGGCGCCCGGCTCATGATCGATCAGGAGGGAGGCCGGGTGGCTCGGCTTCGCCCGCCCGATTGGTCACCCCATCCGCCGGCACGCCGGATCGGCGATCTTCCCGATCCCATCGCGGCGCGCGTCGCCTGGCTCACCGGGGCGTTGATCGGGCTCGACTGCGCCGAGGCCGGTTTCGAGGTGGTCACGGCGCCGGTCCTCGATGTGGGTGGGGCGCATGAGGTGATCGGGGACCGCGCCTTCTCGGACGATCCGGATCGGGTCGCCCGTCTCGGCCGCGCGCTCGCCCACGGGCTGCTCGCCGTCGGCATCGAACCGGTCGGCAAGCATGTGCCCGGCCACGGTCGCGCCCGCGCCGACAGCCACCTCGAACTGCCGACGCTCGACGACATTGCCGAGCCAGACCTTGTGCCCTTCGCTGCGAACGCCGACCTGCCCTGGATGATGACCGCGCACATACGCTACACGGCCCGTGACATGCGCCGCCCGGCCACGCTCTCACCGGTGATCCTTGCCGACATCGTCCGCGGCCGGATCGGGCTTGCCGGCGTGCTGACGAGCGACGACCTGGCGATGGGCGCGCTCGAAGGCACGCCGGGCGAGCGCGCGGCGGCTGCGCTGGCCGCCGGCTGTGACATCGCCCTGCATTGCTCGGGCGTCCTGGCCGAGAGCGCGGCTGTGGTGCAGGAAGCGGGCCGGATCTCGGATGCCACGCAAGCGCGGCTCGAGTCGGCGGCCTCCCTGGCGCGGTCGCAAAGGCGGCCGCTTGTGCGCGCCGATCTGATCAGGGAGCGGGACGCGGCTCTCGCCTTGCCGTGACGGGATTGCTGCCACAAATCGCGCTGATGGTGGCACTCGGTGTCGCCGCGCTGATCCTGCACGAACTGGCGCATGGTTGGACCGCCCTGGCGCTCGGCGACGACACGGCCAAGCGCGCCGGACGCCTGTCCTTCAACCCGCTGCGCCATATCGACCGGGTGGGGACGATCCTGCTCCCGGGTTTTCTTTTGGCGGCGCAATGGCTGACCATCGGCCGCGTGATCTTCATGTTCGGCTGGGCCAAGCCGGTGCCGATCGATGCCCGCCGGTTCCGTGACCCGCGACGGATGATGGCCGTGGTGGCAGCGGCGGGGCCGCTGATGAATTTCGCGCTGGCCTTCCTGTCGGTGCTGATGCTGCGCGACTCACGCTTGCCGTCGCTGGTCGTGAGCGCGCTGGATATATTCATTACGTTCAACCTGGTTCTCGGCATATTCAATCTCCTGCCGATCCCGCCCCTCGATGGCGGGCGGATTGCGGTGGGCGTCCTGCCGCTGCCGCTCGCGCGGCTCTGGGCTGGTCTCGAGCGCTTCGGCATCCTGATCGTGCTGGCGCTGCTGCTGTTGCCGGCGGTGCTGCGCCAGCAGGGGGTCGATTTCGATCCGGTCGGGCGCATCCTGCTGCCGGCGGTGAACTGGACCTACAGCCAAATGCAGCATGTTGCCGGGGTGAGTTATGACATCCCCTGAGGCGCTCGTCCTCAAGCTCGACGGGTTCGACGGGCCGCTCGACCTGCTGCTCGAGCTCGCCCGGGCGCAGAAGGTCGATCTCGCGCGGATCTCGATCATGGCGCTGGTGGATCAATATTGCGCGGTCATCATGGGCGCGCGTCGGATCCGCCTGGAACTGGCGGCCGAGTGGCTGGTGATGGCGGCGTGGCTGGCGTGGCTCAAATCGAAGCTGCTGCTGCCTGCCAGTCCCGAGACCGAGGACGCCGAGACCCAGGCCGAGCGGCTCGTAGGCCGGCTCGCCGAACTCGAGCGTATGCGCGCAGGCGCCGCCTGGCTCGCGGCCAGGCCACGGGTAGGCGAGTGCGTATTCCTGCGCGGGGCTCCGGAACGGCTGGTGGATTATGATTGTTCCGGCATCCGCGCGGAGATGCCGGCCCTGCTGCGGGGCTATCTCGATGCGGCGCGCCGCGTCGCGGCACACCGGCGCTACGTTCCCCGTCAGCTGAGTTTTGATTTCTGGACGGTGCAGGATGCCCTGGCCCGGCTCTCCGCGTCGCTCGGGCGATTGCCCGGATGGGCCACTCTGGAAGAGTTCCTGCCGGGCAATCTCGACGGGATCGAGCGGCGTGCCGCAGTCGCCAGCACTCTCATTGCGTCACTGGAACTGGCGCGTGGCGGCGCAGTCGAGCTTCGGCAGGATGCCCCGTTCGCGCCGATCCTTGTCGCGGCGGCGACGAAATGAGTGAGGTAGCACCCGATCACCTGCGGCTCGCCGAAGCGCTCATTTTCGCGAGCGCGGAGCCGGTGGCCGCGCGCACGCTCGCGGGGCTCCTGCCGGAGGATGCGGACGCGGATGGCGTGCTGCGCGCGCTGCAGGCATCCTTTGCCGGCCGCGGCGTGGAGCTGGCCGAAATCGGTGGCGGCTGGCAGTTCCGCACGGCGCCCGATCTCGCGCCGGCGCTCACGCGCGTGATCCCCCGTCCCCGCCGGCTGCCGCGTGTGGCCATGGAAGTATTGGCGATCATCGCCTGGCATCAGCCCGTGACACGCGCCGAGATCGAGGCGTGGCGGGGCGCGGCACTCGCGCAGGCGACGCTCGATGCGCTGCTCGATGCGGACCTGATCCGCAGTGCCGGGCACAAGGAGGCGCCGGGAAGGCCTGTTCTGTGGGCGACCACGGCCTATTTTCTGTCGTGCTTCGGGCTGGCTGACCTGCGCGATCTGCCGAAACGGGAGGAATTGGTGCTCGAGGCGGCGGCGCCGGCGTCCGGCGCGCCGAGCGAGACAAGCCCGGAGCCGGGCAGCGATGTTTGACTTCTCCTGGTCGGAAATCGGCCTGATCGCCGTCGTGGCGCTCGTGCTGATCGGTCCGAAGGACATGCCGGTCGCGATCCGCGCCGTCAGTGCTGCGATCCGCAAGCTTCGCCGCATGGCCGGCGAATTCCAGCAGCATGTCGACGAGATGTTGCGCGAGGCCGATCTGCACGAAGTACGTTCCACGATGAACGATCTGCGGCGCATGAATCTCCGCAGCACCATCGAGAACGCGATCGACCCGGACCGTGCGCTGCCGCGGCGGCTCGACGACCCATTCCACACCCATCCGGTGCCGCCGGTGCGCACGCTGCCCGAAACACCCATCCCGGACCGGCCGACCCATGCGCCGCAGGCGCCCTCCGACACGTCGGCACCGGCCTTCATTCCACCCATGGAAGCGATTGCGCCGGCGCCGCCCGCCTTCGTTCCACCACGCGACTCTGACTGAAACGCATGGCAAAGCGCGAAAAGCCGGCGGTCGAGGATTCGATCGACGATACGCCCATGCCGCTTCTCGAGCACCTGAGCGAGCTGCGGCGCCGGCTGCTCTGGTCACTGCTCGCCTTCGCCGCGGCCTTTCTGTTCTGTTACGCATTCTCGGGTGACATCTACCGTTTCCTGGCGCAGCCCCTGGCGACCATCATGCGCCAGAAGGGCGAGCGGCCCCATCTGATCTACACGGCGCTCTACGAAGCTTTCTTCACCTACGTGAAGGTCGCTTTTTTCGGGGCGATGTTCGTATCATTCCCGATCGTCGCTACGCAGATCTGGAAATTCATCGCGCCCGGCCTCTATCGAAGCGAAAAGCGGGCCTTTCTCCCGTTTTTGATCGCCACCCCCGTGCTCTTCGTACTTGGCGCGGCGCTCGCCTATTTCTTCGTGTTTCCCTTCGCCTGGCGCTTTTTCCTGAGCTTCGAGACCTCGGGGGGACAGGACGGGCTGCAGATCCAGCTGCAGGCCAAGGTCAGTGAATATCTTTCGCTCGTCATGAAGCTGATCATGGCCTTCGGCATCGCTTTCGAGTTGCCCGTGGGGCTCAGCCTCTGTGCCCGCGTGGGCCTCCTCTCCTCGCGGACTCTCGCGAAGTACCGCCGCTATGCCTATGTCGGCTGCTTCATTCTGGCGGCGATCCTGACGCCCCCGGATGTCATCACCATGACCGGCCTCGCCATTCCGCTGATCGGGCTGTATGAAGTCTCGATCCTGGCCGCGCGCATGGTCGAACCCGAATCAACCCTGGACTGATGCACGATATACGAACCATCCGTGCCGCGCCCGAGGAATTCGACCGCGCTCTCGCGCGTCGCGGCCTCGCTGCCAAGGCTGCATCGCTCATCGCCCTCGATACGCAACGCCGGGCCGCGCAAAGCGCGCTACAGGACTGCCAGACACGCCGCAACGAACTCGCCCGCACGATCGGCCAACAAAAGCGCGCCGGCACCGACACCTCCGTGCTGGAAGCCGAAGCCAGCGAGTTGCGTGCCGACATGGACGCGCTGGAAGCGGCGGCCGCCGGCGCCGAAGGTGATCTGCGCCGGGACCTTGAGATGATCCCGAACACGCTTGATGCAAGCGTGCCCGACGGCGCCGACGAGAGCGCGAACCTGGCGCTCAAACACTGGGGAACGAAGCGCGACTTCGACTTTGCCGCGAAACAGCATTTTGAGCTCGGCGAAGCGCTCGGCCTGATGGATTTCGAGGGCGCGGCCCGCCTCGCCGGCAGCCGCTTCACCGTCCTGCGCGGCCCGCTTGCCCGTCTCGAACGCGCGCTCGGCCAGTTCATGCTCGATCTGCACACGGCCGAACATGGCTACCGCGAAATGAGCGTGCCCTCGCTCGTCAACGACGCCACGGCTTACGGCACCGGCCAGCTCCCGAAGTTCGCTGAGGACCTTTTCCGCACCACCGACGGCCGCTGGCTGATCCCGACCGCCGAAGTGCCGCTCACCAACCTTGTCGCCGGCGAAATCCTCCCCGAATCGGCGCTGCCCCTTCGCATGGCCGCACTGACCGATTGTTTCCGCAGCGAAGCCGGCGCCGCCGGCCGCGACACGCGCGGCATGCTGCGCCAGCACCAGTTCCGCAAAGTGGAACTCGTCAGCATCGCACATCCCGACCAGAGCGACGCCGAGCACGAACGCATGACGCGCGCCGCCGAGACCGTCCTCGAGCGGCTTCGCCTACCCTACCGGCGCATCGTGCTCTGCGCCGGCGACACCGGCTTTTCGGCCGCGAAGACGTTCGATCTCGAAGTCTGGTTGCCGGGCCAGCAAGCCTGGCGCGAAATCAGCAGCTGCAGCAATACGCGCGCTTTCCAGGCCCGCCGCATGAACGCGCGCTTCCGCGCCGCCAACGACCCCAAATCCGTTGCACCCGTGCACACGCTGAACGGCTCCGGCGTCGCGGTCGGACGCGCGCTGATCGCGGTGATGGAAAATTACCAGCAAGCCGACGGAACGATCGTTGTGCCGGACCCGCTCGCCCCGTACATGGGTGGGTTGCGCCTGATCGCACCGGAGCCGTAGAGCCGGATGCGCCATGCCTTCCATGGCAGAGGACCTACCCCTACTTCGAATGAGCCCTGCTGTGTGATTGACGTCTGCAAATAGTGGGGTCTCGGGCCTTGCGCCTCCAGCGGGGTGCAGAGGCAGAGCCCCTGCCCGCCGGGAGGCCGGCGCCACGGGTCACTCGAAACGCCATACGCTCTACAAAGTCGGCTCATCGAGTAAAGTTTTTTGGCCATGGGGTTTACGAAGGCCGACGAGAGCTCAAAGAAACGGAACGCCCCGCTGTAGCGCACCGGCGCTCGGCAAATCCGACGCATCCCAACCGCCTCCCAGCGCCTCGATCAGCGTAATCGACGCGATCAACCGCTGCTCCTCGATGGACAAAGCGGTTTCCTGGTCCGCGAGCAGCGCGGTCTGCTGCGTCAATACCGCAGTATAGACCACGGTCCCCTGCTGATATTGGTTGAGGGCAATAGTCAATGCCCGTTCTGCCGCCTTGACCGCCACCCCTTCCGCGCGCGCCTGCTGCTCCAGCACGCGCAGCGCGACGAGTTCGTCCTCGACCTGTTGCAGTGCCGAAAGTACTGTTTGACGATAATTGGCCACGCTCGCGTCATAGGCGGCCTGCGCGGCCTCCACCGCAGCGCTGCGTGCGCCTCCCGCGAAGATCGTCTCGCTCGCATTGGCGCCGAGTGACCAGACCCGGTTCGCTGCAGAAATCAGCATCCCGATCGGCCCACCTGCCCATCCATCGCTGGTGGAAAGCGTGAGGCTCGGAAAAAAGGCCGCGATCTGTACGCCGACCAGCGCATTTTCCTCATCCATCGCGCGCTCCGCGGCCGCGATGTCGGGCCGCCGCTCCAGCAGCATCGAAGGCAAGCCCGCCGGCACCACCGGCACGGAGGTCACGAGAGGCGCGGCTGGCAACGAGAGATCGGCGGGCGGCAAGCCGGCCAAAACCGCGATCGCATGCTCGAATTGCCCTCGGGCGACGCCGACATTCACAAGCGAAGCGCGCACTGTTTCGAGCTGCGTCTCAGCCGCGGCTTCATCGGCCGGCGAGGCCGTGCCGATCTCGACCTGATTGCGCGTGATCGTCAGTGCCTGCTCATCCGCAGCGACCGTCGCTTGCAGCAAGTCGCGCAGGCTGTCCTCGTAATGAAGTGCGACATAGTCGATCGCCAGATTGGCTTGCGCGGACAGCGTCGCATTCTGCAAATCGGCCGCGCTCAGCTGCGCTGCCGCCACGTCGCTCTGCACCTGGCGCCTGATTCGTCCCCAAAGGTCGATATCCCAGCTCGCACTCGCTTCGAACGTATACTGAGTAACGGTATGGCTCCGCCCGCCTCGTGACGCGGTTCCGGCCGATAGGGCCGGCGAACTTTGGCCACCGCCCGAGAAACTCCGCGTGTCGCCCGCTCCGCCGGTGAGCGTCGGAAAAAGCTGCGCACGCGCCTCCTGAACCACCGCCTGCGCTTCACGATATTGCGCCTCAAACACACGGACATTCTGATTCGACACGACGACTCCGCTTTCCAGCCGGTCAAGCTGCGGATCGCCGTAGATCGTCCACCAGGCACCTTTCGGGATGGCGTCGAGCGGCTGCGCCGGCTGCCATCCCGCGAGCTCCTTGTAATGCAGGGAAAGAATCGCGCGGGGCCGATGATAGTCGGGTCCAACCATACAGCTGGTGAGCAGGGAGAGCGCAGCTTGCAAGGCCAAGCGTTTTGCCGCTGTCATGCGTGCCCCGCGCCGCGTAGCCGCAGCCGGTCCAACAACAAATAAATCGCGGGGGTCGTATAGAGCGTCAGCGCCTGGCTCACCAGCAACCCGCCGACGATCGCAACGCCAAGCGGCTGGCGCAATTCGCTGCCCTCGCCGAAGCTGAAGCAAAGCGGGAGGGCGCCGAACAGCGCAGCACTTGTCGTCATGATGATCGGGCGGAAACGCAGCACGGCGGCGTGGAAAATCGCTTCCTCGCTGCTCATGCCTTCCTCACGCTCCGCATCAAGCGCGAAATCGATCATCAGGATGGCGTTCTTTTTCACGATGCCGATCAGAAGGATGATTCCGATAAGAGAAATGATAGTAAACTGCATGCCGAGCAGCAGAAGGGCCAGGAGCGCGCCCACACCGGCAGGCGGCAGCGTAGAAAGAATCGTGATGGGATGCACGAAGCTCTCGTAGAGGATCCCGAGCACGATATAAATTGCCCCGAGCGCCGCGAGGATCAGGATCTTTTCGCTGGACAAGGACTGAGCGAAAACCAGCGCGGTACCGGCGAAGCCGCCGATCAGATCGGCGGGCAGATGAATTCTCTGTTGCGCTCTCCGAATGGCTGCTTCGGCTTGGCCAAGCGATCGGTTGGGTGGCAAATTGAAAGAGAGTGTCGTTGCCACGAACTGGCTTTGGTGATTGACCGCGAGCGGCGTCCGGCTGGTGCCGAAATGCGCGATCGCAGACAGCGGCACCATGATCTCCGCCCTGGTCGCGACGGCGGCACCGGTCGAGGCGGCGCCATGGCCCGTGGTGGCAATGGCGGCTTGCGCTGAGGTCCGCACGATATTGTTGGCCGCACTGCTCACGGCGGGTGTCGCCCCTGCGGACGGCGCAAGGACGGTAGGCGATGGCGCAACAACGGTCGCGTTGACCTTGATGGCGGTGTTTGGGTTGGCGGCGGATGCCGCGACCGCCGAAAGCGGTGGCATGGCGGGCGGCGGGATCGCGGCTGGGCCCGACACGGGCGTTTGTCCGATGACGCTCCCCGCGCTGAGCTGGGTCACGGCCGAGCCGGGCGGCTGTGCGCCCCCCGTGCTGATCCATATTTGCTGCAGCATGGAAGGCCGTTGCCAATATGGCGGGGCCACTTCCATGACAACGTGATACTGGTTCAGGGCATCATAAATCGTGGAAACCGAGCGTTGCCCGAAGGCATCGTAGAGCGTGTTGTCCACCTGATACATTGTCAGGCCGAGCCGAGATTGGAGATCCCGATCGACGACCACGTCCGTTGCCCGCCCCCCCTGCTGCAGATCGGAATTGACGTCGAGAAAGATCGGATTGCGCTCGAGCGCCTGCATCAGCTTCGCAGACCAGGCATAGACTTCCTGCGTATCGTCGCCCAGGAGGGTATATTGATATTGCGCGTTGCTCGACCGCCCCCCCACGCGAATGTCCTGGGCGGCCTGAAGAAACAGATGTCCACCGGACACATGCCCAAGCGCCTGCGTCAAGCGCCCGAGCACGGCCGGCATCGAGGCGCGGCGTGAACGAGGCTTGAGCGCGATATACACATTCGCGGTATTGGTCTGTGCATTCGAACCGCCACTGCCCGTGCCGGTGAAGCCGACCGCATGCTCCACGGCATGATCGCGCATGACGATGCCCATCGTCTCGGTCAGCTTCTGGCTCATGCGTTGAAAACTGATGCTCTGATCGGCCCGAAGATGGCCAATAATGAGCCCGGTATCCTGCTGCGGAAAAAATCCTTTCGGTACAATGACAAACAGACCCGCCGTGAGGCCGACGGTCATTGCGAACAAAGCCAGCATGAAACGAGGATGATCGAGACCGCGCCGGAGGCTGCGGGCATAGGCATTCTGCGCGCGCTGAAAAAAACCCGGCCGACCGATCGAAGCCGCACCCTGCCCGCCACGGCGCAGCAACAGCACACAGAGCATCGGCGTCGTGGTGAGGGATATGACGAGTGAAATCACGATGGCGATCGAGAGCGTCATCGCGAACTCCCGGAATAGCCGGCCGACGAGCCCGCCCATCAACAGAATCGGCAGGAACACCGCAATCAGCGACAGCGTGATCGACAGCACGGTGAACCCGACCTCAGCAGCTCCACGTAGCGCCGCGGCTAGCGGATCGAAACCATCTTCGACATATCTGGCGATATTCTCGAGCACCACGATCGCATCGTCCACCACGAAGCCGGTCGCAATGGTGAGCGCCATGAGGGAGAGATTATCGAGCGAGAAGCCCAGCAGATACATCACGCCGAAGGTGCCGATGATCGAAACCGGCACTGCGATCGCGGGTACCGCGATCGCCCGGGGATTGCGCAGGAACAGGTAAACCACGCCAATCACCAGAAGCACGGCGATCACCAGCGTACGCTGCGTATCGTTGAGCGAGGTGCGAATCGTGGTCGACCGGTCGATTGCGACCCCGATCCGTATGTCCTGGGGGAGCGACGCGGCAAGGCGGGGGATCGCCGAACGGATGCCGTCGATGGTCGAGATGATATTCGCACCGGGCTGGCGAAAGATCACAACGATAACGGCTGGATCACCATCCGCAAGACCCAGATTGCGCAGGTCCTGCACGGAATCCTCGACATCGGCAACGTCACGCAGCCGAACCGCATCGCCGTTACGGTAAGCCACCACGAGCGGCCGGTAATCGACCGCATGGATCGACTGATCGTTGGTATAAATCTGCCAGCGCCGGCCGCCGATGTCGATATTTCCCTTCGGGCTGTTGGCATTCGCGCTGCTGATCGCTGAGCGGATATCCTCCAGTCCGATCCCATAATGGAAAAGCTGCTGTGGATCGAGTTCCACCCGCACGGCGGGTAGCGCCGAGCCGCTGATGATCACCTGGCCCACCCCGTTGAGCTGCGAAAGCTGCTGCTGCAGCACGGTGCTCGCCGCGTCGTACATCTGCCCCCGTGTCATGGTCTTCGAGGTCAGCGTGAGGATCAATATGGGTGAGTCGGCGGGATTGACCTTATGGTAGGTCGGTTGTGAGAGAAGATTGGTCGGCAGGTCGGCCTGCGCCGCATTGATCGCCGCCTGAACATCGCGTGCCGCGCCATTGATGTCACGGCTGAGGCCGAACTGTAGAATGATGCGTGTCTGACCAGTTTGACTCTCCGACGTCATTTCCGTCACATCCGCGATCTGCCCGAGATGACGCTCCAGGGGAGCGGCCAGGCTGGTCGCGACGACGTCCGGGCTGGCGCCAGGTAGTTGCGCCGACACGCTGATTGTCGGAAAATCGATCTGCGGCAGCGGAGATACCGGCAGGCTGCGATAGCCGAGTATTCCCGCGAGCGCGATCGCGATGGTCAGCAAGATGGTGCCGACCGGCCGGCGAATGAATGGCGCCGAAAAGTTCATTCCGCGGGCATGGGCCTGGAGCTTCCGCCGAACAGAGCACGCATCCGCCGTGCCAGTTGGTCGAAGGCGAGATAGATCACCGGCGTGGTGAAGAGCGTGAGCAACTGGCTCATCGCGAGTCCTCCGACGATCGCGAGACCGAGAGGGCGGCGGAGCTCGGACCCGGTACCGGTGCCAAGCATCAGGGGCAGTGCGCCGAGCATGGCGGCAAAGGTGGTCATGAGAATGGGCCGGAAGCGGAGCAAGGAAGCCTGCATGATGGCCTCACGCGCCGGCTTGCCTTCCACGCGCTCTGCGTCGAGCGCGAAATCGATCATCATGATCGCATTCTTTTTCACAATGCCGATCAGGAGGATGATGCCGATAATGCCGATGATATCGAGATCGGCCCCGGCGATACGGAGCGCGAGTAAGGCGCCGACGCCCGCAGAGGGCAGCGTCGAGAGTATGGTAACGGGATGAATGAAGCTCTCGTAGAGCACTCCGAGCACGATATAGACCGCAACGATAGCCGCCAGGATCAGAAAAAGCTCGTTCGACAACGACGATCGGTAGGCCGACAATTCTCCCTGATAGGCAGTGAAGAAACTGTCGGGCAGGCCGATATCGCGTTCGGCCCGCTCGATGTCGCTGGCCGCCTGACCGAGCGACGCGCCTCGTGCCAGATTGAAGGAAATCGCGTTGGCCGGAAACTGCCCCAGATGCTCGATCTGCAGTGGGCCGGCGCGTTCGCTCGCATGCACCAGCGCGCCGAGCGGGACCTGCCCACTGGTTGCGGTTGCCGAAGGCAGGTAGATGGCGTTCAGCGCATCCTGGAGCGAAGCCAGATCCCTCATATTCGCATTCAGGATCACACGATACTGGCTTGATTGCGTATACAGCGTGGAGGCGAAGCGCTGCCCGAACGCGTCGTAGAGCGCATTGTCTATGCTGGCGGGGGTGATGCCGTATCGCGCAGCCGTCGGACGATCGATCTCGAGATAGAGTTCGCGCCCCTTGTCTGTGAGATCGCTTTCCACGCTCTGGAATTCCGCAAATGACTTCAATCGTTCGACGAGTTTCGGAATCCAGGCATCAAGAAGAGAAGCATTCGAGTTTTCGAGGAAAAAGGAATACTGCGCGCGGCCGACCGTGCTGTCGATCGTCAAATCCTGCACGGGGCGCATGGCGATCGAAATTCCCTGTATAGCCTCCGTCTCGGTCCGCAACCGGCGAATGATCCCGGTCGCACTGTCGCTGCGCTCGTCACGCGGCCTCAGCGCTATGAGAAACCGCCCGGTATTCAGCGTGGTGTTCGTTCCGTCCACGCCAATTTGCGAAGAAAGCGACATCACATCGGGGTCCCGCAGGATCGCCGCCGCCAGTGCCTGCTGCTTCTGCGCCATGGCCGTGAACGATATGTCCTGCGCGGCGGACGAAATCCCCTGAATCTCACCAGTGTCCTGGGTTGGGAAAAACCCTTTTGGGATTTCGGCGAATTGAAAGATCGTCACGCCGAAGGTAAGCAGCGCCACCAGCAGCGTGAGCCGCTCATGGTCGAGCACCCAGCGCAGGCCGCGGCCATAAGCCGCGATCAGACGGTCGAACCCATCCTCGAGGGAGCGGTCGAGACGCCAGCGGCTCTCGACCGAACGGTGGCGCACCAGGAAGGCGCAGAGCATCGGCACTAGTGTCAGCGAGACGACCGCCGAGAGCACGATCGTGGTCGCCAGCGTCACCGCGAACTCGTAAAACAGCCGCCCGACCACGCCCCCCATGAAGAGCAACGGTATCAGCACGGCAATCAGCGAAATCGTCAGGGAAATGATGGTGAATCCGATCTCGCTCGAACCCTTCAGTGCCGCCTCGCGCGGCGCCATCCCGTGTTCGACATAGCGCGCGATGTTCTCGATCATCACGATCGCATCGTCCACGACGAAGCCGGTCGCGATCGTCAGCGACATCAGCGAGAGATTGTCGATCGAAAACCCAAACAGGTACATGCCAGCGAGCGTGCCGACGAGCGACAGCGGCACCGAAAGACTCGGGATCAGGGTCGCCGGCAGATTGCGCAGGAACAGGAAGATCACCAGCACGACGAGCGCCACCGCGAGTGCCAGCTCGAATTCGATATCGGCTACCGAAGCACGGATCGTGGTCGTCTGATCCGAAAGCACCTTCATGTCGATCGCGGCCGGTAGGGTCTGCCGCAGACGCGGCAGGGCCGCCTTGATCCCCTGCACGACCGCGAGCACGTTCGAACCAGGCTGGCGCTGCACCTGTATGATGATCGCCGGGGTCCGGTCGGCCCAGGCGGCCAGCTCGACATTTTCCGCCCCATCCACCACGCGCGCCACATCGGCAAGCCGAACGGCGCCACCGTTACGGTAGGCGATCACGACGTCACGGAATTCCCGTGCGCTGTGCAGCTGATCGTTCGTGTTGATGGTGCTGCTCTGCGAAGGCCCGTCGAAATTGCCTTTGGGGATGTCCGTGTTCTCGTTGGCGATATCGGTCCGGACATCGTCGATCGCGATGCCATATGCGGCAAGCGCGCGCGGATTGACCTCGATGCGCACCGCAGGGCGCATTCCGCCCGAGAGGGACACGAGCCCCACCCCATTCAGCTGCGACAATTTCTGTGCCACCCGAACGTCGGCCAGATCCTGCACCTCGGTGAGCGGCAACGTCTTGGAGGTCAGCGCCAGCGTCAGCACGGGCGTGTCGGCCGGGTTCACTTTGGCATAAACGGGAGGCGCCGGCAGATTCGAGGGCAGCAGATTCGATGCCGCATTGATCGCCGCCTGCACCTCTTGTTCCGCCACGTCGAGCGACAGATCGAGCGTGAATTGCAGCGTGATCACCGAAGCGCCCGCCGAGCTGATCGAGCTCATCTGCCCGAGGCCCGGCATCTGACCGAACTGCCGCTCGAGCGGCGCGGTCACGGCCGTCGTCATCACTTCGGGGCTCGCGCCGGGATAAAAGGTGGAAACCTGGATCGTCGGGAAATCCACCCCAGGCAAAGCCGATATCGGCAAAAACCGGTAGGCGACCAGACCGACGAGCAAGAGCGCCGCCATCAGCAGCGTTGTCCCCACGGGCCGGCGGATGAAGAGCCCCGACGGCCCCATCAGTGCGTCACGCGCACCGCAGCGCCGTCGCGCAGCCGGTCGACACCATCAACCACCACGGAGTCGCCGGGTGCGAGACCCGACGTGACCTGCGTCGCATCCCCGTCGCTCACGCCGGTCTCGATCACCTGCACGGCGACCGTGTTTTTCGCCGGATCGAGCTTGTAGACGAAGGTCCCGGGTGCGCCATGCTGGATCGCGGCCGTCGGCACTTCCAACACCTGCCGCAGCGTGCGGACCAGCAGCCGCGCATTGACGAACTCGTTCGGAAACAGCGCATTATCGGCATTCGGAAACACCGCGCGGAATTTCACGGTTCCGGTCGTGGTATCCACCGCATTGTCGATCACGGTCAGTATGCCGCTGGCAATCTTTTCCGTGTTCGTCCGGTCATACGCATCGACCACGAGCGTACGGCCCTGCTGCATTTCGTTGAACGCTTCAGACACGTCGCTCTCGGGCAGCACGAAGATCACCGAAATCGGCTGCAATTGCGTGATCACCACGAGCCCCGTCGAACTCGCGGTCTGCACGTAATTGCCCGGATCGACCAGCCGCAGCCCCACGCGACCGGTCACCGGCGCCGTGATATGGCAATAGACCAGGTTGAGCTTCGCATTGTTCACCGACGCCTGATCGATGGCGACGGTGCCTTGATATTGTTGCACCAGGAATTGCTGATCCGAAACTTGCTGCACGGCGATGCTGCGCCGTGCATTGAGCGCGACATAGCGCGCAAGATCGGCCCTCGCCTGCGCGAGCAGGGCCTGGTCGCGCGCCAGCGTCGCCTGCGCCTGGGCCAGCGCCACTTGATAGGGTCGCGGATCGATCTGCGCGAGGAAGTCGCCCGCCTTGACATACTGGCCTTCGCGGAAACCCACCGCGACCAGTTGCCCGCTGATCTGAGTCTGCACGGTGACCGTCGCGAGCGGCGTCACCGTCCCGAGGCCCGTGAGCACCACCCGCAAATCGCCCCGCGCGGCCTCAGCGATGCCGACCGGCTGCGGCGGCGCTTCGGCCCGCCGGGTGCCCACGCCGGGCATAAGCCAGCGGATGCCCAGCACCACCAGCAGGACGAAAGCCAGCAGGGCCGCCACCGCGCGCCACGGAAAGCGCGGCCGCCTGACCCCCGCCGAATCGCGCGCCGGTGCGCTCGGCGCATCGAGACCCGATGGCCGGTTGCGGGTCGTCTGGTCGGGCGGGTTCATGCGGAGAGCATGGCGGCAGAGAGCGGCGGCAAGAGGTCGGTCATGAGCGCGATCGACGTTTCCATAAAGCCGGAGAGCCCGGGAAGGCGTGTCGGCTTGTGACATTCCATGGCCGCGTGAACCGCCCGCGGCAGGTCTCGCCCGCCGCCGCCCCACGGTGCAACTCGCTTTTTCGGCCGCCCTTGCCTCGCCGCCCGCACCGGCCGATATTCAGGACGGGAGGCCGGACGCGGACGGGCGCCTCGCCAAACCGGTCAGGTCCGGAAGGAAGCAGCCGCAACGGGTCCACGCACGGGTCGTGGCTCGGTCTCCCACCCTCATCCTTGCGCCTGCGCGGGCGCGTGAACGGATCCGAGCGCCCGCCATGGCCGACGAGACGGACGCTTTCGACTTGCCGCCGGCGGAGGGCCCGGGCTTGTTCGGCGAGGCGCCACCTCAGCCCGCCGCGGCTTCCCCCTACCGCGTCCTGGCCCGCAAATACCGGCCCACCACCTTCGATGCGCTGGTCGGTCAGGACGTGCTCGTGCGCATCCTGCGGCAGGCCTTCGCGCTGGACCGGATCGCACACGCCTTCATGCTCACCGGCGTGCGCGGCGTCGGCAAGACCACCACCGCCCGGATCATCGCCCGCGCATTGAACTGCATCGGCGCCGACGGCACCGGCGGGCCCACGCCCGATCCTTGCGGCGTCTGCGCGAACTGCACGGCGATCCTGGCCGACCGGCATCCCGACGTGATCGAGATGGATGCGGCCTCGCGCACCGGCGTCGACGATGTGCGCGAAATCATCGAGGCGACGCGCTTCCGTCCGATGCAGGCGCGCACGAAGGTATTCATCGTCGACGAAGTGCATATGCTGTCCCGCAATGCCTTCAACGCACTCCTCAAGACGCTGGAGGAGCCGCCGCCGCATGTGAAATTCGTCTTCGCCACCACGGAAATCCGCAAGGTCCCGGTCACCGTTCTGTCGCGCTGCCAGCGCTTCGATCTCCGCCGCGTGCCGGTATCCATTCTGATCGCACAATATGAGAAGGTGGCGCGCAGCGAGGGCATCCAGGTCGAGCCCGAGGCGCTGGCGGCGATCGCGCGGGCGGCCGACGGATCGGTGCGGGACGGGCTTTCCCTGCTCGACCAGGCGATCGCCCAGAGCGACGGCCGGCAGGTCACGGCGCAAGCCGTGGCCGATATGCTCGGCGCCGCCGATCGCGGGCTGATCTTCGACCTGTTCGAGGCGGCGATGCGCGGGCAGGTCGCGACGATGCTCGGCATCACCGAGCAGTTCCATGCGCTTGGTGCCGATCTCGGCGTGGTGCTGGGTGACCTGATGGAGCTCACGCATACGATCTCGCGGCTCAAGGCAATTCCCACCTTGAAACAAAGCCAAGAATTGCCGGAGCTCGAGCGGACGCGCGGCGCGGCCCTGGCCGATGCGCTGCCGGTGCCGGCGCTGGGCCGCGCCTGGCAGGTCCTGCTCAAAGGAATCGGCGAGGTCGAGGGCGCGCCGGACCGGCGGGCGGCGGCGGAGATGCTGCTGATCCGGCTCTGCTACCTGGCCGATTTGCCGCCGCCGGCCGAACTCGTGCGCCGGCTGCAGGCGGCCCCCGCGGAGAGCGGCGGCCCGGTGCTGCCGCAAGGCCCGACCGGAGGCGCCCGCGCGGTCGCGGGGGGCGGGGCCGTAAGCCTCGCACTTCCCGAAACGCCCCCGGCGCCGTCGTTGCCCGCCAGTTTCCGCGACGTACTGGCGCTCGCTGCTGCTGAGCGCGAGCCGCTCCTGCACGGGCATTTGCTGCATTCGGTGCATCTGGTGCGCTACGCGCCGCCGGTGATCGAATTGCGGCCGGAGCCGGATGCGCCGCGCGATCTGGCGGCCAGCCTTGCCGCTCTGCTCTCGCGCGCCACGGCAACGCGCTGGACGATCGCGCTCAGCCAAGAGGCGGGCGAGCCCACGATCGCCGCCCAAGGCCAGGCGGCCGATGAGGCGCGCCGTCGCGAGGCCGCCCTGCACCCGCTGGTTCAGGCCGTGCTCGATGCCTTTCCTGGCGCGCGCATCGAGGCGGTGCACGATCCGAACACGGATGCCTACGGGCTGCCGCTTGTCATGGAAACGGAACTGATTTCCCTGCCGCCGGACGACGGGATGGAGAACGACGCATGAAAAATCTCGCTGGATTGATGAAACAGGCCTCGCAGATGCAGGCCAAGATGCAGGAAATGCAGGAAAAGGTGGAAACGCTGACGGCCGAGGGCGAGTCGGGTGCCGGGATGGTGGCCGTCACGCTGGGCGGCAAAGGCGAACTTCGCGGGGTGCGCATCGACCCGAAGCTTGCGGACCCGGCGGAGATGGAAATGCTCCAGGATCTGCTGGTCGCGGCGCACGCCGATGCGAAACGGAAACTCGATGCGGCGATCGCGGAAGAGATGGCGCAGGTGACCGGCGGCTTGCAGTTGCCGCCCGGAATGAAATTGCCGTTCTGACCCCGGAGCAACCGAACACGGCGTCGATGGGCCGCTCCCGTCCGGCGGGGCGCCGGGCCCATCGTGCGCAAGCCGCCGATCGATGATCACCGACCTCGACCACCTGATCGGTCTGTTCGCAAAGCTCCCAGGCTTCGGCCCGCGCAGCGCGCGACGCGCCGTGCTCCGGCTCGTCGAGCAGCCGGAGGCCCGCATGCTGCCGCTCGCGAACGCGCTGCTGGCGGTGGCGCGCAACGTGAAGGTCTGCACCGTTTGCGGCAATCTCGACACGCGCGACCCGTGCGGCATCTGCGCCGACCCACACCGCGAGCGCGACCTGATCTGCGTGGTGGAGAGCGTGGGCGACCTCTGGGCGCTCGAACGGGCCCGCGCGCATCACGGTCTGTATCACGTGCTCGGCGGCACTTTGTCGGCAATCGGCGGCACCGGCCCCGAGGACTTGAATCTGGCCAGTCTGCTGCCGCGGCTCGGGCAGGGCGGAGCCGGCGAACTCATCCTGGCGCTCTCGGCGACCGTGGATGGCGCGGCCACCGCGCACTGGGTCGCCGACAAGGTCGCGCCGAGCGGCGTGCGGGTGACGCGGGTGGCGCAGGGCGTGCCGATGGGCGGGGCGCTCGATGTGTTGGACGATGGCACGCTGGCCGCGGCGCTCCGGGCGCGACGGTGACGCCACGCGTGTGGCAAAAGAATGGGGTCTGGGTCCCTATGGCCCCTGTGGGGTCCAGGGGCAAAGCCCCTGGCCGCCGGAGGCGCCTCCGCGCCCCTGATCCCTAATCCCCAAGCACCAGAACCAGCGTCTCCGCCACCAGCGCCGGCCGCTCCTCGCCCTCGATCTCGACGGTCGCCTCGTTGCCCACGAGCACGCGCCCGCCGCCGCGCGCCTCGAGCGAGCGCATGCGCACCCGCCCCCGCACCCGCGACCCCGCGCGCACCGGCGTCAGGAACCGGACCCGATTCAGCCCATAATTCAGCGCCCCGATCACCCCGGGTATCGCCAGCCAGTCCTGCGGGCTCAGCGCCGGCAGCAGCGACAGTGTGAGAAACCCGTGCGCGATCGTACCGCCGAACGGTCCTGCCGCGGCCCGCTCGCGATCGACGTGAATCCATTGGTGATCGCCGGTCACGTCGGCGAAACGGTCGATCATGTCCTGGCCGACCACGAGCCAGTCGGAAACCCCGAGCTCCGTGCCCAGCCGGGCCCGCAGCCTCTCCGTCACATTCGACATGCCGTTTCCCTATGTCCCGGACGCCGCGAAACCGCTCGAAAAAATAGCGGCCGGCGCCATACTGGGCGCACCATGCTGACCTCCGTCCTAGACCGCATCGATGCCACCCGCGACGCTGCGCGCGCACGGCTCTTCGAGTTCCTCGCCATCCCCAGCGTCAGCGCGCAGCCCGATCACGCGGCCGATTGCGCCGCTGCCGCCGAATGGGCCGCCGCCCATCTGCGCGGCTCGGGCTTCATGGCTCGGCTTTGCCCCACGCCAGGCCATCCCGTCGTGCTGGCCCACCATCCCGGCACCGGCGGCGCCGGCGCGCCTCATCTGCTCTTCTACGGCCATTACGACGTGCAGCCGGCCGAGCCGCTCGAACTCTGGCACAGCCCGCCCTTCGCGCCGGTGGTCGTCGAGGGCCGCCACGGGCCCCGCGTCGTGGCCCGCGGCGCCGTGGACGACAAAGGCCAGGTCAGCATGTGGCTCGAGGCGTTCCGCGCCTGGCACGAGATCGCCGGCGGTCCGCCCTGCCGCATCACGGTCGCGATCGAGGGCGAGGAAGAGACCGGCAGCCGGAATCTGGCCGGGTTCCTGGAGGCCGAGCGCGCGGCGCTCGCCGCGGATGTCGCGGTCATTTCGGATACGAATATGTGGTCCATCGATCAGCCGGCGATCACGACGCGGCTCCGAGGCATGGTCTATGCCCAGGTCACGCTCCGGGCCGCCTCGCGCGACTTGCATTCCGGCCTGTATGGCGGTGCCGCGCTCAATCCGATCAATGCGCTGACCCAGCTTCTGGGATCGCTGCACGGCGCCGATGGCCGGGTGCAGATACCCGGATTCTACGATGCGGTGGCGCCGCTGCCGCCGCGGCTCGCCGAGCAATGGGCCCGGCTCGGCTTCGACGAGAGCGCCTTCCTCGGTGAGGTCGGCCTGACACAGCCGGCCGGCGAGGCGGGGTTTTCCGCCTTGGAGCGGCTCTGGGCGCGGCCCACGGCCGACATCAACGGCATCTGGGGCGGCTATCAGGGCGCCGGACCCAAAACCGTCATCGCCGCCGAGGCCGGTGCGAAAGTCAGCTTCCGGTTGGTACCGGGCCAGGATCCGGCGCGGATCGCCGCCGATTTCCGCCGCTTCCTCGAAGCGAGGGCCCCGGCGGGCGCCGACCTCTCGGTTGATATCTTCAGTGCCGAGCCAGCGATCGAGGTGCCCGAGGCAAGCCCGTTCGTCGCCCACGCCGCCGCGGCCCTGCGGGCGGAATACGGGCGTGACCCGGTGCTGATCGGCGGCGGCGGCTCGATCCCCGTGGTGGCAAGCCTCAAACATCGGCTCGGATTGGAGACGGTGCTGATGGGATTCGGTCTCGACGACGACCAGATCCACTCGCCGAACGAAAAATTCGAGTTACGCTGTCTCGACCATGGCACCCGCGCCCATGCCCGTTTCCTGGCCGAACTCGCCGTTTGAGGCACGTCAGCCTGCGGTCAGATTGACCGGCTAGCGGGCGCGCACGGAGGGAACCATGCGGCTGCTGGCGATCGAGGACGAACCCGAACTGGGGCGGCTGCTCACCTCCAATCTCGGCCGGCTCGGCCTGGCGGTGGACCTCGCCGGCAGCCTGGCCGACGGCCGGTCCCTGCTGGCCACATGCAGCTACGATCTGATCCTGCTCGATCTGCGGCTGCCTGACGGGTCCGGTCTCGACCTGCTCCGCCAGCTGCGCGCCGCGCGCAACGAGACGCCGGTGATCGTGGTCTCGGCGGCCGACGCCGTGGAGGACCGCGTGACCGGGCTGCACGAGGGGGCGGACGATTACATCGTCAAGCCTTTCGCGATCGAGGAGCTTGCGGCACGGATCCGGGTCGTGCTGCGGCGGCCTGGGCGGGCGCTCGGCACCACGCTCGAATCGGGCAACGTCACGTTCCAGACAATCAGCCGCACGGTGGAGATCGCCGGCCGTGGGGTGGTTCTGCCGCGACGGGAGCTCGGGATTCTCGAGGCGCTGATGCGCGCCGACGGGCGCGTGGTCACGCGGGAAGGGCTCGAGGAGGCGGTTTATTCGCTCGAAGACGAGCGTCAGTCGAACGTGCTGGAAAGCAGCATTTCCAGATTGCGCAAGCGGCTGCAGAGCGAGGGCGCGACCATCGGCATCCGCGTGGTACGGGGCGTCGGCTACCGGATCAGCGAGGCAGCGGACACGCCGGAAACATTGGAGGCGGAGCCATGAGCAGCGCACCGGGATCGATCGAGGCCCGCCTTGTCCGGCGTCTTTCGCTGACCCTCGCCGGCACCGTCCTGCTCTTCGCGGCGGTCTATCTCTTTCTCGCCAACGATGCGTCCTACCATGCGGTGGAAGAAACTGGCGAGACGTTGCCGCGCATCGCGGCCGCGATCCATCCCACGCCGGACGGCAAATTCGCGTTCAACAAGAAAGCGGTCGAGGCGGCAATCGGCCACGTGGCCGGCGCACAATACGCGGCCACCGACAACGCCACCGGCACGCCCGTCATCGGCTCGGATCCCGCGATCGTGCCCCACCTGATCCATAAGCTGCCGACCGAGCAATTCACGTCGAAGGCGATCGACGTGCCGGGCGGGCTGCGGATCATTCATTCCGAGCGCGAGACTGTCGGCGGCCGCGTCTGGCGCGTGGCACTTTCCTGGCCGATGAGTCAGGCGCAGATCATGACGATCGGCCTCAAGCACGAGCTGCAAGACGAATTGCTGCCGGGCGTGGTCCCTGTGCTGCTGCTCGCCATCGCGGTGAGCTGGGTCACGATCCGCCTCAATCTGCGCCCGCTCCGCCGCGCTTCGGCGGAGGCGCAGGCCGTCTCGGTGGACCGCCCGGGACAGCGGATGACGAAGGACGGCATGGCCAGCGAAATCACGCCTCTGATCGATGCCGTCAATCGCGCGCTGACCCATCTCGAGGACGGCATTGCCTGGCAGAAACGATTCATGGCCAACGCGGCCCACGAATTGCGCACGCCGCTGGCGGTGCTGCGCGCTCGCCTCGAGGGGCTGCCGGCAGGTCCGGACCGGGACGTGCTGCTGCGCGATATCGACCGGATAGGCCGCGCCGTGTCCCAATTGCTGCTCGCCGCCCGGCTGCAGGCGCATCAGTCCGGCGAGACCGAGCGTCTCGACCTGGCGCGCTTCGTACGCGGTATCGTCGCCGACATGGCGCCGCTCGCGCATGCGCGCCAGCGCGACGTGGCGCTGCGCATCGATCATGCGCCGGTCGTGCAGGCCAGCTCCACCGCGATCGAAAGCGCGGTGCGCAATCTGATCGACAACGCGCTCCGCTACACCCCACCTGGCAGCGCGGTGACGGTGCGGGTCGGGGCGCCGGCGCGCATCGTCGTCGAAGATCGCGGCCCCGGCATTCCGAAAGAGCTGCAGGAGCGGATTTTCGATCCATTCTTCCGCGGCCGGGAGCAGGCCGGCGACGGCGCCGGGCTGGGGCTTGCGATCGTGCGCGAGGTGGCGGCGCTGCACGGCGGCCGAGTCGGCGCCGAGACGGCGCCGGGCGGCGGCGCCCGCTTCACGCTTGAACTCCACGCCCTATCCGGCCCGGCCGCGGCGGAGCCGAAGCGGGCAAGCCCCGCTCCTCAACCCCGCCCCGCCCCGGCGTCTATTTCGGCTGCGTGATAACGCGTAGAACCTTGCCGCTGCAGCTGATCCAGACCTCGTATTCATAGACGGCGCCAACCAAATCGACCGACCAGTGCGCGATATTGTCGGAATCCTCGAACGACGCGCTGATCACCTTCGCGTTCGGCACGGTCTTCATCGCGATCGAAATCGCCTGCGTCCGGCTGATGCAGCCGGCGGCCAGCAGCGCGGAATCGGAAAAGTTGGAAGACGAACCCGCGAAAGCCGGCGCGGTGCCCAGCGCGAGCGAGCCCACGAGGCCACACGCAAGCAGAAACCGTTTCATCGATACTGTTCTCCCGTTTTGTATGTTCGTAAGGCGGCGGAGCGCCGCTCGACCTCGAAGCAAGGCAGCGTGCATGGTAGCAAAGCATGCTGACGGCAGAATGATCTCGCCCGCCCCCGCGCGATCCTGTATGCGTGCCATTCGATGAACGGGACGTTTTCCAGGCCGCTCGTCTTCTGCCTGTCGTTGGGTATCGCCACGCCAGTGCTGGCCCAGACCCTGCCCCCTTCCGAGCAGCAGACCCCCGTTCCGGGCTCAAACGTCTCGGCTCCCTCCGGCGGCTCGATCTGGAACCGGGACACGCTGCTCGGCGACATTTTCGGCATCCGTCCGTGGCTTGCCGATCGCGGCATTTCACTCGGCTTCACGATGGCGTCCGAACTGCTTCGCAACGTGCAGGGCGGCATCGAACGGCAGACCGACTGGGACAATGAGGGCGTATTCACGCTGGACGTGGATACCGCCCGGCTTCTCGGATGGGGCGGAGGCAAGCTCCATGTATCCGCTCTCGGCATTTCCGGCTCCAAGCTCACCCGGGATGCGGTGCAGAGCTTCACCACCATCAGCAGCATCGAAGCTGAGCGCTCCTTTCGCTTGTTCGAGCTCTGGTATGAACAGAGCCTCGCCGGTGGCGCCGCCAGCCTTCGGGTGGGACAATTGGCCGCGGACCAGGAATTCCTGATCAGCACCAACGCGCAGCTTTTCATCGACGCCGATTTCGGCTGGCCCACGCTGGCCGCGACCGATCTGCCGGCGGGCGGCCCCGCCTATCCTCTGGCAACACCCGGAATCCGTCTGCGCCTGACCGACGGCAGCCGCAATTTCCTGATCGGCGTGTTCAACGGGAATGCCGCGCCCAAGACCTTCGCCGATCCCCAGCAGGTCGATGGAGCGGGCACGCGCTTTGCGCTGAACGGGGGCGTCTTCGCCATCGCCGAACTGCAGCTCCCGGTGTCCTGGCTCGGCGGCGGCACCTACAAACTCGGCGCCTGGTAAAACAGCAACAAATTCCTCGATCAGCATTACGATGAGAACGGCATCTCCATCGCCTCATTCGCCAGCACCGGTTTCCCCGCCGAGCATTGGAACAACTGGTCGATCTATGGTGTCGCGGACCAGGTTCTGTGGCGTTTCCCCGGCGCCGAAGATCGCGGCGTTTCGGCTTTCCTGCGCGCGATGGGGGCGCCCAGGGACCGCAATACCCTGTCGCTCGAGGTCGATGGCGGGATCACCGTCAAGGGTCCGTTCGCGTCGCGTCCCGGCGACAGCGCCGGAATCGGCTTCGGCTGGTTTCATGTGAGTGGCGCGGCGACCGAGCTCGACCGCGATATCGCCGCTCTCGGCATCCCGAGGCCGCTCCGCAAGGTGGAGCGCCTGCTCGAACTCACCTACCAGGCACAGATCGCGCCCTGGTGGCAGATTCAACCCGACGCGCAATATATCGGCCGTCCGGGTGGCGGCGTCCCCGGCACGACAATCTCGCATCGCATTCCCGACGCCTACATCATCGGCGTCCGCACGACGGTGGCGTTCTAAAACGAATTGCGTTCAGATCGACATCATCACGATCGCCTGCGGCGGAAGTGGTTTCGCCTCTCTTGCGTCCGCGGCTCGGACACTTGGCGCAACGGCCGCGAGACGCTGGGGCCGAGCCCAGGCCGCCGGCGGCAGAACCCGCGCGCGATCCGTCAGCCGGACTCGCCTTCGGGCGGCGCCTCCGGCAACACGGCATGTTCGGTCCGGTGCCGGTCCGAGGTCGGATAGCCCGTCGCGTCCTCCTTCGCGACCCCGGGAGGCACGCCATGCTCGGGAACCTGCTCGCCTTCTCTCGTCTCGCTCATTTGCCGGATCTCCTGCCCGGCCCGCTCAACCGGCGGCAGCGGCCCGGGTTCCCTGGCTCGCCAGCGCATGCCGCAGCGCGTCCGTCACCCGGTCGGCGGCTTCCAACGGCAGGTCGGGATGAATGGGCAGCGCCAGGATACGCTGAGAGACGGCCTCCGCGACCGGCAGCGGATTGCCCGTATGGCTGGCCCGGTAGGCAGGCTGCGCATGCAGCGGCTTCGGGTAATAGATCGCGGTGGGCACGCCATCGGCCCGCATCGCCGCCTGCACGGCATCGCGATCGGTTCCTTCCGGCAACAGAACCGCATAGATCGCCCACGCCGATCGGCTGTCGGGCACACGCGCCGGAATTTCCACCAGGCCCGTGAGTTTTGCATCATAGCGCGCGGCGATGGCGGCGCGGTGCGCCAGCTCGCTGTCGAATACGTCGAGCTTGGCGAGCAGGATGGCGGCCTGCAACGTGTCGAGCCGCCCGTTCATGCCCGTGCGCAGCACTTCGTATCGTGTGGCGCCCTCGCCATGGGTACGCAGGCTGCGATAAAGCGCCGCGCGTTCTGCGCTCTCGGTGAGGAGCGCCCCGCCATCGCCATAAGCGCCGAGCGGCTTGCTCGGGAAGAAGCTCACCGCGGTCGCCTCCGCCTCCTGCCCGAGTTTCCGCCCATGCAGCGACGCGCCGAAACTCTGCGCGCAATCGTCGAGCAGAAAAAGGCCGTGCCGGGCGGCGATGTCGCGCAAGGCAGGCCAGGGCGCAGGCTGGCCAAACAGATCGACGCCGATGATCGCGCGGGGTTTGAGCTGGCCGAGCGCGAGAATGGTGGCAATGCGTCGCTCGAGGTCGGCCGGATCGATCTGAAACGTATGCGGATCGATATCGACGAAGACCGGTGTCGCTCCGAGCACGAGCGGCACTTCCGCGGTGGCGGTATAGGTGAAGCCCGGCAGGAAGACCGCGTGGCCGCGGCCGATTTCCTCGGCCATCATGGCGATCTGCAGCGCGTCGGTCCCGGAACTCACCGTCACGCAATGGGCGGCGCCGGCATAGGCGGCCAGCCTTTGTTCGAGCTCGCCCACTTCGGGGCCCAGGACGAACTGGCAATGCGCGAGGACGGCATCGAGGCGGGCCCGGAGCGCCGGCGCGATACGCCGTTGCTGTGCGGCAAGGTCGAGGAAGGGGATCGGATGCATGAAAGGGTTATGCGGGAATTCGCCGCCCTCGGGCAGGGGTTGGCGCCGGGAGCACGGATCCGGGGCGTCCCGGGCCAAAACCGCCCGGGCCGCCCCGGTCCCGCCGGGTCAGAACTTCACCGCCGCATTCACCCCCACCGTCAACGGCCGCAGCGTGAAGCCCTGCGTGTTCGGCAGGGTCGTGCCCCGGTAATCGAACCCGTAAACGACGCCCTGCCCCGGAATATCGACCCCCGAACCCTGGATGTTCGGATGCTGGATGATCTTGCTGTTGTTGGTCAGATTCTGCCCGAACACCGTGAATTCCCAGCGCCCGTAATCGAGCCCGACCGACCCGTCGAGCGTGATGTAGGAGGGCCGGTTGTAATCGGCGTTGCCCTGGATCGCGACGCCGCGGCTGCGCCCCACCCACGGCACGTTCACGGTCAGAAACCCGGTGAGCGTGTCGCTCAGCACGAAATCCTGCCGCGCGTCGAAATTGAGATTGTAGCGCGGCACGCCTGGCACGATCTCGCCCTTATAGGTGCCGATCAGCGGCGTGTTGCCGACCGCGACGCCGTTATCCAGGGTCGCGTTGGTGTAACCGCCCGATAGCCCCACCACGAGCTCGTCGGTTGGCCGCGAGCGGAAATCGAACTCCCCGCCCCAGATCGTCGCGTTGCCGGCATTGGTCTCGAAATTCAGCCCGCTGGTGGTCAGCGGAATCTCCTGCTGGATGTTGTCCCACTTGATGTAGAAGGCATCCACCGACCCCACGATGCGACCGTTCCATATCCGGAACTTATCGCCGACCTCGTAGTTCCAGAGCTTGTCCGGCCCATAGAAGGTGGGCGAGCTGTGCAGCCCGAGCTGTGCGAGGTCGTAGGACGGCGTGCCGATCGCGCCGGCATCGGCCGGGATGAACCCGATCACCCGGTTTTCGCTGCCCAGCCGGAAGCCTTTCGAGACGTTGAAATAGAGCGTGTGCTCGGGCGTGACGTCCCAATCCCCCGTGAAGCTCGGCGTGAACGCATAGAAATGCCCCACCGCCGTGGTCGGCCCGGTGAACCCGTAACTATAGAAAAGCTGCTGGTTCGAGCCCTCCCCGTCGCGCGCGAACAGATACCGGGCGCCTGCCGTCAGCCGCACGTTCGAGACCGGGTAATAGGTGAAGTTGCCGAACACCGCATATTGCGCGGTGTTGTATTGCTGCAGCCCGTTGAACACGTAATCGTTCTGGATCGCCCCCGGGAACCCGCCCGAGATCTGTGTCGTGTCCGCGACGTTCAGCCCATACTGGTTGAACAGCGAAGTCGCGCCATACACTTTCTCGATGTCGCTGGCATTGGTGAACTCGTTCGAGTAATAAAGCCCGGCGATCCAGGTGAAGGGTGGCCCGTCCGGCGAATAGGGTTTCGAGACGAGCCGGACTTCCTGCTGGAACTGCCGCGTCGCGGTCTTGTAGAACGTGGCGCTCGGACGGTTGAACAGCGCCTTGTAGAGACCGGGCGGCGAATTATACACCGGATTACCGTTCGCGTCCGAGCAGGTGAGCGCGAAATTCAGCGGGTCGCACAGATAGAGCGACAGATTGTTGTAGATCGTGCTGTCCTGCGTGCGCGTGAACACGCGGCTGTAGCCGCTCGTGATCGAAATCAGGTTGGCCCAGCCGAGATCGGCATTCATCGTGAGGCTGGGCACGAACAGCCGGTCGGTCCCCGGCTCCGCGATCGTCTTCGCGGTCTCGTAGAGCGGCAGCGCGGTATATTGCGCGTCGTTGTCGCGCGCGATGTTCTTCTGCCAATAGACGCTCGGCGTGATCGTGAGCCAGTCGTTCGGCGTCCAGAGCAGCGTGCCCCGCGCGTCGTCGTAGCCCACCGAATTGATGCCGGATTTGATCACCTGGCCGGTCGTGGGATCGACGCGATTGATATAGCCGCTGTCGCCGCCCGTCTCGCCCGCCACCCGCAGCGCGAGCTGCCCCGGCACGATCGGGATATTCGCGACACCCTGCTCGTCCCAGTTCACACCACCATGGTCGGTGCCGGAGATCTCGCTGAACAGATTGCCGCTATATTGCTCAAGCTGCGGCTGGTTGCTGATGTAGCGCAATGTGCCGCCGAGCGCGCTCGCGCCGTAGAGCGTCCCCTGCGGACCCCGCAACACTTCGACGCGCGCGATGTCGAGAAAGCGCGGCTCGGCCGTTCCCTCGGTATAGATGTTCCGCGTAGTGAGCGAGACGTCGTCGAGATAGAGCGCCACCGTGGCCGTGCCCGCTTGGCTTGCGACGCCGCGGATCTCCAGGGTCGAGGTGCCGATGCCGGCCCCGCCCGAGAACGACAGATTGGGCACGGCCCTTGTCAGATCTGCGAAATTCTGGATGTGGTCGGCCTTGATCTGCCGTCCGCTCAGCACCGTGATGCTGATCGGCACCTTGCGAACATTCTGCGCCCGCTTCTGCGCCGTCACCGTCACTTCCTCGACGTGCGGCTTGCCCTGACCGATGCGGGCCGTTCCTGCCGTTTGCGCCGCGACCGTGGCGGGGACAAGAAGAAGGCCCGCCACTGCAAGTCGCGCTTTCGTTCGACCTCTACGCATGAATATCTCCCCCTCGAATTACGCATGACAACAAACGCGGCGGCCTTGCAAGCGCCCGTCGGCCGAAGAAGCAAGAATGGTGCCCAAAAACCTCAGTTTCGGCGGCAGAGCCCTTCCGCACCGACGGTCTTCTGGCGCATAGCGTGACGATGGACAGTGTGGCGCCGGTCACGGTGCTCCCCGACGGCGCGCGCTTCGTCGATGCATTCGTATTCGACGTGAACGGAATCGCGCGCGGCAAGCGTTTGCCGGCACACGCCTGGAGCACGGCAGCATCGGACGGAGTCGCCTTTTCCGCGAGTTCGCTGATCCTGGACGCAACGGGTGCGTCGCGCGGTCCGCGCGGCCTCGGCACCGAGGATGGCGATCCCGACGCGATCGCCGATCCGGTTCCGGGCCGGCTCGCGCCGGTTCCGTGGACCTCCCGAAATCTCGCCCAGAGCCTGCTCGCCATGCGGGGTCCGCTCTGGTTCGACCCAAGGACGATCCTGGCCCGCACCGTCGCGCGCTGCCATGCGAGCGGGCTTCATCCCGTCGTGGCCTGCGAACTCGAATTCTGCCTGGTGCAGCCGGACGCCCGCCTGCGGCCCGCGCCGCCGCCGTTGCGCGACGGCTTGCCGCCGGGATCGGCTGGCCATCTCTGCGTCCAGCGCATCGAGGAACATGGCGATTTCCTGCACGGCTTGCACGATGCGCTCGCGGCGCAGGGCATCGCGGGCGGGGCAATCGTCAGCGAATACGGACCGGGGCAGTTCGAGGTGAATTTGCCGCACCGCGCCGACCCGCTTTCCGCCGCCGACGATGCCGCCCTGCTGCGCCGGGCGGTTCAGGGTGTGGCAGCGAGCCAGGGATTGCGCGCTAGTTTCATGGCCAAGCCCTATCCGGAACACCCGGGAAACGGCTTGCACATCCATCTCAGCCTCGCGGACGCGGTCGGCAGCAATCGCTTCGCACAACCGGGCGGCGACAGCTTGTTGCGCCAGGCGATCGGCGGCATGCAGGCGCTCCATGCGGAAAGCCTGCTGCTCTTCGCGCCCAATTTCAGCGCCTTCCGGCGCTTCGGCGGCGCCTTCGTGGCGCGCACACCGAGCTGGGGCGAGAACCGGCGCGACGTCGCGTTCCGAATCCCCGCCGGCAACCCCGCGCATCGCCGCATCGAGCACCGCGTGGCGAGCGCGGATGCATCGCCGCACCTCGCCATGGCGGCGATCCTCGCTGCCCTCCATCATGGCGTCACGCGGGCACTCGATCCGCGCCCCGAACCGGCGGCGCTGCCCGATTTCTTCAAGGCGCTGGAACTCTGCGCGCGGGCGCCGGTGCTTGCCGATTATATCGGCGCCGAATTCCTCGACCTGTATGCCACGCTCAAGCAGGTGGAGACGAGGGCTCTGTTCGAAACCATCGCCGACGCGGAATACCGTTTTTACTTATGAGCGAGACACGCACGGACACGGCCCGGGTCGCCGCCGCCTTCCCCCGCAGCATGAAAACCGTGGGCGTGCTGCTGATCACGCTCTCCTCGGTGACGCCGGCTTCCTCGATCTTCATCGTGGTGCCCGGGGTCGTCGAACAGGCCGGCTCGGGCGCGCTCTGGAGTTTCGTGATCGCGGCGATCGCCAGCCTCTTCACCGCCTATGTCTATGCCGAGCTCTCCTCGGCCTTTCCGCTCACCGGCGGAGAATACGCGATCGTCGGCCGCACGCTCGGCAAGCTCGCCGGCTTCATCGTCTTCGGCGTCAATCTTGTCGTTCTGGTGCTGAACATCTCGGTCGTGGCGCTCGGCCTGGGCAATTATCTTGGCGCTATCCTGCGGGGTTCCTCGCTGGTGACGGACGCGCTCGGCTGCGTCGTCTTCACCACGCTCTGCGCGATCCTGAACGTGCGCACGAACGCGCTGATCACCGGCGCCTTCCTGCTGCTCGAATTGCTGGCACTCGTGGTGGTGACGGTGCTCGGCTTCCTCCATCCCGCGCGAGGCTGGCTGGCGCCGCTGACCCATCCCGTCATGCTCGGCGGCGGCGGTCACCTGATCCCCGCGAGCTTCGGGGCCATCGCGCTCGCGAGTTCGGTCGCCGTGTTTGCGTTCTACGGGTACGGCAACGCCGTTTATCTCGGCGAGGAGACGCATGAAGCGCCCCGCCATGTCGCGCGCGCGGTGATGCTGGCCCTGGTGATCAGCGTGGTGTCGCAAACCCTGCCGCTGGCCGCAATGCTGCGCGGCGGCGCGGATCTCGCGTCCCTTTTCGGCTCGGACACGATGTTCAGCGAATTCGTGCGGCAGCGCGGCGGCCCGGCACTCGGCACCGCCATCAATCTGGCCGTGGCCCTGGCCATCGTGAATGCGAACATCGCCGTGGTCGTATTGGTCGCGCGCATGCTGTTCAGCAGCGGGCGGGACGAAGTCTGGGCGGCGCCGGTGAACCGGTTCCTGACCCGCGTGCATCCCCGCTTCGGCTCGCCTTGGGCCGCGACGCTGATCACGGGCCTGCTCGCCGGCGCGCTCTGCTTCGTGCCGCTCAATCTGCTGCTCGTGATGACCGGCACGGCGATCGTCGTCGTCTATGCGGCGCTCTGCATCGCCGTGATCGTCGGCCGCCATACCGGCGCCACCGCGCATGCCCGCTACCGGATGCCGCTTTTCCCGCTGCCGCCACTTCTGGCGCTGATCGTGCTGGCCTATGTGATCTATACGAATGCGCTCGATCCCACGGTCGGACAGAAAAGCCTGATCGCGACGGTGATCATCATCGTGGCCTCCGTAACCTATTATCTCGCCATCCTGCGCCGACGCGGCGAATGGGTGCTGCGCGAGCCCGACGCCTGAGCCCATGAATCCGGTCATTGCAGAACTGGTGCGTTTCCCGCGCCTGGAATCATCGCATACGGGTGCCTGGGCCGTGGCCGACCCCGACGGCCGCATCGTCGCCTCCGGCGGGGATATCGACCGGGGCATCTTTCCACGCTCCGCCGTCAAGGCATTCCAAGCGATCCCGCTGCTCGTCGGCGGCGGCGCGGAGCGCGCCGGTTTCACCCCGCCCGAACTCGCGCTCGCCTGCGCCTCCCATGACGGTTCGGCGCTGCACGCCGGAACCGCGCGCGGCATGCTCGAGAAAATCGGGCTCGACATGCGCGCCCTCGAATGCGGCACGCACTGGCCGAGCAGCCGCGCGGCCGCCCATGCGTTGGTCGCCGCCGGCGAGCAACCCTGTGCGCTGCACAATAATTGTTCCGGCAAACATGCCGGATTTCTCGCCAGCGCCGTCGCTGCCGGGATCACGCCCGGCGGCTATGTCCGCCCCGATCACCCCATCTTGCAGCGCGTTACCGCAACGCTCGCCGAGATCACCGGCGTCCGTCTCGAGGCGGAAAACCGCGGCACCGACGGGTGCGCCATCCCCACCTTCGCGATCCCGCTGCGGGCGCTCGCGACCGGCTTTGCGCGGTTCGGCAGCGGCCGGCACCTGCCGGCCGACTTTGCCCTCGCCGCCGCGACGTTGCGCGAAGCGGTCGCCGCGCACCCGCTGCTGGTAGGCGGCGCCGAAAAATTCGATACCGAAATCGCCTCCGGGCTAGGCGCGCGGGCCTTCGTCAAGGTCGGCGCCGAGGGGGTCTATTGTGGCGCCATTCCCGAACGCGGTCTCGGCTTTGCGCTCAAATGCGATGACGGCGCGGTGCGTGCGGCCGAAGCCGCCTGCGCCGCGCTGCTCCGCGGGATGCTGGGTCCGTCGCCTCTGCTGGACCGGCTGGCCGAACCCAAGGTGCGCAACTGGAACGGCGACCTTGTCGGTCAGCTGCGCGGCTGCGTGGCATTCGGGGATTAGACAGACCTCCGGCCACTGGGGCGAGCGATCGCAAGACAGGGGTCTGGGACCTTCCGGCCCCGGAGGCATATCCGCCCCGAAGCCACGCTTTCGTGTTGCCGGGCGCCGCTCCCGCCGCCCCGCCACCTTGCATGTTGCCTGAGGCGGGCAGCAATCGCATGATAGAAGGTGCGCAACGCGCGACCGGACCCGACCGTTGTGGCAGGAGCGCGTCCGACCCCTGGGGCTCTGCTCGATGACGTTCCGTATTTTCTCGATCCTCGCGGCAGTCCTCCTGGTCGGCGCGGTGGCGCTCGGAACCCTAGCACCGCCCGACATGACCCTGGCCCAAGGCCTGGCGACCGCCGATCCGGATACGTACGCCCATTGGCAGAGCGTTCTGCAGGCGCATCTCGGTCTTGGCGTATGGCAGGCCGTGGTCGTGCCCCTCCTGCTGCGACCGCTCTGGCTGCTGCCGGTTTGCCTCGGGCTGGTCTGTGTGGGGTGCGCCGTCTCCAGCCTGGGTCAGCCTTCCGGGCACACCAAGCACCGGCGCAGCTAACTCCGAAGGAGCAAGCGGAGCGCCTTTGGGCCGAAGCGCGCCTCCGGCGGGCAGAGGCTCCGCCTCTCCACTCCGCTGGGGCCGAAAGGCCCCAGACCCCATTCCCTGATGACGCCGCGTTCACCGGCACGCCTCAACCCAAACGCGCTCGAGCAACAGCCGGTCTGACTGGAGCGCCAGCGCTTCAGTCAGACCCGCGTAAGTTGCTCTAGTTATTGATTTCTTAGAGCAAATTCATCCGATCAGATGATTCCATCTGATCGGATTTTGCTCGCGGCTCTAAGCCGCCTTGGCGTATTTCGTCGCCATCGCCTCGAGCGGCATCGGCTTGATCTTGTCGGCATTGCCGGCCGACCCGAACGCCTCGAACCGCGCCTGGCAGAGCGCCTTCGCCGCCTTCACGGCCTCGGCGAGGAACTTGCGCGGATCGAACTCATCGCGCTTCGTCCCCATCAGCTTGCGCATCGCCCCGGTCATCGCCAGACGGATGTCGGTATCGATATTCACCTTGCGCACGCCGTATTTGATACCTTCCTGGATTTCCTCCACGGGCACGCCGTAGGTCTCGCGGATATCGCCGCCGAATTCGCGCACGATCGCGAGCCATTCCTGCGGCACCGACGAGCTGCCGTGCATCACGAGATGCGTATTCGGGATGCGCGCGTGGATTTCCTTGATCCGCTGGATCGCGAGGATGTCACCGGTCGGCTTGCGCGTGAATTTGTAGGCGCCGTGGCTCGTGCCGATCGCGATCGCGAGCGCATCGACGCCGGTCTTCTTCACGAAATCCTCGGCCTGCACCGGATCGGTGAGCAGCTGGTCATGGCTCAACGTGCCCTCGGCGCCCGACCCGTCCTCCTCGCCGGCTTCACCGGTCTCGAGACTGCCGAGACAGCCGAGTTCGCCCTCGACCGTCACGCCCACCGCATGCGCCATCTCGCAGACGGTGCGCGTGACGTTGACGTTATACTCGTAGGTGGAGGGCGTCTTCATGTCCTCCATGAGCGAGCCGTCCATCATGACGCTCGTGAAACCGCTGCGGATCGCGCGCAGGCACACGGCAGGGCTCGCGCCATGGTCCTGGTGCATCGCGATGGGGATATTCGGCCAGGTTTCCACGGCCGCCTCGATCAGGTGCCGCAGGAACGGCTCGCCGGCGTATTTCCGCGCGCCGGCAGAGCCCTGCAGGATCACCGGGCTTTTGCAGGCGTCAGCCGCCTGCATGATCGCATGGATCTGTTCCATGTTGTTCACATTGAACGCCGGCAGGCCGTAGCCATTCTCGGCGGCGTGATCCAACAATTGTCGCATTGCAACCAAAGCCATCGGTCGATCCTCTTTGTCTAGCCGGAGGAGAACACCTCCCCGTTTGTTTCAGTTACCCAGCAGTCCGGCCGCCACTTCAGCGATGCGCTCGCCGGTGAAGCCGAAATGTTTCATGAGCAGTCCGCCGGGTGCGGACTCGCCGAACCGGTCGAGACCGATCACCGCGCCGTCGAACCCGACATATTTATACCAGCCGGCGGTGGCCCCTGCCTCGATCGCGATCCGCTTCGTGTGCGGCGGCAGCACGTGGCGCTTGTAGGCCTCGTCCTGCCGGTCGAACAGATCGACGCAAGGCATCGAAACGACCCGCGCATGCACCGATTTCTCGGCCAGCAGCTTCTGCGCGGCCATGGCGGGCCCCACTTCGCTGCCCGTGGCGATCAGGATGATCGACGGCGCCGTCTCGCAATCCTTCAGGATATACCCGCCGCGCGCGGCGAGCGCCGGTCGCGCCGGATCGCCCGGATGCTGCTCGAGATTCTGCCGCGTCAGGATCAGCGCCGAAGGCCCGTCCGCGCGTTCCACCGCATGCCGCCAAGCGACCGCAGTCTCGAGCGTGTCGCAGGGCCGCCACACATCGAGATGCGGAATGAGCCGCAGCGACGCGGTATGCTCGACCGGCTGGTGCGTCGGCCCGTCCTCGCCGACGCCGATACTGTCATGCGTCAGCACGAAGATGCTACGCAGATTCATGATGGCGGCGAGCCGGATCGCGTTGCGCGCGTAATCGGAGAAGACCAGGAACGTGCCGCCCGACGGGATGAAGCCGCGATGCAGCGCGATGCCGTTCAGCATCGCCGACATGCCGAACTCGCGCACGCCGTAATGGACGTAATTGCCGGCGCCGCTCGGCCCGACCGTCACCATCGACTTCCAGTCGGTGTTGTTCGAACCGGTGAGATCGGCGCTGCCGCTGAAGAATTCCGGCAGCATGCCGGCGAGATGGCCGATCGCCTCCTGCGAGGATTTGCGCGTGGCCAGCGGCTTGTCGGCCGCATTGGCCTGCGCGATCCAGGCATCGGCCTTCTGCGCGAAATCCGCCGGCAGCGTCGCCGCCATGCGCCGCGTGAATTCCGCCGCCAGATCAGGGAAAGCCTTGGCATAGGCATCGAACTTCGCCTGCCACTCGCGCTGCCGCGCAGCCCCCGCCTCGCGCGCATCCCAGGCGCGGCGAATCGTCTCCGGCACCTCGAAGGGAGCATAGCTCCAGCCGAGCGCCTGGCGCGTCGCCTCGATTTCCTTCGCGCCGAGCGCCGACCCGTGACTGTCATGGGTGCCGGCCTTGGTGGGCGCGCCCCAGCCGATGACGGTCTTGCAGCAGATCAGGACGGGCTTGCCATGCGGCTTCCTCGCCTCGGCGAGCGCCGCGGCGATCGCTTCCGCGTTGTGGCCGTCCACGTTCGGAATCACATGCCAGCCATAGGCGCGGAACCGCGCCGGCGTATCGTCGGCGAACCAGTGCTCCACGTGGCCGTCGATGGAGATCCCGTTATCGTCGTAGATGACGACCAGCTTCTCGAGCTGGAGCACGCCGGCGAGCGAGCAGGCCTCGTGCGAGATGCCTTCCATGAGGCATCCATCGCCGCAGAACACCCAGGTCCGGTGGTCCACGATCTCGTGTCCCGGCCGGTTGAATTCCTGCGCCAGCAGCCGTTCGGCGAGCGCCATGCCCACCGCGTTGCCGATGCCCTGGCCCAGCGGCCCGGTCGTGGTCTCGATCCCCGGGGTCATGCCGACTTCCGGGTGGCCGGGCGTCTTCGAATGCAGCTGCCGGAAGTTCTTCAGCTCGGCGATCGGCAGATCGTAGCCGGTGAGATGCAGCAGCGCGTAATGCAGCATCGAACCGTGACCGTTCGAGAGAATGAACCGGTCGCGGTCGGGCCAGTGCGGGTCGGCCGGGTTGTGGCGCAGATGGTCGCGCCACAGCACTTCGGCGATGTCCGCCATGCCCATGGGCATGCCGGGATGGCCGCTGTTCGCAGCCTCCACCGCATCCATGGCCAGGAAGCGGATGGCGTTCGCGTTCGCCCGCCTGTCGGCAAGCGGCTTATCGGTGACTACGCTGTCCATGGCGGCTCTCTCCTGGCGCCTCGGCGTCAGAAGGCGCGTTTTTTGCGATCCATGATCTGCCAGATCATTGGCGTGAAAATCAACTGCATCGCCAGCGCCATTTTGCCGCCCGAGCAAACGATGGTGTTCGCGCGCGACATGAAGCTGCCCTGCAGCATCGAGGTCAGATAGGGAAAGTCGATCCCCTTGGGGTTGCGGAACCGGATCACCAGCATGCTCTCGTCCGGGCTCGGAATGTCGCGCGCGATGAACGGGTTGGACGTGTCCACCGTCGGCACGCGCTGGAAGTTCACGTGCGTTTCCGAGAATTGCGGGCAGATATAGTTCACGTAGTCCGGCATGCGCCGCAGGATGGTGTCCACCACCGCTTCGTGGCTGTGACCACGCGAGCGCTTGTCGCGATGCAGCTTCTGGATCCACTCCAGATTGATGATCGGCACGACACCGATCAGCAGATCGACATGGCTCGCGACGTCCACCTTCTCGGTCTTCACGCCGCCATGCAGCCCCTCATAGAATAGAAGGTCGGTGCCACCCTCGACATCCACCCAGGGCGTGAAGGTGCCCGGCGGCAACCCATAAGGCTCCGCCTCTTCCGCATTGTGCAGATATTTGCGCGTCCGCCCGGTGCCGGTAGCCCCGTAGCTCTTGAACAGCGCTTCCAGCTCCTCGAACAAATTGCTCTCGGGGCCGAAATGAGAGAAGTGGTTGTTTCCCTTCGCCGCATGCTCGGCGAGCAGTTTGCGCATCTCCGCGCGGTCGTAGCGATGGAACGCATCGCCCTCGACGAACGCAGCCTTCACGCCCTCGCGGCGGAAGATCTGCTGGAAGGTCCACATGACGGTGGTGGTTCCGGCTCCGGAGGAACCGGTGATCGCAACGATGGGGTGTTTGGCGGACATGCTCTCTCAGGCCGTGCGGAAGATGGTGCGCTGTTTGAACAAAGGCGCGTCGAACTCGAGCGGCTCGCCGCGATCGTGCGCGTGGTGATAGGCCTCGATGCGCGCGATCTCGGTCTTGGCGCCGAGAATGAGCGGCGTCTTCTCGTGGATCGCGCCGGGCTTCACGTCGAGGACGCTCTCGCGCCCGGTGGATGCCGCCCCGCCCGCCTGCTCGATCAGCATGGCAACCGGATTGGCCTGATAAAGCCGGTGCAGCTCACCCGATTTGCGCTCGGGCGTGGTGTCGCGCGGCATCAGGAACACGCCGCCGCGGAACAGAAGCCGATGGACCTCGGCCACGAAACTGTCGATCCAGCGCGACTGGAAGTTCTGGCCCCGCGGACCCTCGGCCCCCTTCTGGCACTCCTCGACGAAACGCCGCACCGGCAGCTCCCAATAGGGCGCGCGCGCCGTGTCGATCGCAAAGGTCGGCGTCGCCTCGGGCATCCGCAAATTCGGATGGGTCAGCGTGAAGGCACCGGCCTCGCGGTCGAGCGTGAAACCATGCACGCCGGCGCCGAGCGTGATCACGATCATCGAGGTCGAGCCGTAGAGCATGTAGCCCGCCGCGACCTGCGCCCGGCCGGGCTGCAGGAAATGCTCCGGCTTCGGATCCGTGACCCCCTCGGGCGCCCGCAAAATCGAAAAAATCGAGCCGACGGACAGGCCGAGATCGAGATTGGCCGCGCCATCGAGCGGGTCGATCACCAGCAGGTAGCGTCCGCGCGGATATTCCGCCGGAATCTCGTACGGCTTCGCCATATCCGACGACAGGATCCCGCAGACCTGACCGCCCCACTCGCAGGCGGACAACAGAATCTGCTGCGCGATCTCGCGCGGCGGCGTCGGCGGTTCGCCTTCCACCACGCGGTCGGTGGTGACCAGCGCGCCCGGCGCGTCGAGCAGGTTACGCGCGACCGCAGCCCGAATCAGCTTCGCCGCGCGCTGTATGTCGTTGAGCAGGGCCGCAAGCTCGGGATCGTGCAAGCTGCCCTTCCGGCGCATATCCTCGATGACGAACTTGCTGAAGGTCGTGCGGCGGAACGGCATCCCACTCTCCCGGGGTCCGCTCGTTTCCCCCTGGCTGTTTCCCTGGTCGGCGGCACCGCGACCTATCATTGCCGCGCGCGGTCCGCCAGCGGCAATTATCGCCCGTTTGCGCTTCACGCCGCGCGCCGCGCGCCCACGCTCTCGAGCGCCGCGCGCATCCGCCCGATGATCCCACGATAGTACCCGTCCGGATCGGGCGCACCGAACACCGCCGACCCCGCGACGAACGTGTCGATGCCGGCCTCCGCCACCTGCGCGATATTGTCCGCCTTCACGCCGCCATCGATCTCGAGCCAGATCGGCTGGCCGCCTTTCGCGACCCACGCATCGATCCGCGCCCGCGCCTCGCGCGCCTTGGGCAGCACCTGCGGGATGAAGGCCTGGCCGCCGAAGCCCGGATTCACCGACATCAGCAGGATGAGATCGAGCCGCTCCATCACATGATCGAGCCAGGAGAGCGAGGTCGCCGGATTGAACACGAGCCCGGCCCGGCAGCCGCATTCGCGGATCAGCGTGAGGCTGCGGTCCACATGCTCCGTCGCCTCGGGATGGATGCTGATGATGTCCGCGCCGGCCTCCGCGAACATCGGGATGATCGCATCGACCGGCTTGACCATCAGATGCACGTCGATCGGCGCGGTCGTATGCGGCCGGATCGCCTTGCACACCGCCGGCCCGATCGTGAGGTTCGGGACGTAGTGATTGTCCATCACGTCGAAATGGATCACGTCCGCGCCGGATTCGATCACCCGCCGCACCTCTTCGCCGAGGCGGGCGAAGTCGGCCGAAAGGATCGAGGGCGCGATGCGGGGGGCGGCGGGGAAGGCGGCAGCGCGGGTCGGCTTGGACATGGTTTTTCTCCTGGCGGACCAACCGCCGCCGGCGGCATCTCTACAACGGCAGAAAGGCAGGGCTTGTCCAGCGGACACGCACGCGCAACTGACGCGTCCCGGTGCGGTGGCCTAGGATGGTTCCGCGTCTTGCCCGCAAACCCGAAGCGCCGGGTGCCGTTTCCTCGCCGGAAGCCTCCGGCCCTCGAGCGGCGCTCCGGCCCGGTCGTATCCGATGGAGGAGGTCATCCATGCGTAGCGCTTATGTCCTGACGGCTGCCTGCCTGGGCCTCGCCCTGGCCGCGCCTTCCTGGGCGGGGGCCACCGATGGCCAATGGGCGCAGGCGGGTCCGCCCACCGGCGTGGAGCCGCCCGGCAGCGAGGCCCCGCCGCCGCCGCCCAGTCAGCCCTTGCCACCGCCCGGCCACACCATCCCCACGCCCGACTGGCCCTATGCGCACGAGCCCGGCACCGGCGAAAGCGGCCCCGCCTCGGCGCACGCGAGCAACATCAACGAGAGCAACACGGTCTCGCCGATCGCCCCGCACTTCGCGAGCCCCGATATCGGCCCCGGTGCCGGCCCGGAGGGCTATCTGCAGGCGGCCCTGCAAGCCCTTGAACAGAACCGCACCGGCGAGGCCCAGCAATCCCTCGAGATGGCGGAGACCAGGCTGCTCGATCGCAGCACGCCGGTCGGCACCGGCGACCGGCCGGATCAGAACCCGCGCGTGCTGGCGGTGAGCCAGGCGCTCCACGCGCTGGCCCGGAACGATATCGGCGGCGCCGAAGCGGCGATTCACGAGGCGATGCGGCCGGCGGCCCCGCCGCCCGCCGGCTTCTCCGGCGTCTCGCCCTACTACGGCCGGCCGCCATCCGGTTACACGCCGCCCGCCTACCCGCAGCCGCCGTCCAGTCCGAGCCCGGCCCCGCCCTCGGGTTACGCACCCCCGCCCTCCGGCTATCCGCCACTCTCCCCGGGCTACCCGCCGCCGCCCTCCGGCTATCCGCCGGGACCGGCCGGCATGCCGGTGCCGCAACCGGCTTATCCGCCCCGCTGAAGCGGGGTCGATGCGTGCCGACGGCGGCCCCGGATCCGACGGGGCCGAACGGCCGCGGCGGCTTGCCGCCCCGTTTTCGGCCATGCGCTCCCGACAGGCCTGCCCACTCGTAACGCGGCTTATGATCCCGGCGGTTACCTCCCACTTCGAGCCGTCGAAAGGGAGATGCCGCTCTTGCTCATCCACCGCGTCGGACGCTTTCTCGATCCGGGCTGGTCCCGCTTCGTCGGGGCGTTCCTCTACTACGCGCTGCTGACCGCGCTCGTGCTCGGCGGCGCCGATTTCGGCCTTCCGGCCATGGCTGCGGCCTACGGCCTGCCGCCCCTGCTCTATCTCGGGCTCATCGCCCAGCGCGCGACGCAGCGGCTTCAGCGCGCCGTGCCAACCCTCATCGCCCCCGGCTCCAAGCCAAGCGCGGCATAGAGCCGCGCGCTGGGCGGCCAGGCATGCATCACCTGCTGCCGCCCGGCGATCGCGAGCCAGGCGCCAAGCACCAGCACCAGAACACTGGCCACCCAGGCGGCGGCGATCACCCCGGGCCGTTCGTGCACCGGCCGCGACAGCGGGGCTGCCAGCCCTTCGCGCGCCGGCGGCTCCGGCATAGTCGCGGCCTCGGCCTCGAAGCTGGACCAATCCGCCGCCACCGGATCGCCACGCGCCGGCAGCGGCGTCCAGACCTCGCCGCACTTCGCGCACCGCACCGGCCGGCCCGGCCGCGCCACGGCTTCGGAAACTTCGTAGGCAGCGCCGCATTCCGGGCAGACGATCTTCATCGCTTCATCTCTTCATTTCTCGACGCTCGATATGGCTCTACGCTCGATCGCCCGTGCGCGGGGTCCGCAGCCAAACGAGGGGGCGGTCCGCGCGTTCCCCGCTGCCCGGTCGAGCCCGCGCCCGCCATGCTCTAAACTCGGCCTCGCATGATCGCCGCCGAAAACCTCACGCTTCGTTACCCGGGCGCAAGCGATCCCGTGCTCGACGGCCTGACGTTTTCCGTCGAGGCAGGCGGGTTCCGCTGGCTGCTCGGACCCTCCGGCGCCGGCAAGACCAGCCTTCTGCGCCTCCTCGCCCTCGCCGCGCGCCCGACCGAGGGACGGCTCGTGCTGCTCGGCACCGATCTCGAAGGCGCCACCCGCCGCGAACGCACCCGGTTGCGCCGCCGCATCGGCAACGTCTTCCAGGATTTCCGCCTCCTGCCCCATCTCTCCGCCTTCGACAACGTCGCCCTCCCGCTCCGCCTCGCCGGCCGGCCGGAAGGCCAGATCCGGGCCGACGTGCGGGAGATGCTCGATTGGGTCGGGCTCGCTTCCCGCGCCGACGCGCCGCCCGCGCGCCTGTCGGGAGGCGAACAGCAGCGGGTGGCCATCGCCCGCGCGGTGATCGCGCGGCCCGCGCTGCTGCTCGCCGACGAACCCACGGGCAACCTGGACGAGGCCCAGGCCGAACGCCTGATGCAGCTCCTCGCCGAGCTGAACCGGCTGGGCACGACCGTGCTGGTGGCGACCCATAATACCGGGCTGCTGAAACAGCGTCCGGGGGATGTGCTCCGACTGGAGGCGGGAAGGGCCGGACTTTTTTGAACAAGAAACCCAGCAACCTTGCCCATACGGCACCGAGGCTGGTTCCGCCCCTACCCGACCCGAGACCGTGCTTTGCCTTCCTTTTTTCCGGAAAAAGAAGAATCCTTCTCTCTCCTCACCGAAAGACCCTCCCCATGAGCGAACGCTTCCTCGAGGTCATCGCGCGAGACAACGGCACGTGGGACGTCGTCGCCATGGGCGGCGGGCGCCTCGAGGAGGTTCTCGGGACCTTCCCCAGCGAAGAGGAAGCGCAGGCCTGGCTGCTCGAGGAGAGCGAACGGATGGACGACCCCGGCATCCTCCGGCCCGGCGGTGGGCAGGGGCTTTAGGGCAAAGCGTGCCGCCGGCCGGCGCAGGTCAGAGCCCGGCCCGCCGGACTGATGCCTCAACCGAGCTCACGCCGCTTCCCCGTAAGCCACCCGGAACGGTCCCCGGCGGGCGAACGGACGGAACTGCCCGTCCCGCTGCGCGAGCCGGTCCGCGATCGCCCAGAGCGAGGCCGGATGCGCGCCGAGCCCGAGATGGCTCGCGCCCACGATCTCGATATTTTCCGCGTCGCGCTTCGGCTGCACCAGGCTGGTGCGCCAGCTGACGATGCCGTCGGTGCGCGACCAGATCGAGCTGGTTGGCACCGGCATGTCGCCCGAGAGCGCCGCGAGATCGTCCGCCCGCGCATCCTCGATCCGCTCGCCCGAGACGGTGTCGTAGATCCGGCCCACATTGTTCGCGCGCAGATCGTGCGAGAACGGGCTGCCGAGCGTGATCACGCCGCGCACCCGATCGGGCATCGCGAGCGCCAGATCGCGCGCATAGACGCCGCCCAGGCTCCATCCGACGAGCGAGACGCGCCCGCCGGCGCGCGTGAGTTCCGCGAGCTTCGCGCGCAGCCGCTCGCGCATGCGGTAGAGCCCGCCGAGATTGCGGCCCATTTCCCAGCCCACCGCGCGATACCCCAAACCGCGCAGATAGCCCCGCAGAAATTCCGTCGAGAGGTCGGACGTGAGAAAGCCGGGCAGCACCAGCACCGTATGACCGTCGCCGCGCGGCGCCATGGCGAGGAGCGGCAAGGTGGCGAGACCCACCACATGCTCCGCGAGCGCCCGTCCTTCGGCCAGCAGCAGCCATTTGCTCGGGGGTTTCGCGCCGGACGAGGAAGAGCGGGACATGGCTTACTCCGGCCGCGCCGCGGCGCCGCGAATGTTTCGCCCAAGCGCTGCGGTCCGCAAGGGTTCTTCCGGCGCGCCGCCGCTTCTGGCATCAACGTGCGGCGAAGCGCGGGCGCGCGCGCGTGTGCTGCGATGCACAAAGCGACAGCGCCGCCCGAGTTGCGGAGGCGCCCGATGACCGAACTCGAAGCCTTGCCGCGGCAAGTGCCGTGCGGCGACGTCGCGGTCGAGTTGCGGCTGATGACGCCGCGCGACGAGGCCGCCGTGCTGGCCTTCGCGCAAGCCCTGCCCGAGCACGATCTTCTGTTCCTGCCGCGCAATATCGCCGAGCCGAAAGTGCTCGCCGCCTGGATGCGCGAGGCCGAGCGCGGCACCTTGACCACACTGCTCGCGCTGCGGCAGGCGGAGGTGGTTGGCACCGCGGCGATCGTGCGGGATCCGCTCTCCTGGTCCCCTCATGTGGGCGAGCTGCGCGTCGTCACGGCGGCAGCCATGCGCGGGCGCGGGCTCGGGCGCGCGATGATCGAGACCGGCTTCGCCATCATGCTCCAAAGCGGCGTGGAGAAAATCGTGGCACACATGACGGCGGACCAGGAATCGGCGATCGCGGTGTTCGAAAGCCTTGGCTTCACCACCGAGGGTCTGCTGCGGGGCCAGGTGCAGGACCGCGCCGGCCGCCGCCACGACATAGTCGTGCTCGCGCACGATATCGCCCAGATCATGGGTCAGATGTCCGCGTTCGGCGTCGCGAGCGCCTTCTGATGACCCTGCTCGCCTCCCCCGCCGGCGTCGGGCTCGTTGCTGATATCGGCGGCACCCATGCGCGGTTCGCGATCGCCGAGGTCGCGCAGGGCCGGCCCGCCATCCGCGACGCGCTCGTGCTGGAAGCCGCGCAATATGAATCGATCGAGGCGGCGGCGGAGGCCTATCTCGCCCGCATCGGCCGGCCCGCGGTGCTGCAGGCCGCCGTGCTCGCCTGCGCGGGTCCGATCGAGAATGGATCGGTGCGCTTCGTCAACAGCCATTGGGCGAGCAGCGAGAGCGGATTTGCTGCGCGGCTGCGCCTGCCTTCCGTGCGGCTCATCAACGATCTGGCGGCGGTCGCCTGGGCCGTGCCGTTGCTCGAGCCTCAGGATGTGCGGCAGGTCGGCGGACCGGCCATCGGCCCGCTCGAGGGCACGATCGCGGTCGTCGGCGTCGGCACCGGCTTCAATGCGGCCGCGTTCCTGCCGGGCGAAACCGGCGAGACCGTGATCGGCGGCGAATACGGGCACACCGGTTTCGCACCCGTCGACCCGACGGAAATCGAAATCCTCAAGCAGATCGCCGGCCGCTTCGGCCGCGTCTCGATCGAGCGCGTGCTGTCGGGCCCGGGTTTGCTCAATCTCTACCAGGCGCTGGCCGCCATGGCCGGCGCGCGGGCGATCGCGACCACGCCCGCGGAAATCTCCCAGGCCGCGCGCGACGGCGATGACCTGGCCCAGCGCGCGGTGCTGCAGTTCTGCGCGATTCTAGGCACGGTGGCCGGGGACGTGGCCCTGGCCTACGGGGCGGCGGGAGGCGTGCTGATCGCCGGCGGCATCGCGCCCACCATGCTGACCGAGCTCGACGGCAGTCAGTTCCGCGCCCGGTTCGAAGCCAAGGGGAGACTGGCCGGCCATCAGACCTCGATCCCGACCGCGGTGATCGTGCACCCCACGCCCGCCCTGGTCGGGTGCGCGCGCGCCATGCTGGTTCTGCACCGGCCGCAGGCCCACCCCGCCCGCGCCCCCGCGTGAGCCGCCGCACCCGGCCCGTGGTGCCCGCCGCTCCGCTCACCTGGGAGGCGCGCATCGACAATTACGCTCGTGTGACGGGTTTCCCGAGGAGCCTGTTTCTGGACGAGAATGGCTGCGTCGTCGGCACCTGGATCATGGGCAACGACTACCGGGTGAAATCGGCCTATTACGGCGGCTATCCCGCCGGTTATCTGCGCCGGATGCGCGCGCTGTTTCCCGACAAGCGGCGGGTGCTCCATCTGTTCAGCGGGCGCGTCGATCTGGACGCGTTTCCGGGCGATACAGTGGACATCAACCCCGCCTGCGAGCCGACCTACCTGGATGATGCGCAGCGCCTCGAGCACGTGCCGCTCGAGGAATATGACCTCGTACTCGCCGATCCGCCCTACAGCGTCGAGGACGCGGATCATTACAATACCACGATGGTGAAGCGGAACCTGGTGATGCGCGCGCTGCGGCGCCTGCCGGTCGGCGCGCACGTGGTCTGGCTCGATCAGGTGCTGCCGATGTACCGGCGCGATGCCTTCGCGCAGGAGGCGGTGATCGGGATGTGGAAATCGACCAACCACCGGTTCCGCGGGATCACGATCTTCCGGCGGCGGGATGCGGCGCCGTCGCGGATCGTGGCGCGGGCGGCCGGAGCGCCGCCGGCGTCACCCGCTTGAGCGCCCGCCGGCGGAGCCCTTGCCCGCCCGGGCCATGCCGAGTACCCGCCCTGTCGCCATGATCGTGATGCGCCACGGCCAGAGCCTGTTCAATCTCCACTTCTCGGCCACGAAGCGCGATCCCGGCATCGCGGATCCCGCGCTCACCGAGGCCGGCGAGGCGCAGGCCCAGGCCGCCGCCGACGCGCTGGCCGGCGCCGGCATCGAGCGTATCCTGGTATCGCCCTACACGCGGGCGCTGCAGACGGCGCGCCCGATCGCCCAGCGGCTCGGCGTGCCGGTGACCGTGACCCCGGTGGTGCGCGAACGTTTCCATTTCGCCTGTGACATCGGCACACCGCGCGGCCGGCTCGCGAGCGCCTGGCCCGATCATGATTTCTCGGCCATCGAGGAGATCTGGTGGCCGGACGCCACCGAAACCACCGAGAGCGTGGTCGCCCGCGCGGCGGCCTTCCGCGACGCGATGCTCGCCGATGCGCAATGGCGCCGCACCCTGCTGGTGAGCCACTGGGCCTTCCTGCTCACCCTCACCGGCGAGAGCCTGGAGAACGGGCATTGGCGCCGCATCGATCTGCAGGCGCCGGTGGCCGGCTGGCCCGGCCCCTGACAAGCGGCGAGCGCCGTGCTAGGCGCGCCGCGACCGAGGAGTAGCTCATGTCCGAAACCCAGATGCCGCCCCAGGGCGCGCAGCCGCCGATGCCGCCGCTGATCGTAAACGTGCAATACATCAAGGACTTGTCGTTCGAGGTGCCGAACGCGCCCGACATCTACGCGACGCTGCGCAGCCAGCCGAACGTGCAGATCAACCTCGATGTGCAGGCCCGGCCGATTCAGGAGGGGCAGAACGTCTATGAGGTCGTGCTGTCGGTGAAGGCCGAGGCGCGCGAGCCGGTGGCGGCGGCCAACGGCAATGGCGCGGGCGCCGGCGAAGGGCGGCACGTCTTCATCGCCGAGCTGCATTACGCCGGCGTGTTCACGCTGAACGCGGTGCCTGCCGAGTCGGTCGAGCCGGTGCTGCTGATCGAGTGCCCGAGGTTGCTCTTCCCGTTCGCCCGCACGGTGCTCTCGGACGTCACGCGCGAAGGCGGTTTCCCCCCGGTGCTGCTGCAGCCGATCGATTTTGTCGGCCTCTGGCAGGCCCGGCGCATGCAGGCGCAGGCGGAAGCGGTCCCGTCTTAGGAAGATTGCCTCCGGCGGGCAGAGGCTCTGCCTCTGCAGGCCGCTAGGGCCGAAAGGCCCCAGACCCCAGGACCTGGAAAAGCCGGGCAAAGCCCCTGGCCGCCCACGGCAACGATTGGCCGCTCAACCGGCGGCGTGCTCAAGCACGCTTCGCAGCCGCAGAATGGCGAGCGTGAAAAACAGCGCGCCGAGCCCGGCGGTCGCCACGAAATCCGGCCAGACGATTCTGATCCCGGCGCCACGGAACAAAATCGCCTCGGCGAACGCCACGAAATGGGTGGAAGCGACACCCTGCATGATCCATTGCAGCGCCACCGGCTCCGAGGAGAGCGGCGTGAAGCCGCCCGAGAGCTGGATCATCGGTATGAAGACCAGCATGAACAGCAAGCCCATCTGCGGCATGGATCGCGCGATCGTCGCCAGGAACAGCCCCACCGCCGAGGCGAAGAACAAATAAAGGCAGGTGCCGCCGAGAAAGAGCGGAACCGAACCCGCGATCGGTATCGAGAGCAGAAGCCGCACGACGAAGGCGATCGACAGCGCCGTCGCGAGCGCGATCACCGCCGCGTTCGCCACGACCTTCGCGAGCGCGATCTCGACCGGCGATAGCGGCATGGTCAGCAGATGGTCGAGGGTTCCATGTTCACGCTCGCGGATCACGGCGGCGCCCGAAAGCACGATCGCCAGCATCGTGACGTTGTTGAGAATGCCCATGATGCCCATGAACCAGCCGGGCGTGGCATTCGGATTGAAGGCGAGATGTATCGCCGCCCTCACCGCCGGCGGCGGCATGGCCGCTCCGTGCCGCACATAGCGCGCCACCGCCTGCGCGATCACCTGCACGGCGTAGCCGGCGCCGACGCCTGCCTGCATCGCCGCGGTCGCGTCGGCCAGCACCTGAATGGTCGGGCTGCGGCCGGCCGCGACATCGCGCTGGAAATGCGGCGGCACCTCGACCACGAACGTATAGCGCGCAAGATCGAGAAACCGCTCGATCTCGGACGGACGGATCGCCTGCGCCGGCTTGAAGCGCGGGGGCAGGAAAGCCTGCGCGATCGCCCGCGACAGCGCGGAATGGTCCTCGTCGGCGATGGCGATCGCCGCGTTGTGCACTTCCTGCGCGGTGTTCTGCGCCATCGAAATCACCGAGAGCGTGAACGTATAGACGACCAGCACGATCAGCACCCGGTCGCTCAGGATGCTGCGCACCTCCTTCGTCGCCAGCCAGAACACGCGGGCGGAGGAAAACACCTCAGCGCTCCTGCGCCCGCATGAGCCACAGGCTCAGGCCGATCAGCGCCGGCGTGAACAGCGAGAGCGGCAGCATCCAGGGCAACAGATCGGCGAAGCCGAGACCCTTCGTGAAGCTGCCGAGGCTGATCGGCAGATAATAACTCATCGGGAACAGACGGCCGAGCAGCGCGCCGAAGCCGGTGAGTGCCGAGACCGGTGAAATCAGGCCGGAGAATTGTTGCGCCGGCACCACGGTGAGGATCGCGGTCGCGAACAGGGCCGCGATCTGGCTGCTCGCGAACGAGGACATGAGCAGGCCATAGGCCGTCGTCGCGAAGACATAGAGCAGCGTGCCCAGCAGCAGGGCCGCCGCGCTGCCTTTGATCGGCACGCCGAACAGCAAGGCCGCGATCGCGGCCAGCATGACCGCGCTCGCCATCGCCAGCCCGACATAAGGCAGCTGCTTGCCGACCAGGAATTCGAGCCGCGTCGCCGGGGTCACGTAGAGATTGACGATCGAGCCGAGCTCCTTCTCGCGCACCACGGCCAACGCCATCAGCACGGCGGGAATGAGCGCGAGCAGCATCGCGTAATCGCCGGGCACCAGGGCGTTCACGCTCTCGAAGGACTGGTTGTAGCGGAAACGAGCCTCGATGTTGGCGGGCAGCGGCGCCGTCTCCCGGCCGGTGCGGGCGGCCAGATGTTGCAGGAACCGGTCGTGGACCGCCTCGACATAACCGCGCGCCGTCTCCGCGCGGAACGGCATCGCGCCGTCGATCCGGATGCCGATTTCGGTGGGCGCGCCGCGCCGCACGTCGCGCCCGAAGCCGGGCGGAATCTCGATGCCGATCATGATCGCGCCGCTCTCGAGGCGGCGCGCGAGCGCGCTCTCGGTCACGGCCGGCGCCTCCGCCTCGAAAAAAGGCGAGCCCGCGAAACCCTGGAGATAAAGCCGGCTTTCCGGCGTGCGGTCGCGATCGAGCGCGGCGAAGGGCAGATGATCGACATCGGTGTTCACGCCGAAGCCGAGCACGATGAACAGGAACATCGTGCCGAGCACCGCGAAGCCCAGCCGGATCGGATCGCGCATGAGTTCGAGCGCCTCGCGCCGGGCGAAGGCGAGCAAACGGCCAAGGCTGAACGCCGGATGATGCGCGGCACCGCCCCCCGCCACCCGGGGCGGCACCGGGCTTGGGCTGCCGATGCCGGAACCGGCTACCTCCGACCCCAGCAGCAGCGCCACGAAAGCCGCTTCAAGCGTCGGCTCCCCGCTCGCCGCCACCAGTTGCGCCGGCGCACCGGAGGCCAGCACCCGGCCCGCATGCATCAGCGCCACCCGGTCGCAGCGCTCCGCTTCGTCCATGAAATGAGTCGAGACGAAGATCGTCACACCCTGCCGGCGCGCGAGCGTGCGCAGCAGCACCCAGAACCGGTCGCGTGCCAGCGGATCGACGCCGGAGGTCGGCTCGTCGAGGATCAGCAGCTCCGGCTCGTGCACGACCGCGACCGCGAGCGAAAGGCGCTGCCGGATGCCGAGCGGCAAACCGCCGGCCATCGCATCGAGATCGGCGCCGAGCGCGAATGTTTCGATCACCGAGGCGATGCGGGCCGCTGCCCGCTCGGGCGGCAGACGATACAGTTTTGCGTGCAGCACGAGATTCTGCCGCACCGTGAGCTCGGTATAGAGCGAGAAGGATTGCGACATGTAGCCGACCCGGGCGTGCGCCGCCCGGTCCGCCGGATCGATCGGGTTGCCGAACAACGTGGCGCTGCCTTCAGTCGGCGCGAGCAGGCCGGTCAGCATGCGCATCGTCGTGGTCTTGCCGCAGCCGTTCGAGCCGAGAAAGCCGAAGATCTCGCCGCGCCGAATCGCGAAACTCACATGATCGACCGCCAGGAAGTCGCCGAAGCGCCGCGTCAGACCGGAGGCGCAGATCGCCACCGGCGCGCTCGCGTCCGGCGGCCCCGCATCCGGCGAGGCGGTCGCCTGCGCCGCCTTCGAACCGCCGAGCAGAACGACGAAGCTCGCATCGAGCGTGGCGCAGCCGGTCTTGCGCTTGATGTCGGCCGGCGATCCCTGCGCCAGCACCACGCCGTCATTCAGCGCGACCAGCCGGTCGAACGGCTCGGCTTCCGACATATAGGCGGTGGCCACGACAACGCTGAGGGCCGGCCGCGCGGCGCGGATGCTCGCCAGCAACGCCCAGAATTGCCGGCGCGAGAGCGGATCGACGCCGGTGGTCGGCTCGTCGAGGATCAGCAGGTCCGGATCGTGAATGAGCGCGCAGCAAAGGGCGAGTTTCTGCCGCATGCCGCCCGACAATTGGCGCGCCGCGCGGCCGGCGAAGGGGGCGAGGCCCGTCGCCGCGAGCAGCGACGCGGTGCGACCCCGCCGTTCCCGGGCAGACTGGCCGAACAGGCGGGAAAAGAAGGCGATGTTCTCCGCCACCGACAGATCGGGATAGAGATTCCGCCCGAGCCCCTGGGGCATGTAGGCGATGCGCGGGCATATGCGCTGCCGGTGCGCAGCATCGGCGAGATCGCCGCCGAGCGCCCGGGCCGCACCCGATTGCAGCCGTTTGGCGCCGGCGAGAAGACCGAGCAGCGTCGATTTCCCGACACCGTCCGGGCCGATGACCCCCACCCATTCGCCGCGCCCGACCGAAAAATCGACCGCGCGCAGCGCCCGCCGCGAACCATAGCGGTGACTGACGCCGGCGAGCACGGCCGTCGCTTCCGCCGATGCGCTCAACTTCCCTCCCCGAGCCTCAGAAAGGGCGGCCATTCCGCTTTCGGATCATAGCGGATATAGGCCATCCCCGGCGGCCCGGATCGCACTTCCGCCTCGTGCCGCCGCAACCGGTCGGGCGCGATCCGCACACGGACCCGGAACATCAGCCGGTCGCGCTCCGACTTGGTCTCGACCATCTTCGGGGTAAACTGATTTTCCCCCGCAATGAAGGCGACGGTGGCGGGAATGGGCCGCCCGGGCAGCGCATCGAGCTGGATGCGCGCCTCGTCGCCCACTTTCACCCGACCGGCCTCCTCGGTCGGCAAAAACACATCCATGTAGACGTAGGTGACGTCGAGCATGGTGTAGACCTTGCCGCCCGCCGGGAGCACCTCGCCGACATTCGCGAGCCGGTATAAAATCGGCCCCCGCTTCGGCGCCACGAGCGTGTTGTCCTCGATATGGATGCGGATCACCTCCGCATTGTGCTTCGCGGCGATCAGCGCGGCCTCGTCGGCGGCAATCTTCGCCTCGGTGCCGTCATAGGCCGCGGTCGCCTGATCGAATTCCGACTGACGCTGATCGAGCACCTCGCGGCGTTCGGTACCGGAAGGCACCAGCGCCCGCGCACGCAGCAATTCCTGCGCGGCGAAGCGCACGCGCGCGCCCTGCTGCGCGAGTTCCGTGCGCGTATCGTCGACCACGTGCTGCGCCTGCCGGATCTGCGCGCGCGCCTCGGCGAGCTGCGCCTCGAGATCGCGCGTGTCCATCCTGGCGACCACCTGGCCGGGCTTCACCCAGTCGCCCTCATCCACGAGAATGGCAGCGATCCGGCCCGCGAATTTCGTGGCGATGTCGATCTCGTCGGCCTCCAGCCGGCCGTTCGAGTAGGCGATCCCGGGCGGAACCGGCGGCGGCCGGTTCAGCCACCAGACGACGCCGCCCGCCGCGCCGGCCGACGCCGCCAGCAGTGCCAGCCATGCACGCCTGCCGAGCGCGCGACGCGGACGCGGACGCAAGGCCACCTTCTGTTCGGGGACGACCATCGGAAGCGAAGCGGGCGCGGACGGGGGCTCGCGGGTTCCAGCTCCGTTACCTGGCGGGTCAGGCATCACGCGTCCCCCGGACGAGCGCCCGCAACCCGGGCCGCCTCGCCGCCCGCCTCTCTTGGCACGTCCCCGCCGGGCGCACATTGAGCCTGATCAAGCCGCGGGCCCCCCGGCCCCGCGCCGCGTCGCCCAGGCAAAACTTGCAGACCCGCCCCGGCCTGCGCATCTTGTGACCATGGATGGCGGAGCCGACGCCAGGCGGATCACCTTGCATCCGCCGGAGGATTTCGAGGGCATGCGCGCCGCCGGGCGGCTCGCGGCCGAATGTCTCGACATGATCGTCCCGCATGTGCGCCCCGGCGTCACGACGGGCGAGCTCGACCGGCTGTGCCACGATTTCATCGTCGCGCATGGCGCCCGGCCGGCGCCGCTGAACTATCGCGGCTTCCCGAAATCCATCTGCACCTCGCTCAACCATGTCGTCTGCCACGGCATCCCGGGCGACCGGCGGCTCGCGGACGGCGACATCCTCAACATCGACGTCACCGTGATCCTCGATGGCTGGCACGGCGACACGAGCCGCATGTTCGTGGCCGGCGAGGCCTCCACCAAGGCACGCAACCTGATGGACGTGACCTACCAGGCGCTGATGCGCGGCATCGCCGCGGTCCGGCCCGGCGCCACGCTCGGCGATATCGGGTTCGCCATCCAGACCTTCGTGGAGTCGAACCGCTTCAGCGTGGTGCGGGATTTCTGCGGACACGGCATCGGCCGCACCTTCCACGCCGCGCCGAACGTGCTGCATTTCGGCAAGCGCGGCGAGGGGCCGGTCATGCGCCCCGGCATGTTCTTCACGATCGAGCCGATGGTGAATGCCGGCCGGCCCGAGGTGAAGGTGCTCGAGGATGGCTGGACCGCGGTGACGCGCGACCGCAGCCTCTCCGCGCAATTCGAGCACATGGTGGGGGTCACCGAGACGGGCTGCGAAATCTTCACGATCTCGCCGGCCGGGCTGCACCACCCGCCTTACCCGGCGGCCTGACCGCTTCGTGCCGGCGCCGGACACGCTGCCGCTCGAGGGCGGCGAGGCGAGGCCCCGGTCGCCGCTCTCCGCCGAGGAACATCGCGCCCGCATGCGCCACCGGCTGCTCGCCGCCGGCCCCGACGCGCTCGCCGACCACGAAATGCTGGAGATGGTGCTGTTCCTCGCCCTGCCGCGGCGCGACACCAAACCCATCGCCCGCCTTCTGATCGACCGGTTCGGCAGTTTCGCGAACGCAATCGCGGCCCCGGCGCGCGAGATCGCGGCGGTCGAGGGCATGGGCGAGGCGAGCGCCGCCGCGCTCAAGATCGTGCAGGCGGCCGCGCTGCGTCTCGCCCGCGCCGAGCTGCGCGACCGGCCGGTGCTCTCCCACTGGGACGCGCTGATGGCCTATCTCAACGCCGCGATGGCGCGCGAACCGGTCGAGCAGTTCCGCATCCTGTTCCTCGACACGAAAAACCATCTGCTCGCCGACGAGGCACAGACCCGCGGCACCGTGAACCACACCCCGGTCTATCCGCGCGAGGTCGCGCGGCGCGCGCTCGAGCTCCATGCCACCGCATTGATCCTCGTGCACAACCACCCGAGCGGCGATCCGACTCCCAGCGCCGACGATCGCGCGGTCACCGAGCAGCTCGTCGCCGCCGGCCGGCTGCTCGACATCCCCGTGCACGACCACGTGGTCATCGGCCGTGGCCGGTACACGAGCTTCGCCGAGGCAGGGCTCCTGTGAGCGCCACCGCGCTGCGCGAAGTCATCCCCGGCTGGCCGGACGGCGATCGGCCCGAGCACGAGCGGCTCGATCGCGAACTGCTGGCGCGCGCGTACCAGTTC
>DAIDJM010000047.1 GCA_027451405.1 Acetobacteraceae bacterium | reverse complement strand
CTCGCCCGCGCCCGGGCCCGGTCGCCGTCGTGATCCCGGTCTATCGCGGCCGCGCCGAAACCCTCGCCTGCCTCGCGAGCGTGCGCGCCACACTCCGCCCCGGCGACCGCATCATCGTGGTCGACGATGCGTCGCCCGACCCCGCCCTTCGCGTTTCCCTGGCCCGCCTCGCCCGCGCCCGCGCGATCACCCTGATCCCGTCCTGCCCCGCCGACCCCGGCCGCAATCTCGGCTTCCCCGGCGCCGCCAACGCTGGCATGCGCGAAGCCGCCGGCTGCGACCTCGTGCTCCTCAACAGCGACACCCGCGTCTTCCCCGGCTGGCTCGACGCGCTCGCCGCCGCCGCCCACAGCGCCCGCGACATCGGCACCGCCACCCCGGCCAGCAACCGGGCCAGCATCTTCTCGATGCCCGATCCCGAGGGAAACCCGCTCCCCTCGACCCACGAGGCCGCCGCGCTGGCCCGGCTCGCCGCCCGCGCCAACCCGGGCACCGTCATCGACGTGCCGACCGGCCACGGCTTCTGCCTCTTCATCCGCGCCGACTGCCTCGCCGCCACCGGCCTGTTCCGCGAGGACGTGTTCGCCCAGGGCTATGGCGAGGAGAACGACTTCACCGAGCGCGCGCGCGCCCGCGGCTTCCGCCACGTCGCGGTCCCCGGGGTCTATGTCGCCCACGCCGAAGCGGTCTCCTTCGGCCCCGCCCGCGCCGCCCTGCTCGCCCGCAACCTGGCGCTGCTCGAGGCGCTCCATCCCGGCTACCACGCCCGCATCGCCGCCTTCCGCGCCGCCGACCCGCTCGCCCCCGCCCGGCGCCGTTTCGACGAAGCCCGCTTCGCCGCCGCCCGCGCCCCGCGCGGCGCCGTCCTGCTCATCGCCCACGAGGCCGGCGGCGGCACCGCCCGCGTCGTCGAGGCCCGCGCCGCCGCCCAACGCGCGCGCGGCCTGCGCCCGATCCGCCTCACTGCCGAGCGCGGCGAACTCCATCTCGCCGACGATCGCGGCGACTACCCCAACCTCACCTTTCGCCTGCCCGGCGACCTCGCCGCCCTCGCCGACCTGCTCGCCGCCCAGCGCCCGCGCGAAGCCGAGATCCACCATCTGCTCGGCCACCACCGCGCGGTGCTCGACCTGATCGCCGCGCTCGCCATCCCCTACGCGGTGTTCGCCCACGATTACGCTCTGTTCTGCCCGCGCATCGCCCTCGTCACCGGCGAGGATCGTTATTGCGGCGAACCGGACGCCGGCGGCTGCGCGCGCTGCATCGCGACCCACGGCAGGCTCGACGGCGCCCGCCTCCCGCCTGCCGGGCTGCGCCGCGAGAGCGCCCGCCTGCTCGCCGGGGCGACCCGCATCGTCGCCCCGAGCGCGGACACGCAGGCGCGGCTGCGCCGCCACTTCCCCGGCATCGCCCCCAGCGTCGAACCCTGGGAACGCGGCCCCTGGCCCGCCCCCGCCGGCGACTGGCGCGGGCCGCCCCGCCGCATCGCCGTGATCGGCGCGATCGGCCGCGTCAAAGGCTTCACCGCCCTGCTCGACTGCGCGCGCGACGCCGCCGCCCGCCGCCTGCCGCTCGCCTTCACCGTGGTCGGCTACACGATCGACGACGAAGCGCTGCTCGCGACCGGCGCCGCTTCCATCACCGGCCCCTACGCGCTGGCGGAGGCCGCGGAACTGATACGCGCGCAAAACGCCGCCTTCGCGTTCCTGCCCTCGATCTGGCCCGAGACCTGGTGCTTCGCGCTGAGCGACGCCTGGGCGGCGGGCCTCGCCGCCGCGGTTTTCGACATCGGCGCGCCGGCCGAACGGGTGCGCGCGAGCGGCCGCGGCTGGGTATTGCCGTTCGGTCTGCCGCCTGCGCGTATCAACGATGCATTGTTGAATATTCAACCGCTTGCCACTAGGGAGACGGAAGCGCTGCCGCCCGCGGAGCCGGCGGCCGCCTTAGGAGCGAAATAAATCCCGTGAGCGAAGCGAAGATTTCGGCGATGCCGGCCAACCCGCAGAACCTCGTGCAGGAATTGAAGGTTTCCGGCCATCTGATGCCGCTCGATGCGGGACTGTTCTGCATCTTCAACGCGCCCGGCAGCCCGGTGCCCGATCCCAAAACCGGCCTGCCCGGCGTGCGCGTCTCGGTGCCGCCCGGACCCGGCTTCCGCCCCGAGGCCGTTACGATCAGCTCGTTCCGCGACGATGGCTGGCTCGGCGGCCCCAACGGCGCCGCCCTCGTGCGCGTCACCGGCGGCCCCGCCTTCCTGCTCGTCACCATCTACCAGGCCCCCGGCAGCACCGCGGAGGCGCCCAAACTGCAGATCCTGCGCCTGCAGGAAGGCGCCGCCCAGGCCTCGGCCCCGGCCCAGGCGCGCCCCGCCCCCTCGCTCGTCGCCAGCCCGGCGCCGGCGCGGCCGGCCGCCGCCGCGCCCGCCACCCCGCCCGAGAAGGTCGAAATCGTCGCCCACATCCAGAGCCGCGGCGACGTCGCGGCCATGATCGGCGAATGGATGGGCGAAGCGGGCAGCCAGCGTTGGATCGAAGGCTTCGCGATCTCGCCGAAATCCGTGATCTCGCCGCAGGACATCGAATATCAGGCGGTGCTCGGCCGCGGCTGGCTCAGCCCCTGGGCCGAAGGCGGCCAGTTCTGCGGCAGCCGCGGCATGAGCCTGCCCATCCTCGGCCTGCGCGCCCGGCTGCGCGGCGAATCCGCCGATGATTTCGATTGCGTCGTCGAGGCCACCTTCGTCGACGGCACCCGCGTCGGCCCGATGGACAATGGCGAACCCTGCCAGGCGGAGAGCCTCGCCCCGCTCGAAGCGTTCCGGATCCAGATCGTGCCCCGCGCCGGCATCGCCGCCCCCGCCGCCACGCCGAAGCGCCGTGCCGCGCCGGAACCCGCCAAACCCGCCAAGAGCAGCGCCAAACCCGCCGCCAAAACCCCGTCGCGCCGCAAGGCCTGATCAGGCCAGCCCCGGCCGCAACCGGCCGGGGCGCCGTCGCCCATGCGCTACCTGTTCGTCCATCAGAACTTTCCGGGACAGTTCCTGCATCTGCTGCGGGATCTCTCCGCCGAGAAAGCTCACGATCTCGTCTTCATCACCGAAAACACCCGCAACAGCATGCCCGGCGTGCGCAAGCTCGTGCGCGGCCTGCCCCGCGCGCCGACCCGCGGCATCCATCGCGACGCGCAGGAGTTCGAGGTCGCCATGCTGCGCGCCGAAGCCGTGGCCGAGGCGGCGCGCAAGCTCGACGCGCTCGGCTTCCGCCCCGACGCCATCCTCGGCCACCATGGCTGGGGCGAGCTGCTCCACCTGCCCGATGTCTGGCCCGACGTGCCGATCGTCGGCTACCACGAATTCTATTACAATATCGACGGCGTGGACGTGAATTTCGACCCGGAATTTCCCGTCCCTGTCTCGGAATTCTCCCGCATCCGCGCCAAGAACGCGATCAACCTGCTGGCGCTCACCAATCCCGGCCTCGGCCACACACCGACCGCGTTCCAGCACGGCACCTACCCCGATTGGGCGCGCGAGCGGCTCGAAATCCTCCCCGAAGGGGTCAATCTCGACACCTGCAAGCCCAACCCGTCCTTACGCGAAAAAACCGTCACCCTCGCGGGCTACAAGATCCACCCCACCGACAAGCTCGTCACCTACGTGGTGCGCGACCTCGAACCTTATCGCGGCTTCCACGTCTTCATGCGCGCCCTGCCGAAACTGCTCGCCGAACGGCCCGACGTGCGCGTGCTGATGATCGGCGGCGATCACGTCAGCTACGGCGCCAAACCGGAAAAAGGCACCTGGCGCGAGAAAATGCTCGACGAGATCGGCCCGAAAACCGACACCTCCCGACTGCATTTTGCCGGCCGCGTCGGCTACGACCAATACGTCAAGCTCCTGCAACGTTCCGACACCCACGTCTATCTCACCTACCCGTTCGTCGCGAGCTGGAGCCTCCGCGAATCGCTCGCCACCGGCTGCGCCCTCGTCTCCAGCGACACCGCCCCCGTGCGCGAATTCGTCACCCACCGCAAAACCGGCCTGCTCGCCCCCTTCCTGCAGCCGGAAAAAATCGCCGACGCCATCCTCGAAATGCTCGAGGACCAGGCGCTCGCCACCAAACTCCGCCGCAATGCCCGCGCCTGGGCCGAAAAACACCTGCCCATGAGCACCTACCTCGCGAAATACAAAGCCCTGATCGCCCGCGCCGCGGGTTGAGGCGAGCCCGCTGCTCTGAAGAAATGGGGTCTGGGGCCTTCCGGCCCCAGCGGAGTGCAGAGGCGGAGCCTCTGCCCTCCGAGACACCCCCCGTCACGGCCGCGCGGCCGAATACCAATCCGGCACCGTCGCGCGCCGGTCCTCCCGCGTCTGCGCGATCAGCGCCGCGACCGACTGCCGATAGAAGCTCCGCAACGTCGCGTAGGGATCGAGCGCATCATTCCTTACCCGTTCGATATCCTGCAGATGCCGCGCCCGCCCATCGAGCAGCCCCGTGCCGAACCGCGCCTGCTCGAACGTGCGCAACCCAAGCCCGCCCGGCACGAAAATCAGCGGATCGGAAGCCGTATCGATCACGAAACCGCCGATCGCGCGATAGCTGCTCGGCCCCACGATCGGCGAGAAATAATAGGGCCCCTCCGGCACGCCCCACAGCGCCAGCGTCACCCCAAACCCGGTCTCGTGCCGCCGGTAGCCGAGCCGCGCCGCCACATCGAACAGCCCGAACAGACCGAGACTGGAATTGATCAGAAACCGCATGAACGTATCGCCCGCGCGCCGCGGCTTGCCCTGCGCCACGTCGTTCATCAGCAGCGCCGGCGTCTCCAGGTTCCGCAGGAAATTGTGCAAACCCCCGCGCACCGGCGACGGCACCAGCCAATTGTAACCGCGCGCCAACGGCACGACAGCGACACGATCCGCGGCATCGTTCACCCGATAAAGAAGCCGGTTGAACGGCTCCCAAGGATCCCGCGCCTCCTCATAAGCCCGCCCCGCCTCAGGCTCATCCGCCGGCGGCCGCGCCGCGCAGCCAACCAACCCCGCCATCACCATCGCGGCCAACCACCCACCGCGCATCGGCCAGAGCCCTCCGATCGCCCACCGCCCCCCGATCCTGCCGCCCCCCTGCACCGCGCGCCGTGATCCAGATCATGGAACCGTCATCGCCAGACGCGAAGCGCCGCGGCCCTCCAGGGTGGCGGCTGCATCGATGGGTGAAGCTCGCTCTGCTCGGCGCCGTTGCCCGTCGAGCGACGTGGCGGATTCATTCCCGGCAATTGCGCGATCCGCCTCGGCGGAACCGCTCTCGCGCGACCACGGCCGCCGCTCGTCCTCTCCTTGCCATACCAGGAATGACGGAAATGCGGGGAGAAGCGGACGTTCGAGGAGAAACCGGCGAACAACGTCTCGGCGATGTCGATCCCGGTGATGACGCCGAACGCCTCTGCCGCCGGGACCTCAACTGTGGGTGGTCCGCACGCCAGCGCTGACAAGCGTTTGATGCTCATGGCGTGCTGGCTCCCGCCGGCGGCAGCGCCAGTCTGGCGATCCGATCGTCCATGTTCTAAGCACGACTTTACGCGACGTCGCGGTCGATGGAGAGCGCATGTCCGAAAAACGCCCGACCTCCGAGGAAACCTACCTCGACCTGCTCAACGGCGGCGACATGCGCGCGCGGATGGCGTCGTTCGACTGGGCCGCCACACCGCTTGGACCGAGGTCGGAATGGCCCGCCAGTCTCCGTTACGCCGTGGAAATCATGCTCTCCTCTCGCTACCCCATGCTTGTCTGGTGGGGGCCCGAGCTCATCCAGCTGTACAACGACGCCTACATGCCGGTTCTCGGGCAGCGCCACCCTTGGGGGCTCGGACAGCCGGCAGCAATCTGCTGGGAAGATTCGTGGCCATTCGTCGGAGCGCTCGCCGACGCGGTGATGATCCAGGGCCTCTCCACCTGGAGCGAGCAGCTGGAAATGGTGATGACGCGGAACGGCTTCCCCGAGGAGGTCTACTTCACCGTCTCCTGCAGCCCGATCCGCGACGAGACCGGCGCCATCGCCGGCCTGTTCTGCGCCTGCACGGAGGAGACCGAGCGCGTTCTCGCCGACCGCCGTCTGTCGGCGCTGGCAGCACTCGGCGAGCGGACCGCGAGCGCGAAGACGATCGAGGACGCCTGTGACGCGGCTGTTGGGGTGCTGCGCAGCGTTCCGCGCGACCTGCCGTTCGCGCTTCTCTATCGGCTCGACGAGGCGCGGAAGAGCGCCAGGCTCTCAGGCCATTGCGGATTCGATCCCAGCGGCGCCGCCGCGCAGATAGTCTTGGATGTGGGTGCGGGCGCCCCCTGGCCATTTTCCAGCGTGCTGTCGGACGGCCAAGCCGTGATCGTGGACGAGCTCCCGGCCTCCCTGTGCGCGTTCCACAGTGCCTGGCCGGAGCCGACACGACGAGCCATCGTGCTGCCGCTCGCCCATTCGGGGCGCGAGGGCGTCGCGGGCTTCCTGATCGCAGGGCTCAGTCCAAGGCTGGTGTTCGGGAAGAGCTATCGGACCTTCCTCGATCTCCTCGCCCGGCAGGTCGCGACGGCGCTGGGCGCGGCCCGCGCCTGTGAGGAGGAGCTCCGGCGCGAGGTGGCCATGGAGTTACAGGCGTCGCGCGAGCTTCAGCGAATAGGCACCGAGCTGGAACCTGAGCCCGGGCAGAACGGCCTCTATACCGGACTTCTCGACGCCACCATCAACGTGATGCACGCGGATGCCGCGAGCGTTCAGCTCTTCGAGGAGGACGGGCGGACGCTGAGATTGCTGGCCTCGCGGAACTTCCATTCTGACAGCGAAGCGTTCTGGAAATATGTCGACGCCGGTTCGGCATCGGCATGCGGCCTGGCGCTTCAGGCCAATGCTCGAATCATCATCGAAGATGTCGAGGCGGCCGCTCGGATCGCGGAGACCGGGGACCTCGCCGCATTTCGCCGTTCCGGCTTGAGGGCGGTCCAGTCGACGCCGCTGATCTCACGGAGCGGCCGCCGGCTGGGTATGATCTCCACCCATTGGCGCCTCCCTCATCGGCCCGAGCCAGGCGATTTCCCCTTGTTCGACGTGCTCGCCCGCCAAATCGCGGATCTGATCGAGCGCACGCGCACCGAAGCGGCGCTGCGTGAAAGCGAGGAGCGGCAGCGTCTGATGGTCGAACTGGTTCCGGCGCTGTTATGGTCGGTCAGTCCCGACGGTCAGGAGATCAGCTTCAACGAGCGCTGGCTGACCTTCACCGGCCAGACGAAGGAGGAGGCCCGCAATTTCGGCTGGCTTCGCGCGATCCATGCCGACGACCGGCCGGGAACACGTGCGGCGTTCGAACACGCCTTCGCCTCCGGCGAGCCCCTCGAACGGCGGCACCGCATCCACAAGGCTGGCGACGGCTGGCGCTGGCATCTCGTCCGTCACGTTCCCCTGCGCGACGAGACGGGGGCAATCGTTCGCTGGTTTGGTGCGGCGGTCGACATCCACGAAGGCACGCTCGCCGAGCAAGCGCTCCGGGAAGCCGAGGCGCGGTTGCAGACTCTGGTCGAAGGCATTCCGCAACTCGTCTGGCGCGCCGTCGATGACGGAAGGTGGACTTGGTCGAGCCCGCAATGGACGAATTTCACGGGCCAGCACGAGGCGGAAAGCCTCGAGAGAGGATGGCTTGACGCGCTCCATCCCGATGACCGCGCCGCGGCGGAGGAAGCGTGGACGCACGCGATGGCAACCGGCGGGTTCGAGGTGGAGTATCGCGTCTTCAAAGCGTCCGCCGACACGTATCGCTGGTTTCAGACCCGCGCCACGCCGGTCAGGAACGAGGCCGGCGCCATCATCGAGTGGCTCGGCACCTCGACGGATATCCACGATCTGCGCGAGCTTCAGGGCCGGCAGCAGGTTCTGGTCGCGGAGTTGCAGCACCGCACCCGCAACCTTGTCGGCGTCATCCAATCTCTGGCGGACAGAACGCTCCGCAACAGCGCCGATCTCGCCGACTTCCAGACCCGCTTCCGCGGCCGCCTCACCTCGCTCGCGCGCGTGCAGGGCCTGCTCTCGCGGCTGAACGACTACGACCGGGTGACTTTCGACGAACTGATCCAGGCCGAGATGGACGCCATCGACGGCGGCCCCGACAAGGTGACCCTGAGCGGCCCGATTGGCATTCGTCTGCGCTCCTCGACCGTCCAGACCCTGGCCATGGGGCTGCACGAGCTGGCCACCAACGCGGTGAAATATGGCGCCATCGCCCAACCCGGGGGCCACCTATCCATCCGCTGGCGGTTCGACCCTGGAGGGGACGGCGGCAAGCCCTGGCTGCACATAGATTGGCGTGAAAGCGGGGTTGCAACGCCGCCCGTGGGAGACGCGCCACGCGGCGGCGGCCTGGGGCGTGAACTGATCGAGCGAGCCCTGCCTTACCAACTGTCAGCAAGAACATCCTATGTGCTTGGCCCCGACGGGGTTCACTGCACGATCAGTCTGCCGGTTTCCGCGACCGCGGTGGAGGAAGCACCCCATGCCTGAGCGGACCTTGAAGGGCTGTCACATACTCGTGGTGGAGGATGAGTACATGCTCGCCAACGAGCTCAGCCGCGAGTTGGATGGCGCCGGCGCTGTCGTTGTGGGGCCGGCCCCCTCGGTCGAACGCGCCCTGGACCTCATCGGGACCGAGGCCCGCCCGGACGGCGCCATCCTCGACGTCAGTCTCGGCGGCGAGAGGGTCGACCCGGTGGCCGACGTCCTCCTCGAGCGAGGCGTGCCGTTCCTGTTCGTGACGGGCTACGATTCGCTCAGCCTGGGGCCAAAGTTCGCCGACATCGTGCGCTGCGAAAAGCCGGTCGATATGAGGGTCGTAACCAAAGCGATCGGGCGAATTGTTTCGTAGCCGAAGTCAGCTGCTCAGCGGAAACCGAAAACCGGAAGCGGACATCATGGAGGCGACATTCGGTCGCACCTAGAGTGGGTTCCCTCTGACTGCGTCAGAGTGAACCCGCTCTAGGCTCTTTGATTTGGCGAGCAACTTTATCACCCAGACCGTTTCCGGTCTGGGTGATGTTGCTCTAACTCGTTGTTCTCGCGAGCAACTTTACCACCCAGACCGTTTCCGGTCTGGGTGATGTTGCTCTAACGCCAACGGTCTCCATGCGCCAGCACGAAGCGGCGGAACACGTAGTCCCATGGCACGAACGGAACGAAAATCACCACGAAAAGCACCGCCTGCATGTCGGCCGTCATATCCGCCGGCATTGTCCCGCCACGCCACAGCGGCAGTGCGAAAGCCGCCAGGTAGATCGCTTTCCAGAGGAATTCGAACATGAGGATCGGCAGCATTGCCAGCGGATAGCGCACCCCAAGGGCCGCCATCACGCCAAGCCCGGCAAGCAGGCTGGCGCGAAGCCCCTGGCCGGCGGCGAATTGCGGTGTGTGATGCAAGACATCGGGCCAAAATGTCGCGAAAATTCCACCAGCCATGACCGCATAGACGATGCGCAGCAGATAGAGCCGCCAGAGCGCGATCGCCTGACCTGCCCCGCCCTCCACCCCTTGTCCTCCCGTCAGCCTCAACCCGCCACATTCAGCGTAGGCGTATCGAAACCTTTGTCGCAACGTCGATCATCGGCTCGGCTACCGGGGTCTGGGGCCTTCCGGCCCCAGCGGGTCCCGGGCAGAGCCCGGGCCGCCGGAGGCACGCCCCAACCCAAACGCCCCCTTGACCAAGTTCCTCTTTTGTTCCATACATCCACCCGTGCCCCCCAAGCACCTCACAAGCCTGGTCGCCGCCTTCCTCGCCGTCATCCGGCGGCTGTCCGATGCCGTGTCCGAGGCCGCCCGCCCTTCCGACACCAAGGCCCGGTTCGCCCGCATGGCGGCTGCCTGGTTCTGGCTCGACGCCAGGCTCCACCGATTTCTCGAGTTCACCCATCGCGCCGAGGCAGGCAGGCTTCGTCCGCTTCGCCCCCGCAGCCAGACCGGGCCCCGCAGGCCGGCCCAGCGCGACGAGGAGCGTCTTCCCCCTTTGCGCTACGGTTTCGGCTGGTTCCCCCGCGAGATCCCTGAGTGCGCGGCGGTGATCGCCGAATTCGAAGCGAGGCTCGCCGCTCCCGAGTTCCGCCCCCTGCTCGAGGCCGAGCCCGCCCGCTTCGCCCGCCTGCTCCGCCCCATCTGCCGCGCCTTGGGCCTCACCCCGCCCGAGCCGCTCCGCCAACCCCCGGCCGCCGCCGCGCCGGCCGAACCCGCCGTACCCAAGCCCCCGGCGCCCCCGGCCCCCGACGACTGGCTCGTCCCTTACGCGTCCCTACCCCGCCGCGGCGACCCCGAGTTCGACGCCCTCTCCCCAAAAATCGCCTGAGAGAGCCCGTCCCTTCCGCACGCCGATTTTGTTACGTTTTCGAAACTACCCGGTGAACCAGTCCGGAAATTGCTGCGCCACGACCGGCCCACGCGAATCGTAGGCGTAACAGCTATCCAGCAGCGCCGGCCGCCTCCCCCGCTCCGGCGCCGCCGGCGATCCGCCCTGCTGCCGCCGCCGCAGCGAATAGAGCGTGGCGAAGGCCACGGTCCCCATCTGCTGCAACAGCTCGCGCAGATGCGTGCAGCCTTCGGTCCCGCCGACCCGGGCGAGCGCCTGCCTGACGAACCCCGATTCGATCTTGAGCCCGGCGAGCCGCGCGAAATTCGGCGCGACCCCGGGGCAGAGCGCATAGGGCGTCGCCTCCATGGCCGCCTCGCAGGCGAGGATTTCGCGCGACGGCGAGACCGTCAGCCGCATCCACATATCGTGCAGCGGTTCGCCGGCATGACGGATGGAGCCGTCATCGCGCGCGAAATCGTAGGCCTTGACGTCGGTCAGGTGCGCTTCGACGTCGATATTGCCGTCGTCGCGGGCAAACCCTTCGATGGCGATTTCCCGCCGGTGCAACCTTTCGCGCGGCACCGGAGCGCCGAGCGGCATCGGCGAGCTAGCCTGCGGCGGCCTGGCGCTTGGCGGCGGCGCGCACCACGCGGCGCTTCAGCGCGCGCGCTTCCTCGGGCAGCCGACGGTCCGGCGTCGAGGTCAGGAACGCGTCCAGCCCGCCATTATGCTCGATGGTGCGCAGCGCCCGCGTGCTCACGCGCAGCCGCACCGACGTGCCGAGCGCCTCGGACATCAGCGAGGTGTCCTGCAGATTGGGCAGATAGCGCCGGCGCGTCTTGTTATTCGCGTGGCTGACATTGTTGCCGGTCAGCACCGACTTGCCGGTGATTTCGCAGCGGCGGGACATCGCACTCTCCTCGGAAGCCGCGCGCAATATGTCGAAACCCCCGGCCCGTCAAGTAAAGGGGGCCGGCGCCTACGCCCCGAGCGGGTGCGCCACCGGTTCGGGCACCGGCGGCCAGGCGGCGCCCTGGCCCACGGAGGCATCCTTCAGCCGCCCGCCCACACGGAGCGGCTCGATGCGCCGCGCGAGCCCCGTCGAATCGTCGGTCTCGAGGAACACGCCGCAGACGGTCGCCTCCCCCTCCGCCGGCGCCAGCCGTTCCCCCGGCATCTTCCGCCAGAACCGCGCCGCCGCGACCCCCTTATCCATGCCGATCACGCTGTCATAGTCGCCGCACATCCCGGCATCGGTCTGATAGCCGGTCCCCCCCGGCAGGATCTGCGCGTCCGCGGTCGGCACATGGGTATGGGTCCCCACCACGAGCGACAGCTTGCCGTCGAACGAGTGCGCGAACCCCATCTTCTCCGAGGTCGCCTCCGCATGGATGTCCGCCACCGCCGCCTGCACGGTGCCGCCGAGCCGGTGCCGCCCGAGCAGTTCCGCGGTCAGCCGGAACGGATCGTCGGTCGGCTCCATGAAAAGCCGCCCCATCACCTGCAGGACGAGCGCCTGCCGGCCATCCGCGAGCGTCACGACCGTGCTGCCCTGCCCCGGCGTTCCCGGCGGATAGTTGAGCGGCCGGATCAGGCGCTTCTCGGTCTCGATATAGGCGATGATTTCCTTGCGATCGAACGCATGGTTGCCGAGCGTGATCACGTCCGCCCCGGCGGCGAAGAGCGCCTCCGCCATGGCAGGCGCGAGCCCGAACCCGTGGCTCGCATTCTCGGCGTTCACGATGGCCAGGTCGATCGCCAGCTCGGCGCGAAGTTTCGGCAGCCGGGCGGCGACCGCATCGCGGCCGGTCCGCCCGACCACGTCGCCCAGAAAAAGAATACGCACAGGGAAATCTCCGGTTGGCGGCGCCCGCCCTCAAGGATGGGGGCCGAAGGGCACTCTGCCGAGGGTCCCCTCGTCGGTGACGATCGCGTCGAGCGGCCGGTCATGCGCCTCGATGGGAACCGCCGGCACACGCTGGACCGCATAGGCGAACCCGATCGCAGGCCGCCCCGGCAGCGCCGCCAGCGTGCGGTCGTAATAGCCGCCGCCATAGCCGAGCCGGAACCGGCGCTCGTCGAAGGCGAGCAGCGGCACGAGCAGAATGTCGGGCACGGCCTCCGGCCCCTCCGGACATTCGGTGCCGAACCGTTCGCGGCGCATCGGCGCTCCTGGGCGCCAGCGCCGGAACCGCAACGGCTGCCCGCGCGGCGGCGTCTCCGGCAGCAGAATCGGATGCCCGCGCCCGTCCAGCGCGGCGAGCACGGGGCGGAGGTCGATCTCGCCCGGCAGCGGCCACACGCCGGCGATGGCCGCCCCGGCCGGAAAATCGAGGCCGAGCAGCGATTCGGCGATGGCGCCGGACCGGGCCGGATCGGCCGCTTCGCGGGCCGCGATCGCCGCGCGCCGCAACCGGACCTTGGCCTCCCGGACGCCGTCCGTCGGCGCGGCGGAAAAGTGCGGAGCCGCCATGGCCGTTGGCGTCATAATCCTTCCAGAGCCTGCAAGTGCAGGTGGGTGCCAGATACCGTGACCAGGGCCACGACAGCGCCAGCTCCCTGGAGGATGCTTACGGCCCCGGGGATTTGCGTTGCCTGACGAACCGGGCAGCCCCGCCCGACAGAGCTAGGGCTGCTCGAGCCCGGATGCAATCTCCTCGGCGCGCTCGGCGAGCCGCGCGAGCCGCGGCCGCTTCTCGGACCCGCCCGCGCCGGCCCCGGCGGCCTGCAGCCGCTCGAGCTCGATCGCCTGGTCGTGCAGCTCGTCCGCCATCAGCAGCGCCGCCAGCACCAGCAGCCGCGACTCGCCGCTCTGCCCGCCCAGCGCCTTGATGCTGTCGATGCGCTTCTCGACCGCCTCGGCCATCGCCAGCAGATGCGATTCCTGCCCGTCCTCGCACCCCACCGTATAGGCGTAGCCGTTGATCCTGATGGTCATCTGGGCCATCGCAAAACCTTCCCCGATCCTTAAAGCCGCCGCTCGCCCGAGACCGGCGCCTCGACTCCGAGCAACGACCGCAGCTCCGCGATCAGCGCGTCGATCCGCGCCACCGCCTCGCCCTGCGCGCCAGCCCCCTCGCTCTCGCCAGAGCGGCGGTCGCGCAGCCGCGCGCCGGCCCGCGCGATCCGCTCGAGCGCCGCGGCGAGCCTCGCCGCCTCGTCGTCCGGCGCGTCAGCCATCGCGAGTCGCGTCCGCCTTCCGCATACTGCACAGAACGCCCCGCGAGCGCCCGAGGTCAATGGCGGCGACCGATCCATTTCCCCCCTGCGTCATCGTCCACGAAGCGGCCGAAGCCTGCCTCGCCCTGGTCGCCGGGCGCCCGGTCACGCTGCTCTCGGCGCCCTGGGCCGGCGTCTATGGCGGCGCGCGCTGGTGGGCTGGGCTCGTCGCCGCCGCGGCCCGGCGGAGCGGCTGCCCCGAGCCGCCGCACATCCTCGATTGCGGCGACGCCCCCGGCCGGGCGCTGGAAGCCCTGCGCGCCGGCCAGCGCCGGCTGGTGCTCCGCGCCCCGGCCCCGGTCTGGCGGGAAATCGCCGGCCGCGCCGCGTCGCTCGGCGCGCTTCTGCTCGAAGCCCCGCCCGACGCGCTCGATCTCGGCACGCGCGAGGGGCGCTTCCGGCTCGCCGCCCATCTCGGCGCTTGACGCGACCCCGCCCGCCATGGCGCTCGAGGCTGCGATGCCCACCGAGCTCTACCTGCTGACCCCGCCCGCGATCGGACCGCATTTCGACCGGGACCTGGCCGCCGTGCTCGAAGCGACGCCGATCGCCGCGGTCCAGATCCGCCTCAAGGACCTGCCCGACGATCCGCTGCGCCGGGCGATCGACCGGCTCCGCCCCATCATCCAGGCCAGCGGCGCCGCCTGCATCCTGAACGACCGCCCCGATCTCGCCGTCGAAACCGGCTGCGACGGCGCCCATGTCGGCGGCGAGGACATGCCGGCCGCCGAGGCCCGCCGCATCCTCGGCCCCGACCGGCAGCTCGGAGTCTCCTGCTACGACAGCCGCGACCTCGCCATGCGCGCCGGCGAGGCGGGCGCCGACTACGTGGCGTTCGGCGCCTTCTTCCCGACCACCACGAAAACCGCCCGCACGGTCGCGACCCCGGATCTGCTCGCCTGGTGGTCTGACCTGATGGAGCTGCCCTGTGTGGCGATCGGCGGCATCACCGCGGCCAACTGCGCCCCGCTGGTGCAGGCCGGCGCCGATTTCCTGGCGGTCTCGGCCGCGATCTGGTCGCACAAGGAGGGCCCCGCCGCCGGAGCCCGCGAACTGGCCGCCGCGATCCGCGCCGTTTAGGGTTTGTTCGCTCCTTCCGCCTAATCTCGGGGCCGATGTTGGCCCTTGTCGACCGCGCTCCCCAAACCCTTCCCCGCATCTGCCACGTCAACGACATCGCGCTGCACGCGGCCGAGGGCGACGGCCCCGAAATCGGCTTCGACCGCCTGGTCCCGGCGGGATGCAGCCCGATGCGGCCGCCGCTCTTCCTGCTCGGCGAGGCCGGACGCGCCGACCTCGCTGCCCTGTTCGGTCAGATCGCCACCCCCGAGATCGGCTGCTACAGGCTGCGCGACGCCACGATCGCGCCGACCGGCATCGGCGTCATCGGCGACACCGCCTTCTGCTCGGATGCCCTGGCCCAGCCGCCGGCCCATGTGGTCGCGATCATCGACCGGCTGAACGCCTCGCATCTGCCGGTCCGCCATCTGCGTGGGCCCGTCGCGGTGATCGATGGTCCGGGCCACGAAACCTGGGGCCACTGGCTCACCGATTTCCTGCCGCGCCTCGCGGTGCTCTACGAAACCGGCTGGGATCTCGCGGCGCTGCGTTTCGTGGTGCCCTGGGATCTCGGCGACCGCGCGCGCGAATTGCTACTGGCCTGCGGCATCGCCGAGGATCAGCTCATTGCCTACGATTTCTGGCGCGAAGTACTGACCACCGACCGGCTGCTGCTGCCGACCCTGCCGCGCCGGGGCGACCGGCTCAGCCCCTATTTCGCCCAGGCCACCCAGTTCTGGTTGCGCCGGCTGCTGACCCGGCTCCGCCTGCCGGCAAACCCCATGGCCTCCCGCCTGTTCCTCTCGCGGACCGGCATGGCGCCCCAGCGCCGCCTCGAAAACCGCGCGCAAATCGAACAGGAAGCCAAACGCCGCGGCCTGACGCCAGTGCGCCCCGAAACGCTGCCGCTGGCCACGCAGATCGCGCTGTTCCGCCAGGCGCGGCTGCTGGTCGGCGAATACGGCTCGGCGCTGCACAACAGCGTCTTCGGCGGCGCCGGCGTCGCGGTCGGCGCGCTGCGCGGGACCTCCGCCCATCCGGGCTACTACCAATCCGGCATCGCAACTTCCCTGGATCAGCAGGCCGGCTATGTTTTCGGCGACACGTCCGGGCAGGATGTCGAGCAGGCATTCACCATCGATCCCGGCGCGTTCCACCAGGCGATGGACATTCTCGATACGCTCTGAGCGGCGGCGCTCATTCCAGAAGCGACGCCGTCAGCGCCGAAATCGCCGCCAGCTTGAACGGCTTGCGCAGGAACGCCGTATAGCCCTGCACCCGTTCCCGGACCGCGCTTTCGGGCAGCGCGCACATCAGCACGAACGGAATATTCGCGAACTCGGCATTGTCGCGCATCGCGCGCAGCAGGGCCGCGCCATCCATCACCGGCATCATCAGGTCGCTGATCACGAGGTCGGGCCGCGCCACCGCCATGCGCTCGAGCGCGTGGCGGCCATGAATCGCGGTCAGCACGCGATGCCCCTCATCCTGCAGCAGGGCTTCCAGCAGCTCGCCGATCCCGAATTCATCGTCCACGACGAGCACCGTTGCCATCGGCTCAGACCCCGCCGGGATCCCGGCCGGCCGCCGTGCCCGCGCGCGGTGAGGATGCCTCCGACTCCGGGGTCGGATAGCCCGAGAGCAGGGCTCGCTCGCCATCGAACGCCTCCCCGATCGCCACGCCGCCCCCGCCGATTTCCAATTCCCGCAATCGCGGATCGAAGGCGCTGTTGCGCACCTTCATCACGGAAATAAGCCGTTTCAACCGCCCGTCATGCTCAACGAAGCGCAGCAGCAGGAGGTTTTCCGAAATCGCCGTCAGGCGCGGGACCGGCGCCCGCAACACCGGACCGAGCAGTTCCGGCACTTCGACCGTGTAGAACGCGGTCACATCGAGTCCGCGCATCTCGTTGGCGAACGCCCGGTAGAAACCACCCAGCCGCTCGGGCTGCACCGTCATGTCGCGGAAGCCGAGAAGCCCGTCCACCACGAGCCGCTTCACCCGCCGCTGCCGCACATCGTCGATCACCTCGCCGGTGACGCGGTCGATCAGCCCCTCCGACGGGCTCTGCCAGACGAAACGCACGACGCCATCGCGGATCAGCGGCACGAGTGCCGGCGCCATATCCGCCGCCCGCGCTTCGAGCTGCTCGGGCGATTCGTAAAACCCGAGCCAGAGCCCCGGCTCATCCGCCGAACAGCCGGCCAGGAAGCGCAAGCCGATCGCGGTCTTGCCAGTGCCTGTAGGCCCGAGCAGCAAGGTTGCCGACCCTTTCGGAATGCCGCCTCCCACCATGGCATCGAGCCCGGCAATGCCGGTGCCGGCGCGGGCCGCATCGCCCCGGCGGGCGGCGCGCCCGGGCGCGGTCAGCAACGCCTCGATCCGTGGCCAGATCGTGATCCCGTCGGTGCTGATGGCCATCGCGTGCTGGCCGGCGAGATAGTCACTGCCGCGGAACTTTCGCACGAGCAGCTGGCGTTCGACCCGCCATCCAAATGATTGCGTGCCGATTTCGATCATGCCGTCGACCATCGTGTGCTCGGCCGACACCGTCGCATCGACGGCGCTCGTCAGCAGGAACATGGTGCAGTCCCCGGCCGAACAGAGCATCTGCAGCTCGTGCACGAATTTCTTGAGCGCGAGCGCGTTCGTGGCATAGGCCTCGGCCGCGACGAGCCCGTCGATCACCAGCACCGTGGCGCGATGCCCGACGAGCTCGCGCCGGAGCAGCGCGAGCAATCCCGCGAGTCCCTCGCGCTCCAGCGTCTGGAACGCGCTGATATAGCTCATCTCGCGCGCGATGCAGCCGGGATCGAAGAAACGCATCTGCCGCAAATTCGACAACATGCGCTCGTGCTGCTCGGACAGCAGCGTGACATAGAGCGCGCGTCCGCCGGCGGCGACCTGCGTGTAGCAGATCTGGTTGGCGAGGATGGTCTTACCCGATCCCGGCGGTCCCTGAACGATATAGATGCCGTTGCGCACGAAGCCGCCCAGCAGGACCTGGTCGAGTCCGGCGATGCCCGACGGCATGCGTCCGTCCGGGTGGTCCGACAATCCGCTCATATCCCCCTGCCCGCTCCCCGCGCTACGCCGCCGCGCCGGCTTCCCCATACAGAGGCAACTCCAAATGGAAAGCCGCGCCCCCGCCTTCCGCCGGCGCAAGACCTAGCCGCCCTCCCATCGCTTCCGCCAGCCTTGCCGAGATGAACAGGCCAATGCCCAGACCCGGCGCATCCTGCCGCGGGCCGCGCCCGAACAGATCGAAAATCGCCGCCTGCGCCTCCTCCGGCACGCCGGGACCATGATCGCGAACCGAAACCGTTGCGCGATCGCCACTACACCAGAAGGTCAGTTCGACGGGTCTTCCATGCCCATATTTGAACGCGTTCAAAAGAACGTTATCGAGAATCTGCTCAACCGACGCGCGATCTCCCCGGGCAGCGCAATCGGCCTGGGGCAGGAAGCGCAATTCGCATTGCGCGCGCTGGGCGGTGTCGCGATGCCGGGCCGCGGCCTCGGCCAGCAATTCCCCGAGCCCCACCCGCTCGGCGGCGAGCGAGAGCCCGCCCCCGCCGATACGCGACAGATCGAGCAATTGTGTCGCGCGCCGCATGAACGCATCGGCCGCCTTGTCGAGCGTCTCGACCGTGCCCCGGAGTTTGTCGATCTCGCCGCTGGCGATCTGCCGTTTCAGGCGATCGACCGAGAGCATGATCGGCACCATCGGGTTGCGCAGCTCGTGTCCGAGTGTGGCGATGAACAGGTCGCGCGCGGCAATCTCGGCTTCGAGCGCCGCGATCCGCGATTCGTCGCGGGACGCACAGCTCGCCGGGCCGTCCTGCTCCGGAAACGCGAATGGTTTGACCATTCCCTGACGTTTTAAGCAGGAACGGCCCGCATTCCAAGCGCGCCGGCGCTCAGTGCGGCGTCGCCGCTTCCGGGAAGAGCGACCGCAGCCCCGCGTCGCTCGCCTCGCACGTTCCGCGCTCGGTGATGAATCCCGAGAGGAGCCGTGCCGGGGTCACGTCGAACGCCGGATTGGCTGCGCCGCTGCCCGACGGCACGACGCGCACGGTCGTCACCGACCCGTCCATCGCGCGTCCGGTGACGGTGGTGAGTTCGGTCGCCGCCCGTTGCTCGATCGGAATATCGGCCACGCCGTCACGAAGCCGCCAGTCGATGGTGGAGGACGGCATCGCCACCCAGAAAGGAACATCGTTGTCGCGGGCCGCGAGCGCCTTCAGATAGGTGCCGATCTTGTTCGCCGCATCGCCCGCCGCGGTCACGCGGTCGGCGCCGACGATGCAGAGATCGACCTCGCCATGCTGCATCAGGTGCCCGCCGGCATTGTCGGCAATGACCGTGTGCGCGACGCCATGCTTGCCGAGTTCGAACGCGGTCAGCGACGCGCCCTGGTTGCGCGGGCGGGTCTCATCCACCCAGACATGCACCTCGATCCCGGCATCGTGCGCCGCATAGACCGGCGAGAGCGCGGTGCCCCAATCGACGGTCGCGAGCCACCCCGCATTGCAATGGGTCAGCACGTTCACCTTCCGGCCGGGGCGCGCGTGCGCCTCGATCAGCTTCAGACCGTGGCGCCCGATCGCTGCGTTTTGTTCCACGTCCTCATCGGCGATCGCCTGCGCTTCGGCATAGGCGGCGGCCACGCGATCGGCCGCGCGCGTGTTGCGCAGCCGGGTCAGCATGCGCTCGATCGCCCAGCGCAGATTGACCGCGGTGGGACGGGTCGCGGCGAGCATGGCGGCGACCTGCTCGAGCGCCTCGGTGGAGCTGTCGGCGCGCATCGCCAGCGCCACGCCATAGGCGGCGGCCGCGCCGATCAGCGGCGCGCCCCGCACCTGCATCGAACGGATCGCATGCGCCACTTCCGCGGCGCTCGAGAGCCGCAGGATCTCGAACGACCAGGGCAGCTTCGTCTGATCGATGATCCGCACCTGCCAGCCATTCGCGGAATCCACCCAAACGCTCCGATACGGGATGCCATCGATCTTCATGCCGGATGCCGCTGATGCAGGACGCAGACGAGGGTGAACAGCCGCCGGGCGGTTTCGAAATCGATATCCACCCGCCCGGCCAGCCGTTGCATCATCAGCTCGGCGCCTTCGTTGTGCAATCCGCGCCTTCCCATGTCGATCGCCTGGATGCTGGCCTCGCGCCCCTCTTGGATGGCATGGGCGTAGCTCTCGACGAGCAGCTGATAATCCTTGAGCAGGCGCCGGAATGGTCCGAGCGCGAGACCGAGCGCGGTGAGCGGCGTCTCGCGCAGATCGCGCACGTCGAACACGAGCCGGCCCTCGACGATGGAGAGCCGCAGCACGAAGGGCCCGTCATGACCTGCCGGAATGAAACGGTTGGCGACCGAGAGATCGCGCACGGCCTGCGCGCGATCGGCCTCCTGCAGGGCCGAGAGCTTGCCGGGCATCTCGCCGTCCAGCTCGATCCGCACCAGCGAGCGCGCGCTGGCCGCGATCCCGGCCTCAGCCGCCACGAGCCGCCTCAGGCAACATGCCGAGCCGCAGCATCAGCCCGACGACCGCCCCCTTGACCGGCCGGAGCAGCCCGAGGGCCAGCCCGACCGTGAGCGGCAGCAGCAGCGCGATCTCGGCCCCGATCGAGATGCCGGCGTAGCGTTCGAGCGCGAATTGCGTGCCGACGACCACATGGCCCACGAGAAAGACGACGATATAGGGAGGGGCATCGTCGGCCCGCAGCCGGCCGAGCGGCGCAGCGCAGACCGGGCAGGCCTCGCGGACCCGGAGCCAGCCGGCAAAGAGCGGCGCGCCCCCGCAGGCGGGACAGCGCCCGAGCGCGCCGCGGAGCAAGGCGCGGAGGAGCGGCGGCTGAGGCCAGGCAGAACTGGGCGCCCGGCGCTCGGGGGCCCAGCGCGTGGGAAAAGTGTCGGGCATGGGGACGGCCGCTGAACTGTGCACCGCACAATTGGCAAGGGGCCAGAGCGAACGCAAGCCCGGCAGAGCGGGCTCGCTTCTGGCGTCGGCACGGCCGCATCTCGCCCCGATCGAACGGTCTATCGGCTCACGTTCTTCAAGGCCGCCGCCAAGTCGGCCTCTGCCACCCAAGCCACCGGATCCAGGAAGGACAAGACCTTCGACCGTTCGGGGAACAGGCCCCCAGAACCCAGCCGCTCCGAAGCCTCAATCGCTTTACCCCAGCGGTCGAGAAGGCTTTTTTCGAGCATCCTGAATGTTGTTGTCCCGTAATCTACCAGGATCGATCTTCTATATTTTTCGCCCCTGACGCGGAGCAAATCACGAAGCGCTTTGGCTGCGGGACTGTCTTGCAATAACGCCAAACCTTGCCAGCCCAGGACGTTGAGCGCTCTCATCGTCTCCACACCAGCGGCATCGAACGACCGGTTGATCGTTTGCAAGCCTGGACTTGTCGTATACTCGGTAACGCCAAGAACCGTCTTCATAAAGTGAGCAAATGTCCCACCGTCCGGCAATTCCCTTGCCGCTTCGTAGCTGAAGAGACGGAGATTCTCCTCTCCGAAATTCTCACACCAAGCCTCCAGCGTCCGGCTTATCCCAAAAAGGTGGTTTTGATGAGGGCGCAGAAGCATCTCGCTCAAACATGCTGTAAATTCAAGGGTTTTCCCGTGCTTGATCTGCTCCTGCCACCAAGCGTAGGGAATCTCCAGAAAGCTCCTCAGATAACAGACGACAGTAACGTCTCCCGGAATGATTTCCCGGATGCGCGCAACAGCTTCCGGCGAGCATTTGGAGAAGTTTTCGCTTGAAACGACAACCGTGCCAGGCAGCTGAGCGATCGCCGACAAATATTGGGTCGCCTCATCGGCTCGCCTGGGCTGAGTCAGAGCTTCAGCGATTTTATGGTGGCCGTAATAATGGAAGCCGATCTCCGGGTAGCGGATATCAAGTTCGGCTAGTCTTCCTCGATTGTCGAGCAGGCCCTTCTGAATCGCCGTCGTGCCGGTTTTGTGTGGGCCGATATGTAAAATGAGCCCCAAGGCCTACTCCCCCCCGCCCCAGTTCTAAGGGGCCGCTCTTACGCAAACAGATACAGACGCTGCACCCGTATGGACAACTCTCATGGTTTCCCAGTCGAAACCCAGCCGGGCCGCTGATATCTAGTGGTTTTCAGCCCTTAGCAAGGTGGAGTAGAGCGAATGTGCCGAATGGCCCGGCCCGAGGTTAGCAACGCACCCGATGCCAGCCGCCGAAGGGAGGGCCTCCTAGACATCGGCTTGCCAACGGTCAAAGAGGCCAAGATTAAATTGCAATTTAAGAATCTTGCCCGAGCGACTGCCTCACCGGGGTCGGGGGCAGGCCTCGAACCCAAAACGATCGGCCGACGAGTATAAACGGAACTGACCAAGAACATGCGACATACGTAATCTGATGCGTCAAAGCCTCTTCGCCGCTTAGGATGTATTAACCAGTCTATTAACCTAAGAAACGAACGAACGCTCCAAAGCGGCTCGTATCGTGGCGCGCCCAAAACGCTCGGTGACATACGCCAGGCCCGATCTGGCAATTCGGTCGTTTAGCTCCCGATCCTGATGCAGTGCCACGATCTTCTCGGCAAACAGCTCCGGGTCGGGTGCCACGAGCCACAGGAGTTCGGCGGGGAGATCCAAGCCTTCCGCCGCGACTTCGCTCATCACGCAAGGGAGGCCATGGGCGAAACTCTCCAACACCTTGCCTTTTATGCCTGCCCCATATCTCAGTGGCACGACGGTCAGCCGGCAGCTCGACAGCACATCCCGCAAAACAGGAACATAGCCGACCGCACGAACATCTTCTCGCGCCAACTGGCGGACCTTCTCGGGCATGTGGCTGCCGATGAGAGAGGCAACGATCCCGGATGCGCGACGTCGGACCCGCGGCATGATGTCGGCGACCAGATATTCCGCGGCATCCACGTTCGGCGGGTGACGGTAGCCGCCGACGAACGCCATGCCAGACCGCGTCTCGAATGCCGGCGGCGCCGGCTGAGGATAGACCGTCCAGGGGACGGTTTCGACCGGAATGGACGGATCGGTCTCGCGGATAAGCCTCGCTTCAAAAGAGGAATGCACGATCACGCAGTCGACGCGGCGCATGGCGTCCAGCTCGACTTCACGCTGCCGTTCCGCCTCGATCTTGCTTTCGGCGCCGCCTTCAAGATCGGCCTGTCTTTCCATGCGCAGGAAATGCAGGTCGGCAACGTTGTACACGATCCATGCACCAGGAAAATGACGCCGGACCAGGCTCGCGTATTTCATTGCGTTATTATAACGGTGAAGATAGACGAGGTCGGGCTTGCGCGCGGCTTTGCGGAACACCTCCTCAACCGACCAATAATGGGGCGCGTAGAGACACTCCACGCCAATCTTCTGTAAGTTTCGCGTGTAGGGATCGATTTGCGCCATGTTGTCGGCAGGCAGGAATGTGACTTTGTAGCCCAGCTCCATGAGCAGCTTCATGTGCTCGAGCGCCGCGTTCGACCCCGCATCCTCGTCCGGCGTCGGGACGGTTTCGTCAATGAAATAGGCGCGCTTAGTGACGTGGCGCTCCGCCTCGAGTTCCGGCTGGTCGCCGTTGAAGCGATGCGCCGACAAGGTATCGCGCCAGCGCTGGTAGAATTTGCGATGGTTGATGGCCTGGAAGCGCTTCGTGCCGGTGCCGGCGACATCGGTGCCCGAGGACACGCCCTCGAGATGCACGATCTCCGATGCAGGCTGAACCACGACCCGCTTGCCGGCCGCTCGCACGCGGAAGGCGAGGTCGGTGTCCTCGTAATAGGCCGGCGCGAAATGCTCGTCGAAACCGCCAAGTTGCTCGAACAAGCCGCGCTCGATCATCAGCGCGGCACCCGATACCCAGTCGGCATCCCGCAGGTAGCAGAAGGCCGGCAGCTTGGGGTCCCGCCCGCGCCCCCAGTTCCAGCCATCGCCTAGACGCCAGATGATGCCGCCGGCCTCCTGCAGCGATCCGTCCTCGAACAACAGTTTCGAGCCGGCGATGCCGATATTCGGAACCGAACTGAAGGTCGCTACCAGCTCGTCCAGCCAGCCCTCGCGCACCAGGGTGTCGTTATTGAGAAAGAACAGATACCGCCCTCGCGCCTGAGCCGCGGCGGCGTTGCAGGAGCGGATGAAGCCCAAATTCTTTGGATGACGCAAAACCCGGATCGCACCCGAAAAAATCAGCCCGCACAGCATCGTCTCGTCGGTGGAGCAGTCGTCAGCGACCAGAATCTCAAACGACGCCTTCGGCAAATGGCTGATGATGGATTTCAGGCAGTTATAGGTGTGGTGGAAGTGATTATAGACTGGAATGATGATGCTGACTTCCGGCGCCTCGCTGGGCTCGATGTGCAGTGGCGGATGATCGAGTGTCAGCTTGATGGCGAGTTCGCGCATCCAATACGACAAGGGCGCGTGCGCCAGTGGTGACTCAAGCGGGGCGTCGGGCTGAGTGGCGCGAACGCGATCGGCGCGTGCATTGCCCAGACTATTGACAAGTTGCAGAAGGAATGAAAGCGGATAGTCCAACTCCTCTGGTCCCGCCGCTCTGACAAGAACATTTTCGACAGCCCTCTCGAGGAAAGCGGCGGCTGCCTCATCGAAACCAGCCGTCTCGTTGGTCAGCCAAGCAGGAGAGCCCGGCAGGTCCACATGATCCATGGCCCGGCGCACATGAATGCGCTGACGCGATTTTTGCGTGAGGCTCCGCAGACCGGTGATCCGGAGGCCGTGCACGCCGTTGCCAAAACCGTTCTGCACAAGGTCTTCGCGGTAAAGGTCGGCCCGGATAGTGAGTATGACCTCGTCGCCGTCGAGAACCTCCACTTCGACCGGCTCGTTCGGACGGGCAGGATCCCAGGCCCAGCCGGAAATCAGATCCAGGCTCAACTCGTCCAAAAACCCGACCGGGCTCGGCTCCGATTTCGGTGTGGCAAGGGCTTTTGGGGCTCCCGGCCGCTTGCGCGATGAAGACGTCGGCCCTGCTTTTGGCAGAGGGGCGCCGACGAGATCAGCGGCGGCGGACAAGTCCAGATCGGAGGCAGGGATGGATCGGTCGTTCACGGCCTACTCATGACGCTGCAAATTGCATGTCGGAAACAGCAAGTCCCAGGCATCGAACGTCGGCATTGATCCCGAGCGACACGGGCGACATAGCGGTTGGGATGACAAGCGTGACCCGGTTGGCGCGTAGCGAAAACACACTGCGCGGCAACTGACACTCTGCCGCACGGCCCTCGCTGAACTGGAAAAAGCCCTGGAAGAGGCCGTTGCAATAGATGTGCAGATGCTGACACCTGATCTGCATCCCATACAAAAACGGAGTGGCCGTGATCTGAAAGCGGATATCCGCCCGCGCTGGTGGCAGCTGAATGTCGAGCTGAACCATCGGCTCGATCGTCCAGCAAAAATCGTCGTCCTCGAGCGAAAGCCCAGACGGATTGCATTCTCGAACCGACCCGTGTTTTCCGAATGTGATCGGCTTGTTGTAGTCGGGCACGTTGCCTCCGCCGGTCGCGGCCGAGCGGTATTGCCATGCGAAGCTCAAAATAACAACGCGAAAGAGCGCCGGACGGGCTGTCGACCGGGCCTAGTTACGAGCCGCTTGGCGGAGAGTTGGCGCGCGCGTCCTGGGTTTCAAGCCGTAGCGCTTGCCCGGCGCGCCCTCCTCCGCGCCCTCGAGCAAAGCCAGCGCCGACGAAACGGCCCGAGTCCCGCCGGCGTCCGAGACGCTGGCCATGGCCGAGGTAAGCTCCCGCCGGGCCAGCCAGATTTGCTTGCGGAGTTGTTGTATGCGGAGCGCCTGTACCCTCCATAGGCAGGCGGCGGCTGCGCAGCCCTGCTCAAAATCGAGCGCCGGCTCCGCCACCGTTTCTGGGTAGCTGCCGAAATCTTCGGCAAATAGGGTCGGGCGGGGCAAATCGGGGAAGAAGCGCGCCTTCACCATCTGATTGCCGTCGCGAAAATGCGCGTAAAAGCGCTGCGCTTCCGCGCGTGACAGGATTTCGGGCCGCCCAGGATAATGGGTCGTGATGATGTCTGCGAGGTTGGCCCGAAGCGGGCTCGGCCTGCCTTCCTCATCGGGCGGAAAATGCTTGTTCAACTCTGCCAGGAGGCGCTGACCGAGTGTCGTGAGGGACTGGTTCTGTTCGGGCAGAATTCTGAGGGCCAGCGACGAGGGAAGCCCGGTGACCAACGAGTAATCCGCGATCACGTCGCCGCCGCGCAACGTGCCCCGTTCGAATAGGCGCACGACGCACTGAGACTGTCCGAAAATGGCGGCGTAATTCTCGAGAATGGCCTGATAATCATAGTAATAGGGCAATGCCCTGCCGATGCGGGGAAGCTCGAAGCGGTTTGATTTCCCGGTTTTGTAATGCGTCGAGGAAAGGCTGACCGCCAGCTGATCCTGACGGCGCAAATAGACGACCACGGTGATCTCGCGGCAGAAGCCGGCCAGGAAGTCGCGCAAGCGGGCAATGCCGTCGGATCGGCGAGCCCGGCTGTGCAGGTGCTCACTCGAGAGAAGCAACACCTCGTCGGCAGACTCCCGGTCCGAGACCTCCTGGCGGAAGCGCTCCTCAAGGGTCCGGCGGAAGCGGGCCGCATCCTCCGCCGAGCTGCCATAGCCGAACCCGCGCAGCAGGTCCGCCACCCGTTCCGGCTCCCCGGTATAGGCCGCCAGCCCGACCTGGTTCGGGAGCCCGAAGCTCGAAGGATAAAAGAAACCGCCCCGCTCGAGCGCCTCGCGATTGGCCGCGAGGAAGTTCTGGATCGACGTCGTGCCTGTCTTTTCCGTGCCGATATGCAGGAAGCATCGCTTGAACAAGCCGGCCTCTCAAAAGGATCCCCCGGCGGCAAGCCCGCCGGCGGCGCTGTCCATGGTCAGATCTCCTGCAGCCGCGCCAGCAGGTAGTCCCGGAATACCGCGACCCGCTTCGAATTGCGCAGCTCTTCCGGATACACGAAGAAGCAATCGACCTTCGGCCGCTTCACGTTCGGCAGCAGCGGAGTGAGGCCGTCGAGGTCGGCGGACATCCATTGCGGCAGCGCGCCGATGCCGGCGCCCGCCCGGATCGCATAGGCCATCGCGGCCATGCTGTTGACCTCGAGCGTGCCCCGCCGCGGCGTGCCGTTATGGCCGAGCTCGCCGAGCCAGTTGATGTCCGGCACCGGCGGCTTGAACTCCCCGAACAGCACCAGCCGGTGGCTCTCCAGCGCCTCCACCGAATTCGGCGTCCCGTGCTTGGCGAGATATTCCGGCGCGGCGCAGATCACCCAGCCGAGCGAGAGCAGGTGCCGCTGGATCAGGTCGGGCTGCTTCGGCGGATGCATGCGGATCGCCACGTCGGCCTCGCGCATCGCCAGATCGAGATCGCCGTCATCGAGCAGCAGGCTGATCGAGACGTCCGGGTTCTGATCCAGGAACGGCACCAGCCTCGGCGCGAGCCAGGTGCTGCCGAAGCCGAAGGTCGTGGTGACCTTGAGCCGCCCGGCCGCCTTGTCGCGGCTCTCGGTCAGCAGCGCCTCGGTCATCGCGAGCTTCGCGAACACCTCGCGCACCGTCGTGTTCAGCGCCTCGCCCTGCTCGGTGAGGATCAGGCCGCGCGCATGCCGGTGGAACAGCGGCACCGCCAGCGCCTCCTCGAGCGCCGAGATCTGCCGGCTCACCGCCGACTGGCTCAGATTCAACGTGTCGCCGGCATGCGTGAAGCTGCCGGCCTCGGCCACCGCGTGAAATACGCGCAGCTTATCCCAATCCATCACACCCCGCCCCTCGGGCCGCGTCAGGCCACGACCAGGTCGGGACTCGGACTCAACCGCGGTGACTGTTCGGTCAGCCACTTTTCCGCCTCCAGCGCTGCCATGCAACCCGTCCCCGCCGCGGTGACGGCCTGGCGAAACACCCGATCCTGCACGTCGCCCGCCGCGAACACGCCCGGCACCGAGGTGCGCGTGCTGCCCGGCACGGTCACGACATACCCTTCCGGATCCATCTCTATCTGGCCCCGGAATACCGACGTATTCGGGGTATGGCCGATCGCCACGAACACACCATCGACATCGAGCGTGCTGAGCGCGCCGGTCCGCACGTTCTGGATCCGCACCCCCTGCACCACGGGCGGCGTGCCGCCGCCGAGAATCTCGTCCACGACGCTGTCCCAGATCACCGAGACCCTCGGATTCTCGAACAGCCGCTGCTGCAGGATTTTTTCCGCCCGCAGCGAATCGCGCCGGTGGATCAGCGTCACATGCGAGGCATGGTGCGTCAGGTGCAGCGCCTCCTCGACCGCGGTATTGCCGCCGCCCACCACCGCGACCGGCTTGCCGCGATAAAAAAACCCGTCGCAGGTGGCACAGGCCGAGACGCCGGCGCCCTGATACCGCGCTTCCGACGGCAGCCCGAGCCAGCGGGCCTGCGCGCCGGTCGCGATCACCACCGAGTCGGCGAGATAGAGATCGCCCGAATCGCCGCGCGCGCGGAACGGACGCGCGGCGAAATCGACCTCCGTGATCAGATCCTGCAGGATTTCGGTGCCGACATGGGCGGCCTGCTCGGCCATCTGCTCCATGAGCCACGGGCCCTGCACCGCCGCGGCGAAGCCCGGATAGTTCTCGACATCGGTCGTGATCATGAGCTGGCCCCCGGGCTGCAGCCCGGCGACCAGCAGCGGGCGCAGATTGGCCCGCGCCGCATAGATCGCCGCCGTATAGCCGGCGGGCCCGGCGCCTATGATCAGAAGCCGGGTCTGGTATGTGTTTGCCATCGTCGGCCGAATATCGGTCGCGGCGTCAGCCCAGGCAAGCGCGGCGCCTTCCATGCTTGAGGGTCCGCGTGTAATTATCTTTCGCCACGACCCGGCGATGAGAACAGGATGAAGAACGGTTCCCACCTCCCGGCCGATCTCGATGCGATCGACCGCCGCATCCTGATCGAGCTGCAGCAGGACGGGCGCATGACCAATGTGGAGCTGGCCAAGCGCGCCGGCATCTCGGCGCCGCCCTGCCTGCGCCGCGTGCGCCGGCTCGAGGAGGCCGGCATCATCCGCGGCTATCATGCCGACACCGACCCGCAGAAACTCGGCTTCGCCATCACCTTCTTCGTGATCGTCGGGCTCGAAAGCCAGAAGGAGGCGGCGCTCGCGGCGTTCGAGACCATGGTCGGCGCCTGGCCGCAGGTGCGCGAGGTTCACATGATCCGCGGCGGCGGCGATTTCCTGCTGCGGCTGGTCGCGCGCGACACGGCCCAGGAAAACGAGCTGACCCGCAAGCTCACCGAAGCGCCGAACGTCGCGCGCGTGCAGACGCTGCAGACCATCACCAGCCACAGGCTCGCCGGCGTTCCTTTGTGAGTGCCGCGCTGGGCCGGGCCCACCGGCCGATCTCGCGCTCCGGCGCGGCGCTGCCGCTGCTGGCGCTCCTCGGGCTGACGGCGATCCGGCTCGCGGTCGCCGCCGCGGCGCCGCTCGCACCGGACGAGACCTATTACCGCATCTGGGCCTTCGCGCTGGCCCCCGGCTATCTCGATCACCCGCCCATGGTGGCGCTCTGGATCCGCGCCGGCATCGCGCTCGCGGGCGATGATGCGCTGGGCGTGCGGCTGCTCGGACCCCTCGCCGCGCTCGCCGGCACGCTGCTGCTGGCCGATGCGGCCCGCGCGCTGGCCGGCCCCCGCGCGGCCGCCCCGGCGCTCTGGCTCATGAACGGCACGCTGCTGATGAATGCCGGCGCCGTCATCATGACGCCGGACACGCCGCTCCTCTTCTTCTGGACCGCCGCGCTCTGGACCGCGGCGCGACTCGCGGCCGGCGGCTCGGCGCGCTGGCTGCTCGGCTTCGGTCTCGCCGCGGGCCTCGCACTCGACAGTAAATATACGGCCGCGCTGCTCGCCCCTGCCCTGCTGGTCTGGCTGGCCTTGCCGCCGCAGCGCCGCCTCTGGCGCGCCTGGCCGCTCTGGGCCGGCGGCGCGCTCGCGCTGCTGCTGTTCGCGCCGGTACTGATCTGGAACGGTCAGCACCATTGGGTGAGCTTCATCAAACAGGGCGGGCGCGAGGGCGTGTTCCGGCCCGGGCTCGCCGCGCGCTATCTGACGGAACTCGCGCTCGGCCAGATCGGACTCGCAACTCCGGTGATCTTTGCCGCGCTCGGGCTCGGCCTCCGTCGTCTCGTGCCGCGATATCGCGAACCCGGCGCCGCCCTCGTCTTGGCGTTCACGCTCGTTCCGGCCGCGGTGTTCATCGCCCACGCGACCGGCGACCGGGTGCAGGCGAACTGGCCGGCGCCGGTCTATCCGGCGGCGGTTCTGGCCGCCGCGATCGCGCAGATCGGCTTCTGGCGCGCGGCCGCCCTGTCGGGCCTCCTGCTCACCGCCCCGGTCTACGCGCAGGCGGCGCTCGCGCCGCTTCCCCTGCCGCGCCGGATCGATTTCACGCTCGCCCGGCTCGGCGGCTGGGACGGGCTCGCGGCAGCCATTGACGCGGCGGCGCGCGCCGAGGGCGCCCATTTCCTCGCCGCGGACGAATACGGCGTGGCCGCCGAGCTCGCCTTCCATAGCCGCCTCCCGGTCGCCGGAGTCGAGCCCCGCTGGACTCTCTTCCGGCTGCCGCCCGCCACGGCCGACGCGGGCCCCGGCCTGTTCGTGCGGAGCGAGCACCACCGCGCGCCGATCCCGTGGCGCGATGCGCGGCGGATCGCGACCCTCACCCGCGCCCGCCACGGCATCGCCGCCGAAACCTACGCGCTCTACCTCGTGCACGGGGCACCCGATCGCGCTTCGGTCTGGCTCCCTGGCCGCTTTCGCCGATAGCCTCCGCGCATCGTCTGGAGAGGCATGCCCATGAGCGACGAACTCGTTTTCTACACGAACCCGATGTCGCGCGGCCGGATCGTGCGCTGGATGCTCGAGGAGGTGGGCCAGCCCTATCGCACCGAGATTGTCGGTTACGGGCCGGAAATGAAGGCCGCTGCCTACCGGGCCATCAACCCGATGGGCAAAGTGCCGGCGCTGCGCCATGGCGACACCGTCATCACCGAAACCGCCGCGATCGTGACCTATCTGGCCGATGCGTTTCCCGAGGCCGGGCTCGCGCCGGCGCCGGGCGCCCGCGCGCGCGGCCCCTATTATCGCTGGCTGTTCTTCGCCGCGAGCGCGTTCGAAGCGGCGGTCACGCTGGACCGGCTCGGCTTCCAGGCACCGCCGGAACGGCAAGGCATGCTCGGCTGGGGCACGGTGGACGCGGTGCTGGACACGCTCGAAAACGCGGTGTCGCAGGGCCCCTACCTCGCCGGCGGGCGGTTCAGCGCGGCCGATCTCTATGTCGGCTCGCAGCTCGGCTTCTCGCTGCAATTCGGCACGATCCCAAAACGCCCGGCCTTCGTCGCCTATGTCGATGCCCTCTATGCGCGCCCGGCGGCGGAACGCGCGCGCGCGATCGACGATGCGCTGATCGCGCAGGCGCAAAAACAACCCGCCTGACCGGGCCGCAACCGGCGGCGGCGCTCATGCGATCAAGGACGGTGAGCGAAGCCGCCGATGCCGCCGCGATCGTCGACGAGGGGATCGCGCATTATTTCGCCGACCGCCGCGCGCGCGTCGATGCGTTCGCGCGCGCCAATTTCTCTTGGCGCGGCGCGGCGTCGCTGCATCGCGCGGCACTTGGCTGGGACGTGCTGCGCGCGCCCGCCAATCTCTCGCTCGCCGGACCGCAATTGCTGCTGCACGCGGTGGAGGCCGCCACCGCCCGTCTCGGCGCGAAAGGCATCGCCCGCCGGTTGCACGGACGCAGCCTGCTGCTGAAAACCGCCGTCGTGCGCGAGATCGAATGGCGCATGATGACGCAGCTCCTCGAATTGCCCTTCGCGCAGGACGGACGCCGTTCCGAGCGCGACGCCCTGGCCGAGACGATCCTCGCCGACCCGCGCGTGAGCGACCGGGTGGCCCGCGCGCTCCGCGACATCGCGCCGCATGCGGGCGAGGAAAGCGTGCGCGCGAAACTCGAAACGGCGCTCGCCACCTACACGGAAACCCGCGCGGCCGCGGCCGAGATCACGACCGGCCTGCTCACGCTGTCGAGCGGCGCGATCGCGTTGCAGAAACTGACGCCGGGCGCCGCGACGCTCGGCCCCGCCCTGGCGGGCGTGCTCGCGCAACAGGCCGCGATCGCCGCCTTCCCGCTCGGTCCCGGCCTCGGCGGACTCTGGTATGGTTTGTTTCCCGCCGCCCCCACCGCGGCCTTCGTCGCGAGCCTGACCGGCGGCCTGATCCTCGGCGCCGCCTGCACCGCCGCCTTCGCCGGCATGGTTGCCGATCCGGTGCAATTCCAGTTCGGCCTGCATCAGCGCCGGCTGCGCCGCATGCTCGACGCCTTGGAGCGGCAAATGCGCGACCCTTCCGCCCCGGGCTTCGCCGCGCGGGACCGCTATGTCGCGCGGCTGATGGATTTGTTCGACATATTGGGTGCCGCGGCGCGCGCGTTGCACGTTTAAGGCGTGCCTCCGGCGATGGCGAGCCCGCTGGGGCCGCAAGGCCCCAGCCCCCATCACCTGAGACGTCGCCCTGCCCGCCGGCAGGCAAAGAAGCGGCCCCCGAAGGAGCCGCTGCCCCGCCAAGCCTCAGCGTTTCTGTCCGGTGCTGCCGCTGCTGTCCGGCGCCGGTTTCGCCGCCGTGTGGTGCGTGCTGCGATGATGCTTGTGCGTCTTGTGCGCGGGCTTCGCCGTGACCGGCTTCGGCGCCGGCGCGGTCATGCCCGGCGCGGCCATGCCGGTATCGGACGGCGTGGCGGCGGGCGCCGGCGCGGGCGCTGCGGTCGTCGTCGCGGCGGCCGGAGCGGGTGTGGTCTGCGCCAGCGCCGCGAGCGGCGCGCCGCCGATCAGGGCCAAGGCGGCGAGGCTGCGGAAATATTTCATCGAGGGTCTCCGTGGCCGGCAGGAGCGCCGGCAGACGCAAAGAAAGGCGCCGGCGGCGGCCGCTTCCTGTCGGCTCCGTGGCGCCATTGCGGCAGCGCATGAAAGCTTCGCAAGCTCCGCCGCTTTGCGTTCTTGGCGCCGGTTTGCTTTGGTCGCGCCGCGCGCCGGAGCCCGCATGATCCGCATCGAGACCGCAGACGCCGTCACCACCGTCACGATCGACCGGCCCGAACGCCGCAACGCGGTCGATGCAACGGCCGTGCGCGCGCTCTACGACGCATTCCGCGCCTTCGACGCCGACCCGGCGGCGCGCGTCGCGATCCTTGCCGGCAGTGGCGGTCATTTCTGCGCGGGCGCGGATCTGCTGGCCTTCGCCGCCGGCGACGCGCGTCCGATCGAGCCCGAAGGCGATCTGGCGCCGATGGGACCGACCCGGCTGCAGCTCGCCAAGCCGGTGATTGCGGCGGTGGAAGGTTACGCCGTCGCGGGTGGCCTCGAACTGGCGCTCTGGTGCGATTTGCGCGTCGCCGCCCGCGACGCCATCTTCGGCGTGTTCTGCCGGCGCTTCGGCGTGCCGCTGATCGATCTCGGCACCATCCGCCTGCCGCGCCTGATCGGCCAGAGCCGTGCCGCCGACATGATCCTCACCGGCCGCGCGGTGGGGGCCGAGGAAGCGTTCGCGATCGGTCTCGCCAACCGTCTCGCGGAACCCGGCGAGGCGCTGCGCGCCGCGCGCGCGCTGGCCCGCGAACTCGCCGAACTGCCGCAGGCGGCGCTGCGCGGCGACCGGCTTTCGATGCTGGAACAATGGTCGCTCCCCGGAGCGCAGGCGATCGCCAACGAAATCGCGCACGGCCGGCGCGCGCTGGCCGAGGGTCGCGCCGGGGCAGCGCGTTTCGCGGCCGGCGAAGGCCGTCATGGAGCCCCCTCCTGAGCGACGCCACGACGCGCCTCGATCCGGTCGCCGCCGCGCTCGCGCTGCACCAGGCGGGACAGCTCGCGGAGGCCGAGGCCGCCTATCGCGCCGCGCTCGCGCGCATGCCCGATCATCCGCTCGCGCTGCACGGTCTCGGCGTACTCGCGCATCAGACCGGTCGCGGCGCGGAAGCCGAGGCCTGGCTGCGCCGCGCCGTGTCGCGCGCGCCGCAGGAGGCCGCTTTCCATAATTCGCTCGGCAACGTGCTGCGCGAGCGCGGCGACAGGGCGGGCGCGATCGCCGCCTATCGCGCGGCGCTGGGCCGCGCGCCGAACGAACCCACCTTCCTGCACCATCTCGGCCTGGCGCTCGCCGATTCCGGTGACGATGCCGAAGCCGAAACCCTCTTTCGCCGCGCGCTCCGCCTCGCACGCGACCGGATCGCGCTGCGCCTCGATCTCGCGCACTGGCTGATCCGCCATGCGCGCCCGCACGAGGCGGAGCTCGTCCTGCAACCGGCGTTGCGCGCCGCGCCCGATCAGGCGGCGGCGCTGAATGCGCTCGGTCTCGCGCTGACGGCGCAGCGCAAAGGCGAGGAAGCGCTCGCCGCGTTCGACCGCGCGCTCGCCGCTGCACCCGATCATGCCACCACCCGCATCAACCGCGCCGCAGCACTCGAGGCGCTCGACCGGCTCGAGGAAGCCGCGGCCGCCTACGAAGCGGCGCCGAAGGATGCGTCCGTCTGGATCGCGCTCGGAAAGATCCGCCACCGGCAGAAGCACGGAGCGCAGGCCGAGCAAGCGTTCCGCGAAGCGCTGCGCCTCGCGCCGGACGATGCAGCGACGCGCGTGGCCCTCGGCAGCGCGCTCGCGATGCAGGCGCGCCTGGACGAGGCGCTCGTGGAATTCGAGTCGGTCTGCCGGTCCGCGCCGCTCTGCGCCGAAGCCTGGCACCGGCGCGCGCTCACCTTGCGCGATCTGGCGCGCTGGGAGGAATCGCTGCCGGTGTTCCGCGAGGCCGCGCGCCTGGCTCCGGACGATTCCGAAATCCGCAGCAATTTCGCCTATGCGCTGCTGGCGTTCGGGGATTTCGAGCAGGGCTGGGCAGAGTTCGAATGGCGCAACGGACGTCCCGGCAATGCGCGGCTGCGCGAGCCGCTCTGGGACGGCGGCCCGACGGATCGCCCCGTGCTGATCCATGCCGAGCAGGGCATGGGCGACACGATTCAGTTCGCGCGCTTCGTCGCCGCGGCCGCGGCGCGCGCGCCGGTCGTGTTCGCCGGTCCGCGCGCGCTCAAGCGCCTCTTCGCCCAGCTCGAGGGCGCGCCGCCGATGCGCGATGCCGACCCGCTGCCACGCTGCGCGGCGCAACTGCCGCTCATGAGTCTGCCGCGCGCGCTCGGCATCGCGCCCGCGCATTTCGCCGACGCCGTCCCTTATCTCCGCGCGGAGACGGCAGCGCAGCGCGCCTGGGAACAAAGGCTCGCCCACCTGCCCGGACCGCGCATCGGTCTCGTCTGGGCCGGCAATCCGGATTATCCGGCCGACCGCAAACGCTCGATCCCGTTCGCGACGATGGCGACTCTGCTCGCGTTCCCGGCGAGCTTCGTCTCGCTGCAATGCGGCGCGGCACCCGCCGATGCGCGCCTGTTCGACGCATCGCCGCATCTCACCGATTTCGCCGAAACCGCCGCCGCGATCGTTTCCCTCGACCTGATCATCGCCGTCGATACCGCGGTCGCCCATCTCGCCGGCGCGCTCGGGCGCCCCATCTGGCTGCTCAATCGCGCGGACACCGACTGGCGTTGGATGCTCGGGCGCGACGACACGCCATGGTATCCGACGATGCGCATTTTCCGTCAGCCCAGGCCAGGCGATTGGCCAAGCGTGATCACCGCCGTGCAGCGCGCGCTCGCCGATTTCGCATGATCGTGGCCCGTACCCGCGCGGAACTCGCGCAGGCCACCACCGAACTCCGCGGCCGCGCGCGCGGGATCGGTCTCGTGCCCACCATGGGCGCGCTGCATGCGGGGCATCTGCGCCTGCTCGACCATGCGCGCCCGGCGGGCGCCGTCGCCGCCTCGATTTTCGTGAACCCGACGCAATTCGGCCCCGCCGAGGATTTCGCGCGCTATCCGCGCGACGAGGATGCCGACCTCGCGAAGCTGCGCGCGGCGGGCTGCGATCTCGTCTGGCTGCCGGATGTTGCGACCATGTATCCGCCGGACGACGCGACCGCGATCGAGGTCGCGGGCCCGGCACTCGGCTTCGAAGGCGCCGCGCGTCCCGGTCATTTCCGCGGCGTCGCCACGGTGGTTGCCAAATTGTTCGGCCAGGTGCGCCCGGACATCGCGGTGTTCGGCGAGAAGGATTGGCAGCAATTGCAGGTGATCCGCCGGATGGTGCGCGACCTCGCGCTGCCCGTGGAAATCGTGGCCGCGCCGATCGTGCGCGAAGCGGACGGGCTCGCGATGTCGTCGCGCAACCGCTATCTGGCGCCCGCCGAGCGGGCGCGCGCCGCAGCCATCCATCGCGCGTTGCTCGAGGTGCGCGCGCGGCTCGGGAACGGTGTGGCGGACGCGCTGGCGCATGGGCGTGCGTCGCTGACCGGCGCGGGTTTCGCGGTGGAATATCTGGCGCTCGTGGATGGCGAGACGATGGTCGAAACGCGCAGCGTTGCGCGGGGTGCGCGGCTGATCGTTGCGGCGAAGCTGGCGGGCGTGCGGTTGTTGGATAATTTGGAGGCCTCCGACGGCCAGGGGGCTTTGCCCCCTGGACCCCCACTGGGGCCGAAAGGCCCCAGACCCCATTACTTTGGCACCGTAACCAAGTGATGGGGTCTGGGGCCTTATGGCCCCAGCGGAGGGTCCAGGGAGGCAGAGCCTTCCTGGCCTTTTCCGTCTCAACACAAGGGCCCTCGCATGCAGACCCACACCGTCCGCGTTCACCCATCGAAAGACCATCTCCCGCGCGAAGCGCAGCTCGCCTGGAAGATCGCCGAAGTCGCCGCCGACCGCGTGCCCCTCGAGCGCGATGTCGTGGACATGATCATCAACCGGATCATCGATAACGCGGCGGTCGCGATCGCGTCGGTCAATCGCGGCCCGGTGGTGACGGCGCGCGACATGGCGCTCGGCCACAAGCGCCGCGGCGGCGCGACCGTGTTCGGCTGCGCGCCGGGCGTGCGCGTCAGCCCCGAATGGGCGGCCTGGGCCAACGGCACCGCGGTGCGCGAGCTCGATTTCCACGATACGTTTCTGGCTGCCGACTACAGCCATCCGGCCGACAACATCCCGCCCATTCTCGCGGTCGCGCAGACCATGGAGAAGAGCGGCCGCGCGCTGCTCCGCGCCATCGCCACCGGCTACGAGATTCAGATCGACCTGGTGCGCGCCATCTGCCTGCATGAACATAAGAAGGACCACATCGCCCATCTGGCACCGGCGCAGGCCGCCGGCATCGGCACGCTCCTGAAACTGCCCACCGAGGTGATCTACCAGGCGGTGCAGCAGGCGGTGCATGTGAGCTTCTCGACGCGCCAGTCCCGCAAGGGCGAGATCTCGAGCTGGAAGGCCTATGCGCCGGCGCATGCGGGCAAGCTCGCGGTCGAGGCGGTCGATCGCGCGATGCGCGGCGAGGGTGCGCCGAGCCCGATCTATGAAGGCGAGGACAGCGTCATCGCCTGGATGCTCGGCGGGCGCGACGCCGAATACCATGTTCCGCTGCCGGCGCCGGGCGAGCCGAAGCGCGCGATCCTCGACAGCTACACCAAGGAACACAGCGCCGAATATCAGAGCCAGGCGCTGATCGACCTCGCCTTCGCCCTGCGCGAGCGCATCCCCGATCTCGATGCGGTCGAGCGCATCGTGCTGCACACGAGCCACCACACCCACTTCGTCATCGGCACGGGCGCCAACGATCCGCAGAAGATGGACCCGCAAGCGAGCCGCGAGACGCTCGACCACTCCATCATGTACATCTTCGCGGTCGCCCTGCAGGACGGGCGCTGGCACCATATCGACAGCTACAAGCCGGCGCGCGCGCGGCGGCCCGACACGGTGGCGCTCTGGCACAAGATCGAGACCCGCGAGGATCCCGAGTGGACGCGCCGCTACCACGCGCCCGATCCGGCGGAGCGCGCGTTCGGTGCCCGCGTCGAGATATTTTTGCGCGGCGGGGAGCGGATCGAGGACGAGCTGGCGATCGCCAACGCGCATCCGCTGGGCGCGCGTCCGTTCCGCCGCCCTGACTACATCCGTAAGTTCGAGACCCTGACGGAGGGTTTGATCAGCCACCGCGAGAGCGCGCGCTTCCTCGATGCCGTGCAGCATCTGCCGAAGCTGGCGGCCGGCGAACTCGCCGCGCTGAATGTCGCGCTGCCGGCCGGCCGCTTGAAACAGGGCAAGCCGGGCATCTTCTGATGTGTTCGGCCGCCGCGCGGGAGGATCCCGCGCGGCGGCGAAATCCCGATGCGCCTGGCGCGGGACGGAAAAATCACCGGTTTACGAGATTTTGCAGTCGAAACTGCGCCCGGGGCGCATGTTTCAATTGACATGCACACGTGGAGGGGCAGATAGCGTGAAAAGCGCCATCTGCGATTCGCGCCGTCATCCTGACGGCTGGTTTTCCGGGGGGCGCTTTCGAGGGGTGGACGGGCAATCAGCGCGGCTTTGTTTTGGCGGCTTTTCCGGCGCGCCGCAAGCGTGGCGCCGGTGGCGGTCCAGAAAAAAACCGGGCGCATCAGGGATCGTTCGAGCCCGCGTCGGCGGATTGGCCAGTCAGCGAAGGAGTAAAGTTTGATGAGCAGCGAAGAGGGTAGCGGTTCCGCACCGCGCGAGCAGGCCATGGCGACACGGCCGGCGACGCGTCGTGGTGCGGCCGGAACGAAACGCCGTGGTCCGGGACGTCCGCCGAAAGCGGCCGGCAGGCCCGCGGCGAAGAAGACCACCACGCGCGCGAAAGCGGCGAAGCCCGCCGCCGCGCGCAAGACCACGCGTACGGCGAAAGCGAAAACCACCGGGGCGACGCGCGGCCGCAAGCCCGCCGCCGCGAAGACCGCGACCGCACGCAAGACGACGCGCACGGCAAAAGCGGTCGGGCGTCCGGCGCGCGCCGTCGGCCGTCCGGCGAAGGCCGCGACGGGACGCGGGCGCACCGCCGCCACCCGCGCCACCGCCGCGAAGCGCGGCGCCACCGCGAAGCGCACGACACGCGCGACTGCCGCGAAGGCGACGAAAGCCACGGGCGCGACCCGCGGGCGCAAGCCGGCCGCCGCCAAAACGGCCACCGCGCGCAAGACTACGCGCAGCGCGAACGGCACCGCGCGTGCGAAGCGCGCGAGCACCGGTCCGCGTCTGCCGCGTGGCGCCGGCGCGCGTGCCGAATCCGCGCGTTCCGCGCGCGGGGTGGCGACGCATGAGGAGCTGATGGCGGTGCTCGCCGACGCGCCGGCACCGAAGCGCCGCGGCCGCAAGCCGAAGGTCGTCGAACCGGTCGAGGAACATGGCCTCGACGAGTCGGGCGGCGAAGAGCACGACATGGACTGACCGGCGTTCATTCGCCGACGACAGGCCCGGGAGCGATCGCTTCCGGGCCTTTTCTTTTTCTCAGAGTCCGCCCCGCGCCGCGCCGGAGATGCGCTCGAACGGCACGCTTCAGCGGCGCACCGCGCCTCGTTTCAGACGCGCTGCAGCAGGCTCCGCGGTGTCGCGCTGCCCGCGCCGGGCAGTCCCGATGCGCCATAGACGGGCGGCGGCGTCGCCGCGCGCGCCGCGCGCGCGACCATTTCGATCACCCGTTGCTGCACCCGCAAAGCGCGAACCAGCAGAGCCCTGTTCTCGTCGGCAAGAAAGCGCAGCCGCCGCAGCGCATCGGCATCGGCATCGCCAGGCGACGCGCCGCGGGTCGCCGCGCTGAAGGCCTCGGCCGCCTCGCGCTTGGCCGGCAGCAATTGCAGCCCGCGCGTGAAATCGAGCGCCTCGAGCGCCGCGTTTTCCTCCTGCAACAGCCACGCCAGCCGCTCGATCGCGGCCTCCTCCGACCCGCTCATCGTTTGCTCTCCTGCAATGCCAGCATCTGGCGATAAACCATTTCGGTCAGGCCGAGCCCGCCGGACGCCGCCAGATGCTTGGCGAACTCCGCGATCAGCAGCGGGCGGAACGCTTCCTCGCCGGCGCCGCCACCGAACGGGCCTTGCGGATCGGTGGCCCCCTCGAACATCGGCGCCAGCATCTCGTTGAGCGCCACGGACGTGAAATCCTCGGCCGCGCGACGGAGTTTCGCCGTCGAGCCCAACCCTGCCGGGACCGGTCCCGGCGCCGCGATGGAATCGCTCATCGCACCTCCAGATCGGCTTGCAGCGCGCCCGCCGCCTTGATGGCCTGCAGGATGCTGATGAGGTCGCGCGGTCCCACGCCGAGCGCGTTGAGGCTCGCGACCAGGTCGCGCAAGGTCGGCTGCGCCGTCAGCAGCCCGAGCTTATGGTCGCTCTGCGTATCGACCTGGATCGAGCTGCGCGGCACCACCACGGTGCGGCCGCGGCTGAACGGCCCGGGCTGTGCCACTTCCGGCGCCTCGGTGACGCGGATGGTGAGATTTCCCTGCGCGATCGCGACCGTGCTGATGCGCACATTCGCACCCATCACCACCGTGCCGCTCGCCTCGTCGATGATGACGGTCGCCGGCGTATCGGGCTCGACGCGCAATTCCTCGATGCGGGTGAGCGCGCCCACCACGTCGTGTCCCGCCAGATTGAGCGCCACGGTGCGCGGATCGGTCGTATGCGCGGTGCCGGCGCCGATCGCATCGTTGATGGCGGTTTCGATGCGCCGCGCGGTGGTGAGATCCGGATTGCGCAGCGCCAGGTTCAGCTCGTCATGGGCGCCCAGCGCGAAATTCACCTCGCGTTCGACGATCGCGCCGTTCGCGATCTTGCCCGCGGTCGGGACATTGCGCGTGACCGATGCGGCCGCGCCCCGCGCCGCGATCGCGCCCGTGGTCACCGCGCCCTGTGCCACGCCATAGACTTCGCCGTCGGCGGCGAGCAGCGGTGTCACGAGCAGCGTGCCGCCGGAGAGATTGGTGGCGTCGCCGATCGCCGACACCGAAACATCGAACCGGCTGCCGTTGCGCGCGAAGGCCGGCAGGGTCGCGGTGACCATCACCGCCGCCACGTCCTTGGTCTGCAGCTTGGCGATCTGATCGCGCGTGTTCACGCCGAGCCGCTCGAGCATGCCGACCAGCGATTCCGCGGTGAAAATGGAATTCTGCAGCATGTCGCCGGTGCCGTTGAGCCCGACCACCAGCCCGTATCCCACGAGCTGGTTTTCCCGGACCCCCTCGATATCGGCGATGTCCTTCACGCGCACTTCGGCCCGCGACGCGGTCGCGAGCAACGAGGCCAGCACCGCGATTCGCAGCGTGGAAAGGATTGGGCGCCATGCTGATCGCGGCGCGGCGCGCGGGCGTCGGTGGGGCATCGGCCGTCAGCACACCACGGAAGAGTTTCGGGATCGTTCATGGGTCCGCGCAGGGCGGGCCGGCGGAGTGGCGGCATGGTGGAGCGGATCGGCAATCTGGGCAGCGTGACGGTCGGACCCACGCCGCGGCGCACCCGCCGCCGCGCCGGCTTCGACCCCTGGCTCGATCCCGTCGCCGGCGCCGCGCCGGCCCCCGAGACCGCGCCGGCATCACCGGCCGCGCTCCCGGCGCTCGCGACCGGTGGCGAGACCGAGGACGCCGAACGGCACGGCGAGGCGGTGCTCGACGGCCTGCAATCCCTCCAGACCGTGCTGTTGAGCGGCGCCGCGCCGGCGCCCTGCCTCGCCCGCTTGGCCGAGCTGGCGGACCGCGGCATGGCGGCGGGGTCGCCCGGGCTGGAATCGGTGCTGCAGGAAATCCGGGTGCGGGCGGCGGTGGAGCTGGCCAAGCGCGCTGGCGGCGGTCAGGGCTCCGCCCCGGACCCGCTCGGGCCATAGCGCCCGCGGCAGGGCGGCGTGCCAGCGGCGAACCGCTTGGCGAGGCGCATACCCGCCGCTATAAGCCGCGCCAGCCGACACTGCCGGACAGCCCGCCGCGCAGCAGATCGGTCTGAGGAAGCGCCCGCATGATGGTCACGCTGCCCCCGGACTACGCGCCGTCCGACGCCGAACCGTTTATGAACCCCCTCCAAGTCGAGTATTTCCGCCAGAAATTGCTCCGCTGGCGGGCCGACCTGTTGCGCGAAGCAGACGATACGCTGCTGAGCCTGAGCCAGGGCGGCATCCATGAGGCCGACATCACCGACCGCGCCAGCGTCGAGACCGATCGCGCGCTCGAGCTGCGGACCCGCGACCGCGCCCGCAAGCTGATCGCCAAGATCGATCAGGCTTTGCTGCGCATCGAGAACGGCTCTTACGGCTATTGCGAAGAGACCGGCGAGCCGATCGGGCTCAAGCGGCTGGAAGCGCGCCCCATCGCCACCCTCTCGCTCGAGGCGCAGGAGCGTCACGAGCGCATGGAGCGCGTCCACCGCGACGATTGAGCCTCAGTCCGGCGCCTCGCGCCGCAGCCGCGCCAGCGACACCAGCAGCAGCATCGGAAACAGTACCGGCGGGAATTCCTGATACCCGCCGGTCATCAGAACGAGCACGATGACGGGAGCCAGCAGCGCCCCCTGCGCCGGCGTATGCTCGCCCACGAGAAACAGCCCGAGATACAGGATCAGCGCCGGGATGCCGTATTCCAGCATGATCTTGATCGGCGTGTTCACGTCGTAGGCATAGGGCAGGCTGAGCCGCTCGCTCACGCCGGCGCCGATGCCGGTCAGCAGCGAGAGCGGATCGCGCCCGATCACGTCGCCGGCCGCCCAGAACGGCGTCACGAACCGCATGTGCCCGGAAGTGCCCGGTGTAGAGAATTCGGCGAAGCGATCCTGCAACGCGGCGGCCATGTCGGGCGCCAGCAGCATCATCGCCGCGCCCGCGCAGGCCAGCGCCGCAGTCACGCCGAGCGCGATCGCCACGCCGCGGCCACCGAGCCGGGCACCGACGGTCGCCAGGAACACCAGCAGCACGATCCAGCCGGTGCCCGAGAAGGACAACAGCAGGCCGGCGGCGAACAGCGCGAAATAGGCGCGCCTTCGCGGCCCAAGCGCCTCGATCATGATCGCCACCGCCATGAACTGGGAAAACAGCGACGGCTCCTCGAGAAAGAAGCCGTTCGATTTGAGGATGTCGCCGACCCCCACCTCGATGATCTGCACGTAGTTCTTCTCGTAGAGCAGCCAGTCGGGCACGATGCCGTGGAACGCGAACAGGCCGAGCCCGGCGAATTGCAGCAGGAACTGCGCGAGACCCGCGATCGCGATCCAGGCGAGCACGCCGTTGATGCGCCGGAAGAAAGCCGCCTCGCTCACCGGCTCGGCGAAACCGAGCATCGCGAAACTGTTGAGCAGCAGGAACTGCGCGAGCGACCGCACCAGCGGCGCCACCCCGAAATTGTCCGGCAGCGCGGCCCGCACCGCCGCCCCGAACGCGATCCAGAAGCACAACAGCCCGAAAATCAGCACGCGGCCGCGGTGGAAGACGAGCGTGCCGCGCCACCATTCGAAGGCGGCGAGCCCGAGCCCGACCGGGCCCACCAGGCTGATCGACTTCGCGCCGAACGGCAGGCCGAAACGCTGCAAGAACAACGATGCCGCGAACAGCAGCACCGTGAAGCGCAGCAGCCGCGCCTCGGTGAGCGACTGGGCCCGCGCCGCCCGGGGCAAGGGCCCGGCCGAAGCGGCGCTTATGACAGACATGTGAACTGCCGCCCCCCTGTTTGACCGCTACTCAACCCATCGTTGGTCGCCGTCCGTTGCGGCGAAAGGATAAGATCGTGAGCGTGGAAACCATCCTGGCCCCTCCGCGTTCGCACTTGCGGGAGCGTAATCGCGTGGTTGTGAACAGGGGGAAAACCGGATCGATGCAGAGGACGAAATCGGCGCTTCCAGCCGCGCTCCCGCTTCTGCTGATGGCGGCGCCGGCCAGCGCGCAGGTCATCGATCAGTATCTGGATCAGAACATACCGGGGTATGGGCCGCTGCCGGGTGTGACCGTGCAGACCCGGCTTCATCCGGAATATGACCCCACCGGTGTGACGTTCGGCAATTTCACCTTGTTGCCGACACTCACCGAATCGATCGGCTACGACAGCAACGTGACCGGCACGCCGCAGGCGCAGGGCAGCATGCTGGTCGAGACCAATCCCAAAGTCGCGCTCAGCTACAAGGACAATGTCAACGAGGCCGACGCGGCCCTCACGCTCGACGATTACGAATATCCGCAGCAATCGGTGCAGTCCTACACGAACTGGTCGGCCCAGCTCGGCGCCTCGCACCAGATCGGCGAGGACACGCTCTATATCGGCGCCTCGCATCTCAACCTCTACCAGACGCCGGGCGATCTCGACGTGCCGCAGCTCGACATGCCGATCGCCTACCGGGTCAACGATCTGCGGACCAACTACAACTGGGTCGACAGCCGGCTCTCGATCCAGCCCGGCATCGATCTCAGCTGGTATAATTTCGACAACGGCCAGGTCCTGAACCAGCCGTACGTCCAGACCTACCGTGACCGTTTCGTGGTCGAACCCAGCGTCGTGGCCTCCTACGAATTCGCCACGCGCCGCCGCATCGTGCTCGTCGTGCGCGACGCCAACGCGACCTTCGCCAACCCGCTGCCGGGCGTTCCGTTGCAGAGCTTTAACGACATCTCGGTGCTGGTCGGCCTCGCCTACGACGCCGACGGCGTCATCGATTTCCGCCTGCTCGGCGGATACGAACAGCGCAATTTCACGAGCCGCGCCTACAAGACGATCCAGGCGCCGATCGTCGAAGGCGCGGTCACCTGGACGCCGACACCGCTCACCACCGTGACCGCGACCGCCGCGCGGTACATCGAGGATTCGGCCGCCGAAGCCACCACCGCCTTCACCGAGACGGCGCTGAAGCTCTCGGTCGATCACGAGCTCTACCGGAACGTCGTGCTGAACGCGCATGGCGACGTGTATCTGGACAGCTACCAGGGAAGCGGCAACCAGCAATTCTACGACATCGGCGTCGGCGCCACCTACAAACTGAACCGCAATCTCGCGCTGGCGCTGACCTATACGTATTCGACACGAAACGGCAATGGCGGGGCGTTTGTCCTGCCCGGACCGACCGGCATTTTCGGTGCCAATTACAGCGAGCATCTCGTGGCGCTCCAACTCAAGGTCGCGCTGTGAGGTCCCGCGCCATCATCCTGGAGGCAAGATGCTGAAACGAATGGCGATCCTCGCCCCGCTCCTGCTCGCCGCCTGCGATCCCGGCAGCGGCCTGCCTCCGATGAGCGATTACACCCCGGGCGGCTACCGGCTCGGCGGCGGCGATGAAGTCCGGATCATCACCTTCGGCGCCGAACAGCTGAGCGGCAAGTTCCGGATCGACGATCAGGGCGATCTGGCGATCCCGCTGCTCGGCAACGTGCACGCGGCCGGCACCACGCCCGAGCAGCTCGCCAGCATGCTCGACGAGGAATTCAGCAAGCGCAACCTGCTGCGCAATCCGAGCGTGTCGGTGGAAGTGACCACCTACCGGCCGATTTTCGTGCTCGGTGAAGTGAACCGGCCCGGCCAATATCCGTATCAGCCGGGTATGACCATGCTCACCGCAGTCGCCGTCGCCGGCGGCTTCACCTACCGGGCCGTCGAGGACGAGGCGCAGGACATCCGCACGGTGAACGGCCAGGTCGAAAAAGGCCGGATCACGCCGCAATCCCTGCTCGCCCCCGGCGACGTGGTGAAGATCTTCGAGCGCCATTTCTGATGCCTTCGCCGGCCCTGACCCGGCGCGGGGTCCTGGCCAGCGCCGCCTCCCTCGGCCTGGCCGCGTCATCCGCGGTCAAGCCGCTCGGCCTCACCGGCACCTTCGCCAATCTGCGCGACTGGCGCTTCGGACATTCCCGCCCGGACGCCACCGTGCGACGCAAATCCGACCTCGACCGCTTCTTCCGATACCGTTACATCTATGACCAGGGCCGCCTCGACGGGCTGTGGAGCTACTGGTCCAAGCATCGCGATTATCCGGAAGGCGATCCGCGCTCGCTCCATGTCTTCACGGCCGATACGCTGATCCTCAAAGGCCGCATTCCGCCGGGCGGCGGCCTGCACAATGGCGGCATCGAATCCGGCATGCTGCGCGCGCTCCTGCCCTTCACCGAGGGCATGGTCGTCGAGATGCGCGCCAAGCTGCCGCGGGGCTTGGGCGTCTGGCCCGCCTTCTGGATCAATCCCGGCGTCGAATACCCGAACGCCACCTTCTCCGCGACGCCATGGCCGCCGGAGATCGACATCTTCGAATTCTTCGTCTGGCAGCACCGCACGGTGCCGCGCATCATGGAAAGCCATGTGCAGGTCAACGGCCATCCCGAGCGCTACGGCAACCCGCACCCGCTCTTCACCCGGATGGATGACGGCAAATACGACCCGGGCATCGATTTCTCGGCCGGCTTTCACGTCTTCGCGCTCGACTGGCGGCAGGGCGCGCCGGTGTGGCTACTGGACGGGGTCGAGTTGCAGCAGGTGAACTATCTCTGGCGCGCGCCGCCCGCGCACATCCTGGTCACCAACCAGATCGGCATGAATCTGCCGGGCGTCGATCTGACCGGCATGAAGGCCGAGCCGGACAACTGGGACTACACGCTCGATTACTTACGCGTCTGGAAGAGATTGGCCTAAGCGCCTCACGCCGCGTCGACCAGCAGAATCTCCGAATCCTCTCCCGCCTCGATCCGCAAGGACGGCTCGTCGCGAATGGCCGCGCCATCGCCCTCCGCCACCCGATGCCCATTGACCGAAACCGCGCCGGCGGCCGGCACGAGATAAAGATGACGCCCAGGGGCGGCGGCATAATCGAGGCTCTGTCCCGCCTGCAGCGTGGCGCCGAGCACGCGCGCATCCGCGCGGATCGGCAGCGCGCCCTCATCTCCCGGCAGACCGCTGGCGAGTGCCACGAACTGCCCGGCCCGTTCGCCTTTCGGAAAGGCCCGCGCGCCCCAGCTCGGCTCGCCCCCGCTTCGCCGCGGCAGAATCCAAAGCTGGAAAATCTTCGTCGCCTCCGGCTCCAGATTATATTCGCTGTGCCGGATTCCGTTTCCGGCACTCATCACTTGCACATCGCCCGCCGCCGTCCGCCCGGCATTGCCGAGACTGTCGCGGTGCGAGATCGCGCCCTGCCGCACATAGGTGATGATTTCCATGTTCGCATGCGGATGCGGAGGAAATCCCGTGTTCGGCGCGATGGCGTCGTCGTTCCATACGCGCAACGCGCCCCAGCCCATGCGCGCCGGGTCGTGATAATCCGCGAAGGAGAAATGATGTTTGGTGTCGAGCCAACCGTGATTGGCCCCGCCCAGACCGTCGCGCGCCCGGATCTCGATCATGCCGCCCTGCCTTTCGGCGGCGCAGATGGGCGCCCGCGGAACGACCGTCAAGCCGCGCCGGTCAGGGTTGCACTGCCTCCTGCGACAGCGTTCCCCAGAATGCCTCGCGCGGCAGCCAGCCCCGATACCCGCCGGCCTCGACCTCGCACCAGGCCGAGCCTGCATCGCAGCGCCGCAGCTTGCCCACCACTCCCGGCCGCAATTCCGCGACCGCCGCGGCCCCGTCGTCGGGTTGCGCCCGCAAGGTCGCCTCGCTTTTCCCCACCACCACGAAACTGCGGCTTCCGGTCAGCGTCGCCTGATGCACCCAGCCCTTGATGCCATCCATGTCCGTCACGAGCCGCCACACATCGAATTCCCGCGTGATCTCCACGGGCAACTCCCGGCGCTTATAGACCCAGAGCACCGGATAGCGCTCACCCGGGCCGCTGCGCATATTCACATCGTCGCTCCTGAGCGATGCGAAGCGCGGCAGATGCAGGCCGGTGCTCGTGCCGACATCGGGCGGCAATTTCGGCGGCGGCGGCTTGGCGGGCGCGGCCGGTTTGGCCGGCGCCTTCTTGGCGGGCGCCTTCTTGGCCGGCCCCTTTTTGAGCGGCGGCGACGTGACGAGCGGCGCCGCATGCACGGCGCGCCGCACCGGCCGATGCCGGGCATGGACCGTCGGCGTCGGCGCCGCCGCGCCCGCTGCCAACGCCAGCAAAACCAGACAGGCGCGTTTCGCGCCCGACTCGAACCGTCCCGTCATCGCATACCGTTATACGGAGACGATCCGGCCGCTGCCTACGCTCTCCAGGAAGGTGGCGACCCCGGCCACCTCGACGCCCGGCGCCAGCGCCGACGCATCGACACCCTCCGCCCGCAGCGCCGCCTCGCAGGCGATCATCCGCACACCGAGTTCACTGGCCGCATCACGCAACTCCGCAAACCCCGCGACCCCCCGCATGCGCACGACCGCGTCCCTCCCCCCGGGGTCGAGCGCGGTCCAGTCCCGCAGCAGCGCCGCGCAGCCGCCGGCGCTCGCGAACAGGATGACGTCGTCGTCGAGCGCGGCGGCGCTGCACGCGAGCGTCAGGCCGAAATGCGCCCGCTCATGCGTGCCGGTCAGCAGCAACACGCCGAGCCGCCGGCGGAGCGCGTGCCGCGCCCCTTCCCGCTCAGCTGTTTTCGCCACAGACCGGGCATACCGGATCGCGGGCCAGGCGGACGATCCTGAAACGCATCGCCAGACCGTCCCAGATCAGCAATCTGCCCGCCAGCGTCTCGCCGATCCCGAGAATGAGCTTCAACACTTCGGTCGCCTGCAACGTCCCCATGACGCCGGTCACCGCGCCGAGCACACCCGCTTCCGCGCAACTCGGCACCGCGCCCTCGGGCGGCTCGGAAGGATAGAGACAGCGATAGCAAGGCCCGCCCGGCCCGAAAATCGCCAGCTGCCCGTCGAACCGCAAAACGGCCGCCGAGACCAGGATTTTTCCCGCCCGGTAGGCGGCGTCCGCGATGACGAACCGCGCGGCGAAATTATCGGTCCCGTCGCAGATGATGTCGTAGGGCTCGATCAGCCCGGCGACGTTCTCCGCATCCACCCGGAGCCGATGCGCGACGATCCGCACATGCGGATTGATCGAGGCCGCCTGTTCCGCGGCCGATTCGATCTTCGCGCGCCCCACCGAGCCGGTCGCGTGCGCGATCTGCCGCTGCAAATTCGACAGATCGACCGCATCGTCGTCGGCGATCCCGATGGTCCCGACCCCGGCCGCCGCGAGATAGAGCAGCAGCGGCGAGCCGAGCCCGCCCATGCCCACAATCAGCACCCGCGCGGCCCGCAGCCGCGCCTGCCCCACCCCGCCCACCTCGTCGAGCAGGATGTGCCGCGCATAGCGCCGGATTTCCTCCTCGGAGAAATTCAGGTTCAGATCGCCGTCCATGACGCAAGACCATACGCCGCCCCCGGCGCCATCTGAAGATGCCGCCCTGGTCCTGTTTTCCGGCGGCCAGGACTCGACCACCTGCCTCGCCTGGGCGCTCGCCCGCTACCCCCACGTGGAGACCCTCGGCTTCGCCTACGGCCAGCGCCACGCCATCGAACTCGACTGCCGCGCCCCCATCCGCGCCGCCCTCGCCGCCACGCCCAACGGCCCCCGCCTCGGCCCCGACCACCTCATCGACCTCACCGCCACCATCGCCGGCATCGGCGCCACCGCGCTGACCTCGCAGGCCGAAATCACCATCGGCCAAGGCAACCTCCCCACCACCTTCGTCCCCGGCCGCAACCTCCTCTTCCTCGCCGCTGCCGCCGCGCTGGCCTGGCGGCGAGGCCTCCGCCGCCTCGTCGCCGGCATGTGCGAGACCGATTTCTCGGGCTACCCCGATTGCCGCGACGACACGATCAAGGCCATGCAGCTCGCCGCCAATCTCGGCCTCGACTCCCGTTTCGTTATCGAAACCCCGTTGATGTGGCTCGACAAAGCGGAGACGTTCGCACTCGCCGACGCGCTCGGTATCCTCGAGATCGTCCGCGAACAAACGCATACTTGCTATCGCGGCGACCACAGCCGCCGCCACGATTGGGGCTATGGCTGCGGCGCCTGCCCCGCCTGCGAGCTGCGCGCCGCGGGCTATCGGAAATGGCGTGGGGGTTGAGACGTGCCTCCGGCGGGCAGAGGCTCCGCCTCTGCACTCCGCTGGGGCCGTAAGGCCCCAGACCCCCATTCCGCACGCCTCAGCCCGAAACCGCCCGCCGGAGGGCCTGTTCCAGATCGGCAATGATATCGTCGGGATGCTCGATCCCGATTGAAAGCCGCACATAGCCTGGCGAAACCCCAGTCGCGAGCTGTTCCTCGGGATCGAGCTGGCTGTGCGTCGTGCTCGCCGGATGGATCGCGAGCGTGCGCGCGTCGCCGATATTGGCGACGTGATACACCATCCGCAGCGCATCGATGAACGCCCGCCCCGCCAGGGCCCCGCCCGCCAGCTCGAACCCGAGCAGCGCCCCCCGCCCCCGCGTGAGATATTGTTCGGTCCGCGCCTTCGCCACCCCCTGGTGATACCCGGGATGGATAACCCGCGTCACCGCCTTATGTTTCGCCAGATAGGCCGCGACGATCTCGGCATTCTCGCAATGCGCCCGCATCCTGAGCGGCAGCGTCTCGAGCCCCTGCAGGATGAGGAATGCGTTGAACGGCGCCAGCGGCGCCCCTAGATCGCGTAACAAAACCACCCGCGCCCGCAAAATATACGCGATCGGCCCGAGCGGCTTCGCCGCCTCGCTCCAAACCGCCCCATGATAGCTCGGATCGGGCGTGTTCAGATTGGGCTGCCGCTCGGCGTGCGCCCCCCAGTCGAAATTCCCGCCATCGATGATAACGCCGCCAATGCTGTTGCCATGGCCGCCGATATATTTCGTAGCCGAATACATCACCACCGCCGCCCCATGCTCGAACGGCCGCACCAGCAAGGGTGCCGCGGTATTGTCCATGATCAGCGGAATGCCCATGCGCCTGCCGATCGCCGCCACCTCGGCGATCGGAAACACCACGAGCTTCGGATTGGGCAGCGTCTCCGCATAATAAGCCCGGGTGCGCGCATCCGTCGCCCGCGCGAACGCCTCAGGATCGGCCGGATCGACGAATCGCACCTCGATCCCCTGCGCCTTCAGCGTATTGGCGAAAAGATTCCAGGTCCCGCCATAAAGATCGGTGGAACTGACGATATTGTCGCCGGCACTCGCCAGATTCTGCACCGCCAGCGCCGTCGCCGCCTGCCCCGACCCAAGCGCCAGCGCCCCCACCCCGCCCTCGAGCGCCGCCATGCGCTTCTCCAGCACATCGACCGTCGGGTTCATGATGCGCGTGTAGATATTCCCGAGCTCGCGCAGGGCGAACAAATTGGCCGCGTGGTCGGTGCTGTCGAACTGATAGGACGTCGTCTGATAGATCGGCACCGCAACAGCGTTCGTCGCCGGATCGCTGCGCCAGCCGGCATGCAGGACGAGGGTTTCGGGATGTTGGCTCTTCACGTTTCTGTTTCCTCCGCCTCCGGCGGGCCGAGGCTTTGCCCCGGCGCCCTTGCTGGGGCCGGAAGGCCCCAGACCCGTTTAACGAGGAGGGCCGCCCGAGTCATCGTGGGCATACCCCCTCCGCCGGGCGCTAATGAGCGCGCGCATGGCGCGGTTGATCCACCGGGTGAACCAATCGCTCGACACCCGCCGGCTATTTCGATAAAACTGGAACCATGGAAAAGACGAGTGCCGTAGCCGCGCTGGCGGCGCTGGCGCAGCCCACGCGGCTCGACGTGTTCCGGCTGCTGGTCCAGGCCGGCCCGGAGGGGTTGTCGCCCGGCCGGATCGGCGCGCGGCTCACGCTGCCGCCGGCAACCTTGTCCTTCCACCTCAACCAGCTCAGGCATGCAGGGCTGGTTCGCTTCCGCCGGGAAAGCCGCTCGCTGATCTACGTCGCCGAATATGCGGCGATGAACGCGCTCCTCGCCTATCTGACGGAGAATTGTTGCGGCGGAACGATCGCCGCCTGCGCGCCCGCCTGCGATCCGTCCGGCCAGACCCCGGCCCGGAGGCGCAGGGCAGCGGCAGCGGCGAGCGCGGAGGGCGCGCCATGACGGTCACGATCTATCACAATCCGGATTGCGGGACCTCTCGCAATGTCCTCGCGCTGATCCGCAACAGCGGAGAGACGCCGCGCATCGTTGAATATCTCAAGACGCCGCCGAGCCGCAGCGAACTGGTGGCGCTGATCGCCCGCATCGGGCTGCCGGTGCGCGGCGTCCTGCGCCGGAAAGGCACGCCCTATGACGCGCTGGGGCTGGATGATCCGGCCCTGACCGACGACGCGCTCATCGACGCCATGATCGCCCATCCCATTCTCATCAACCGGCCGATCGTCGTCACCGACAAGGGCGCGCGACTGTGCCGCCCCTCGGAAACGGTGCTGGAGATTCTGTCCCAGCCCCAGCGCGGCGCGCTCTCCAAGGAGGACGGGGAGCCCGTGGTCGATGCCGCCGGCCAGCGCGTGACGCGATGAGCGAAGCGGCAGTGCCGGCGCGGCCCGCCATGGGGATTTTCGAGCGGTTCCTGACGCTCTGGGTCCTGCTCTGCATCGTGGCGGGCATCGTGCTCGGACAGGCGGCCCCCACCCTGTTCCGGGCGCTCGGCGACGCGACGTTATTTTCCGTCAACATTCCGGTGGCGCTACTGGTCTGGCTGATGATCGTGCCGATGCTGCTCAAGATCGACCCCGCCGCGTTGCGCGAGGTCGGCCGGCACTGGCGCGGCATTGCCGCCACCCTCGGCGTGAACTGGCTGGTCAAGCCGTTCTCGATGGCGCTGCTCGGCTGGCTGTTCATAGGCCATCTCTTCCGCCCGCTCCTGCCGCCGTCGCAGATCGACGGCTACCGGGCCGGGCTGATCCTGCTGGCAGCGGCCCCCTGCACGGCCATGGTGTTCGTCTGGTCGAACCTGGTCGATGGCGAGCCGCATTTCACGCTCGCGCAGGTCGCGCTCAACGACACGATCATGGTCGTGGCGTTCGCGCCCATCGTGGCGCTGCTGCTGGGCCTGTCCTCGATCGCCGTGCCGTGGAACACGCTGGTCCTGTCGGTGATTCTCTATATCGTCGTGCCCGTGACCGTGGCGCAGCTCTGGCGGCGGTCGCTGATGGCGCGCGGCGGACCACCGGCCCTGGCCCAGACGCTCGGTGCGCTCGCGCCGCTGTCGCTCGGCGCGCTGCTGCTGACGCTGGTCCTGCTGTTCGGCCTGCAAGGCGAAGCGATCGTCCGGCAGCCCGCGGTGATCGCGCTGCTCGCGGTGCCGATTCTGGTGCAGGTATATTTCAATGCGGGACTTGCCTACTGGCTCAACCGCCAGCTCGGCGTGGCCTGGTGCGTCGCTGGCCCGTCGGCGCTGATCGGCGCCAGCAATTTCTTCGAGCTTGCCGTCGCCACCGCCATCGCGCTGTTCGGCTTCCAGTCGGGCGCCGCCCTGGCAACGGTCGTCGGCGTGCTCGTGGAAGTGCCGGTGATGCTATCGGTCGCCCACCTCGTCCGCCGCTCACGCCACTGGTACGAGAGAGCCTGACCCGGGCGCGAACGCGGCGTCCGAAATCATTCGGGGCGGACACGCGCTACAACCGCGCGCGTCTGGGTGGCAGCATGCACCCGGTTCAGCGCCGGCGTGCCTCCAGTTCAAGCGTGAGCAGACGGGCCAGCACGGTTGCCGGATAGAGCTGCCCGAACACGGCCTCGAGACTGGCGAGGCTGCGCGCGAATGGATCGACCGGCACGATGTCGCCGTAGCCTGCGGTCGTCAGCGTGGCGAAACTGAAATAGAGCAACTGCCCGTCACCCGGATGGTTGCCGGGTGCGAACTGATAGGCGTGCGGATCGAGGCTCACGATCGCGCCGAAAGCCTGCGCAAAGATCAGCGCCACCATGAGATAGATCGCGACCGCGCCCAGCACGCGGTGCAGCGTGATCGCACCGGGACCGAACACCGCCGCGCCGATCGCGCCCGTGAGCAATACCAGGACCGCGAACTTGACGATCAGCTCGATGCGGATCTCGGCCGAGGGCGGCATGAAACCGCCCAGAATCCAGCCGAGGATCGCCATCAGGCACACGCCGAGCACCAGCGCGACGCCGAGGCGCGTGCGCACGATGCAGAAGGCGAACCCGGCGAAGCCGGCCGCGATCACGCCGCTGCCCCCGCGCCGCACATCCAGCCCGGCTTCCACCTCCCACGGCGCCAGCACGAACTCCAGGAAAAGAAGATAGACGACAAGCAGCGAGAGCGCCGGCTCCCGCACCTCTGTCTGCCAGGCTCTTAGACGGTCCCACGGGGTCATGCGCGGCCTTGGAGCGAAGCAAGAATGTTCTTTTTTGAAAAAAAGAACCAAAAAACTTTTGTCACCTGGCCAGGGGCGCCTGCAGCAACGTCCAGATGCGATTCGCATCGGTGCGTGGCTCCAGAGGCCCCAGTCCAAACGGACGAAAGTCTTTTTGCTTCTTTTTCTTCAGAAAAAGAAGCCCTCACTCCCCCAGCTCAGCCGAAGCCGGATCGACGAACACCACCGCGCGCCGCAGCAACACCAGCCCGATCCCGAACAAAGCCGCAAGAAAGGGTGCGTAGAGCGGAACCAGCGGCGGATCGCCCTCGCAGAACGACAGGACGATCGCGCTCAGCCCGCCGATGAAGGCGACGCCGGAGAGCATCGCGGCGAGCAGAAGGATGAGATTGAAGAAACGATCGACGGTAAGCATTTCTGTTCTTTTTTGAAAAAAAGAACCAAAAAACTTTGTCCTGTGGTTAGGGGCGCCTGCCGCAGCATCCCGATGCGACTCGCATCAGGCTGGTGCGACAGCGCCCCCAGTCCCAACGAACAAAAGTCTTTTTGCTTCTTTTTCTTCAGAAAAAGAAGAATCCCCTTCTCAGTAGCGATAGAGCTCGTGTTTGAACGGCCCATGCTCGCTCGGGATGCCGATATACGCCGCTTGCTTTTCCGTGAGCTTCGTGAGCTTCGCGCCCACTTTCGCCAGGTGCAGCGACGCCACCTTCTCGTCGAGATGCTTCGGCAGCGTATAGACCCGCTTCTCGTATTGCCCAGGCTTGGCGTTCCAGAGCTCGATCTGCGCCAGCACCTGGTTGGTGAAGCTCGCCGACATCACGAAGCTCGGATGGCCGGTGCCGTTGCCGAGATTCACGAGCCGCCCCTCCGAGAGCACGATCAGCCGCTTCTCGTTCGGGAACACCACCTCGTCCACCTGCGGCTTGACGTTCTCCCAGGTGTAGTTGCGGAGAGCCTCGATCTGAATTTCGCTATCGAAATGGCCGATGTTGGCGACGATCGCGCGGTGCTTCATCGCGCGCATATGATCGATCGTGATCACGTCGATATTGCCGGTCGCGGTCACGAAGATGTCGCCGCGCGGCGCCGCATCCTCCATGGTGACGACCTCGTAACCTTCCATCGCCGCCTGCAGGGCGCAGATCGGATCGGCTTCGGTCACGAGCACACGGCAGCCCGCCTGCCGCAGCGACGCCGCCGACCCCTTGCCCACGTCGCCGAACCCGGCCACCACCGCGACCTTGCCGGCCATCATCACGTCGGTCCCGCGCCGGATCGCGTCCACCAGGCTCTCGCGACAGCCATAAAGATTGTCGAATTTCGACTTCGTCACGCTGTCGTTGACGTTGATCGCCGGGACCCGCAGCGTCCCGGCCTTCGCCATGTTCCACAACCGGTGCACGCCCGTCGTCGTCTCCTCCGACAGGCCCCGCACCTCGTCGAGCAGGTCGGGGAATTTCTCGTGCATCACGATGGTGAGGTCGCCGCCATCGTCGAGGATCATGTTCGGTGTCCACCCGTCCGGACCGCGCACGGTCTGGTCGATGCACCACCAGAACTCTTCCTCGCTCATGCCTTTCCAGGCGAAAACCGGAATCCCCGCGGCCGCGACCGCCGCCGCCGCATGATCCTGGGTCGAGAAGATGTTGCAGGACGACCAGCGCACGCTGGCGCCGAGCGCGATGAGGGTCTCGATCAGCACCGCGGTCTGGATCGTCATGTGCAGGCAGCCGGCGATGCGGGCGCCTTTGAGCGGCGCGCGGCCGGCATATTCCTCGCGCAGCGCCATGAGCCCGGGCATCTCGTCCTCGGCCATGGAAATCTCTTTCCGGCCCCAATCGGCGAGCGCGAGATCGCGGACCTTGAAGTCGGGCTGAACCAGCGCGTCGGGCATCAGGAACTCCGAAAAAGAATGGCCAGGGGCTCGGCCCCTCGCCATTGGCGCTCGAACCAATGGCGCGCCCATGGCAAGCCTGCTGGGGCCATAAGGCCCCAGACCCCATTTCTCAACCCAGGCTGGTCGAGACCCACTCCTTGAGTGCGCCCTTGGGCGCGGCGCCGACCTTGGTGGCCACCGCCTTGCCGCCCTTGAACAGGATCATCGTCGGAATCCCCCGCACGCCATAGGCGTTCGGCGTGTTTGGGTTCTCGTCGATATTCACCTTCGCGACCGTCATCTTGCCCTGATACTCGGCGCCGATCTCCTCGAGCGCCGGCGCGATCATCCGGCACGGGCCGCACCACTCGGCCCAGAAATCGACCAGCACCGGCTTGTCGGATTGCAGCACATCGGTCTCGAAGCTGTCGTCGGTGACGGCCACGGTATTGGCGCTCATGCGCACCTCCTCAAACTCGCCCGCGAAATGGCGCGGGCCGCCCGTCCGATCAAGCCTCGCCCGCCAACCAAGCCGCCGCCGCGTCCAGCATCGCCGGAGGCAGCCAGACCGGCGCCGGCCCTTCGGTAAACACCAGACAGCACGCGATTCGCCGCTCCGGATAAATCCCCGCCAGCACCGCGCGATAGGCCGCCATCTGCCGCACATAGGCGGCCGGCACCCGCTCGGGCGCCGGCGGCGGCGCCCGCCCGGTCTTGTAATCGGCGACCAGCACGAGATCCGGCAGCACCGCGAGCCGGTCCACCTGCCCCGCGATCACCCGGTCGCCGACCATGCCCGCCACCGGCTGCTCGGCCCGGCTCCCCGGCCCGAACAGCGCGGCCAGCGCCGGATCGCGCAGCACCGCCATCACCTCATCGGCCACCTCCGGCGCGAACCGCCGCGCCGCCCCCTCCCGCTCCGGCTCCGGCAACTCCGGCAGGCGCTGCAGCAGCGCGTGGATCAGCCGCCCGCGCGCATAGCGCTTCCCACCCCCCGCCAGCGGCGAACGCGCCGCCGGCACCGGCCCCTGCTCGATCCCCTCGGGGCGGCTCGGCGCCAACGGCACCGGACGGCGCGGCTCAGGCGGCGGCGGCGCATGCCGCCAATCCGGTGCGCGGCCGAGCCAAGCCGGCAGCGCCACCGCGGCCGCGTGCCGCACGGCATCGGCAGTGTCCGGCGCCGCGAGCTGCGGGGATTCCAGACACAGCCCCTCGCCCCAGGGATGGGCGAGCGGTCTCGCGCCGGCGCGCTCCAGCCCGCGCCGGATCATCGCGTACCAGCTCTGCGGTTGCGGCTTGCCGGGCGTGGCGCCGCAAATCACCAGCCGGTCCCGCGCACGGGTCAGCGCCACATAGAGCAGCCGGTTCTCCTCCTCGGCCTCGCGCGCGGCCTTCCGGGCGCGCGCCGCCAGGGCGCCGCTGCCCAACGCCTCCCGCGCCGGCGACCAGAGCGGCACGTCCCCGCCCCCCGCCGGATCCTCGGTCCAGAGCAGCGCCCCACCCCGCGCGAGACCGCTCACCGTGTCCGGCAGAATCACGAGCGGCGCCTCGAGTCCCTTGGCGCCATGCACGGTCATGATGCGCACCGACGCGCCCGCCGCCTCCGCCTCGCGCTTCACTTCCGCCCCGGACTGCTCGAGCCAATGGAGAAAGAGCTGCAAGGACGGCGGATGCGCCCGCGCATGGAGCAGCGCCGCGTTCAGAAGCTCGTCGAGCGGTTCCGCCGCCTCCGGGCCGAGCCGGGCCAGGAGCCGCGCGCGCCCGCCCTGCGGCCCCAGCGCCTCGGCCAGCAGCGCGTAGGGGCCGGCATAATCGACCCGCGCGCGCAGCGCCGCGTAGCGTGCCCAGGCCGCTCCCCAATCCGCCCGCTCCGGCGCGCGCGCGCGCAATGCCTCGGCCAGCGTGCCGGTCCGCCCGGCCGCCAGCGCCATCAGCCCGTCATCGTCGAGCCCGCCCAGCGGCGAGGTCAGATATTCGGCGACCTTCAGATCGTCCTCGGGCAGCAACAGCGCCTCGCAGAGCGAGAGCAGGTCGCGCACCGCCGGCTGCTCGGTCAGCGCCAGCCGGTCGAGCCCCGCCACCGGAATCCCGCGCGCCTTCAACGCGCCCACGAGCGCCCGCGCGATTTCGCTCCGCTTGCGCACGAGGATCAGGATGTCGTGCGGCGCCAGCTTCCGCCCGGCGCTCTCGAGCCGCCCCTGCCGGAGCTCGGTCTCGATCCAGCCGGCGAGATGCTGCACGAGCGCCGCCACCGCGCTCTCGCGCCGCCGGTTGGTCTCCGGCGCGGGCCAGAGATCGGGGGTCAGGCTCTCCGGCCGCGGCGCCAGCGGCCAGAGCTCCACCCGCCCTGCCTGGCCCTCGCGCATCCCCTGGTGCCGCAGCTCCCCCGGCGCGCACACGCCCCGCGCCGCCTCGGGATCGGCGAACACCGCGTCCACCAGCCGCAGCACCGGTCCCGTGCTGCGCCAGGAGCGTTCGAGCGCCCCCTCGAGCCAGACCAGGCCGGCCTGCCGCACACGCCGCCCATACGCGGTCTGCCAATGCGCGAACTGTTCCGGATCGGCGCCCTGGAACGAGTAGATGGATTGTTTGCGGTCGCCGACGGCGAACAGCGTGCGCGCCGCATCCTCGCGCGCCCCGGTGCCGGCGAAGAATTCGTCGGTGAGCGCCTTGGCGATGCGCCATTGCGACGGCGCCGTGTCCTGCGCCTCGTCGATCAGCAGATGATCGAGCCGCGCATCGAGCTTGTAGAGCACCCAGGCCGCGCCCGGCTCGACGAGCAGCCTGGCGCTGCGCGCGATCAGATCGTCGAAATCGAGCTGGGCGGCGCCTTTTTCCCGCGCGTAGCGCGCGACCGCGGGCGCGGCGACCGCGAGCAGCGCCTCGGTCGCCTCGGCGCAGCGTTGCGCCGCGAGTTCGGCCAGCACCGCTTCCAGCCGCGCCTGTTCGGCCTCGCAGGCAGCGGCGATCTCGGGCCGGGTGCGGGCGAGAACCTCATTGCAAAACTTCGAGGCAGCAACCTTTTGGCCGTCTTTCCTGAAGTGATGGTTGAGCCAGCCGGACCAGCCGGCCCTGCGTCCGTCGCGGTCCAGCGCGAGCCAGCCGAGCAGGTCCTGCGCCTTCGCCGCGACCCCCTGGGACCCGTCCCGGGCCGCGATGCTCAGGGCCGCGGCCAGCGATTGCGCCTGCGGCCATTCGAGCGCCGCCTCGATCGCCGCCTCGGCCGATTCGGCCCGGCAACCGGCGGCCCGCCGGATCGCCGCACGCCGCGCCGGCGCCGCCAGCGCCAGCACCGCATCGAGCCGCTCGGCCTCGCCCAGCAGCGCCCCGAACAGCGCGGCGAACCCGTTCGCCTCCACGAGCCCCGCCAGCGTCTCGAGCGCCGCGGGATCGGCATCGGCGATCCCGGCCTCCCGCGCCGTCCGGCGCGCCGCCTCGGCCTCGAGATCCTGGAGCACCGAAAAATGCGGCGACACCTGCGCCTCGAGCGGAAACCGCCGCAGCAGGCTCTGGCAGAAGGCATGAATCGTCTCGATGTGCATCCCGCCCGGCAGTTCGAGCACCCGCGCGAACAGCCCGCGCGCCCGGGCCATCGCTTCCCGGTCCGCGCGGACCCCGAGCCCCCGGAGCCGGGCCGCGAGCGCGCCATCGCCCAGCACCACGAGATCGCCGAGCCGGCGCTGCAGCCGGATCGCCATCTCGGCCGCGGCCGCCTTCGTATAGGTGAGGCAGAGAATGCCGGCCGGATCGGCCCCGCTCAGCATCAGCCGCAACAACCGCTCGACCAGCAGCGTGGTCTTGCCTGCCCCCGCATGGGCCGAGACGAACGCCGAGAGGCCCGGATCGGATTCGGGCGCCGGGTGGGGCGCCGCGTCGGGCGCGGGCGGTCGCAGCGGCGCCGCCTGGTTCACCCGGCCTCGCCGTTTGATGGTTTTTCAGAACTCTTCATTAACCCATGAGGCTCCCCCGGCCGCACTCTGCCCGAGGTCAGGGAGGGTTTCCATGTCGGACGAGCTCGATCCTTTCGCCGGTCTGATCGGCGAGCTTTATGAAGCGGCGGCCGAACCGGCCCGCTGGAGCCTGGTCTGGACCGCGCTGCTCGCCGCCTTCGATGCCGGAAGCGGCCTGATCTACCGGCAGAGCCAAGGTGCCGACGGCGCCTCGCGCGCGGTCGCCGAATGGCCGCCCGCGCCGCTGCGCAGCCTCGACGACGGCCGCATCCATCTCGATCCTTTCGCCCCGCCAGGCGAGCTCAACCGTTGCTTCTCCGGTCTGCTGGGCCGCGAAGTGCCGGTCGCGCGCGCCTTCGGGCCGGCCGGCGGCTATCCCGATTTCGCCCGCGCCCGGATCGGCGGCGCGACCCACGTGCTCGAAGCGGCGCTGCCGCTCGAAGGCTTCACCTGCGCCGGGATCGCGCTGCACCGCGCCGAGGATGCCGGCGCGTTCTCCCCCGCCGAGGCCCGCGCGCTCGACGCGCTGGCCCGCCATATCGCGGCCGCGCTGCGGCTCGAGCGGCGCCTCGCCGAAACCCGGGTCGCGCGCGCCACCCGCGACTCCGCCCTCGACCAGCTCGGCCACGGCGCGATCATCGCCACCGGCGCCGGCCAGGTGCTGTTCGCCAACCGCGTGGCGCAGGCCCTGGCGCAAAGCGGCGCCATCCAGCTCGACGGTCCCGCCGGCCTCTGTCCCGCCAGCGACCCGGCCCACGCCTTCGCGTCCCTGCTGCGCGACGCGGCGGCCGGAAAGCCCGGCGGCATCCTGCGCCTGCTGCGGCCGAACGGCCCGCCGCTCTCCGCCGCCATCGTGCCGCTGCCAACCCCGATCGCATCGCAGGGCGCCGGTCTCGCGCTGATCACGCTGCGCGACGTGGCGCCGGCCCCGGAAATCTCGCCCTCGCAACTGATGGCGCTGTTCGATCTCACACCGGCCGAGGCCTCGATCGTGCCGCAACTGCTCGCCGGCGCGTCCGCGCGCGTCATCGCGCAGAGCCGCGGCGTGAAGGCGGCGACCGTGCGCGACCAGGCGGCCCGCATCCTCACGAAAACAGGAGCGCCCAATCTGCGTGCCCTGGCCACGATGATTGCGCAACTCGGCCGGACCTGATCGCGGCCTTGGCGCCGGAAACAAAAAATCACGCGGCCCCGGAAACGGCGATCTATACGTCCGCTACACGCAACGGTAGGCTCATCCCCAAACGCAGCGCCTTCCGCCATGACGCGGCGCGCCGCCATCCCCGGGGAGCCCGCCTTGCGTCGCACGCTTGCAACCTTCGGTTTCGCGATCGCCCTGCCGTTGAACGCCATGGCTGCGCCGCGCCTTTTGCCCACCACGCTGCCCGACATCGCCACCGTGGCGGCGCCGCCCGCGGGCTTCGATCCGCTGCGCGCCAGCGACGCGGATCTCGACGCCTATGGCTTTCCGCCGCGCCCCTCGAAGATGCAAGGCACCGCCTACGCGCACTGGGTCCGCATGGTCGCCGGCGCGAAAATCCGCATCACGCCGCAACTGCGCAGACTCCACCGCGAGATGGCCCTTCCGGTCTGGGTTCCCGCGCCTTTCGCGCCGCGCGCGCCGGCGGTCACACAATCGAGCAACATTCCGGTGAACGATTACAGCCGCAACTGGAGCGGCATGGTGGTCGCCAACGGCGCCGCCAGCCTCGGCGGCAGCTCGATCACCCAGGCGGCCGGCGATTTCAACGTGTCGATCGCCGAACTTCCCTTCGGGACCTGCAATACCGGCGTGCATTATTCCACCTGGGTCGGCCTCGACGGCGTCAACAGCGGCGACATCCTGCAGGCCGGCGTCGAAGGGGACGCCTACTGCACCAGCGCCGGCAGCAGCGCCTACTATTATCCCTGGATGGAATGGTTTCCGGCCGGCCTCGTGCAGATCACCAATCTGCTGATCAGCCCCGGCGACATCGTGATCGTCTTCATCGCCGCGAAAAGCGCGACCACCGGCTTCGTGCTGGTCGAGAACGCAACCTCCAACCAGTATGTGGTGATGTCGCCGACCGCGCCGGCCGGGACGAGCTTCAAGGGTACGAGCGCGGAATGGATTCTCGAACGCCCGACCTTCGGCACCACCATCAGCAATCTCGCCAATTACGTGCGCGCCTTCATCTCCGACACCGGCGCCGCGGTCGGCAACACCTGGTTCAATTACGCCTATCCGCCGGCCGGCAACAGCGCGCTCTCGGTCCAGATGCTCGACAATGGCGGCAACCTGATCTCGCAATCGACCTGGCTCTGGCCGAACTGCCTCGATCTCGCCGACGCCGGCAGCGCCAAATAGCGCGCCCCCGATCGCGCGCTCACGACCCGCTTGCGGCTGGCGCGGCGCGGTCGTATTGAACGGGTTCACCCTACAACTCCATCTTCAAATGGAGGGTGGCGCTCCGGCGCCGCCTGATCGGCATTGGACCAGGACCAGCCGCACCATACCGGGCTCGAAGCCCGCATCGCCGACGCGGTCACGCCCACCCTCGAGGGCATGGGATACGAGCTCGTGCGCGTCTCGATTCGCGGTCGCGACCGGCCGGTCGTGCAGATCATGGCCGACCGCGCCGGCGGCCTGCCGATCGGCGTCGAGGATTGCGAGGCGATCTCGGTCGCCCTCGGCGCCGTGCTCGACGTGGCCGACCCGATCCATGGCGCCTGGACCCTCGAAATCAGCTCGGCCGGCATCGACCGCCCGCTGACCCGGGCCCGCGACTGGGAGCGCTATGCCGGCCACCGCGCGCGCGCCGAACTCGCCGTGCCGCTCGATGGGCGCAAGCGCTTTGCGGGCATGGTGATGGGCGCCGAGGACGGCGCCGGGCGCCTGCGACTCGATGACGGCAGCGAGGTCCGGCTGCCGCTCGCCGATCTGCGGCGGGCGCAGCTCGTGCTGACGGACGAATTGATCGCGGCGACCGCCGCGAAGAAACATTGAGAGGTGCCTCCGGCGGGCCGGAGGCGCATGAGATAGGAAAGACCCCATGGACACCGCCGTAGCCCGCCCCGAACTGCTCCTCGTCGCCGACGCCGTCGCGCGCGAGAAATCGATCGATCGCGAGGAAGTGCTCGAAGCGATGGAGCAGGCCATCCAGAAGGCCGGCCGCGCCAAATACGGCGCCGAGAAGGATATCCGCGCCACCATCGACCGGCGCACCGGCGATGTGCGCCTCTCGCGCTGGACCGAAGTGGTCGAAACCGTCGAGAACGAAGAGACGCAGATCCCGGTCCATATCGCCAAGCGCATCGACCCCGCGCTCGAGATCGGCAAATTCATCGTCGATCCGCTGCCGCCGATCGATTTCGGCCGCATCGCCGCGCAGACCGCGAAACAGGTGATCGTGCAGCGCGTGCGCGAATACGAGCGCAAGCGGCAATATGACGAGTTCAAGGACCGCGTCGGCGAGATCGTCAACGGCGTCGTCAAGCGCACCGAATACGGCAACCTGATGGTCGAGATCGGCCGCGCCGAGGCGCTGCTGCGCCGTGACGAGCTGATCCCGCGCGAAAGCTTCCGCAACGGCGACCGCGTGCGCGCCTATATCTACGACGTGCGCGAGGAACCGCGCGGCCCGCAGATCTTTCTCTCCCGCACGCATCCCGCGTTTCTCGCCAAGCTCTTCGCGCAGGAAGTCCCGGAAATCTACGACGGCATCATCGAAATCAAGGCGGTCGCCCGCGATCCCGGCAGCCGCGCCAAGATGGCGGTGATCTCGCGCGATCATTCGATCGACCCGGTTGGCGCCTGCGTGGGCATGCGCGGCAGCCGCGTGCAGGCGGTCGTGCAGGAATTGCAGGGCGAGAAGATCGACATCATTCCCTGGTCGCCGCAGGCCGCGACCTTCGTGGTCAACGCGCTGGCGCCGGCCGAAGTCACCAAAGTGGTGATGGACGAGGAAGCCGGCCGGGTCGAGGTGGTCGTTCCCGATGAGCAACTGAGCCTCGCGATCGGCCGGCGCGGGCAGAACGTGCGGCTCGCGAGCCAGCTCACGCGCTGGGACATCGACATCCTCACCGAGGCCGAGGAAAGCGAGCGCCGGCAGGAAGAGTTCCGCCGCCGCACCGGCCTGTTCGTCGACGCGCTCGACGTCGACGACGTGATCGCCGGCCTGCTCGTCACCGAGGGTTTCAATACGGTCGAGGAACTGGCCTACACGCCGCGCGACGAGCTCGCCGAAATCGAGGGATTCGATGAAAACATCGCCGATCAGTTGTTGATGCGCGCCGAAGCCTATCTCGTGCGCCGCGACCAGGCGCTGAACGAGCGCCGGCTCGAGCTCGGCGTTGCCGAGGAGGTCGCCGCCTTCGAGGCCTTCACGCCGCAGATGCTGGTCACGCTCGGCGAGAAGGGCGTCAAGACGCTCGACGATCTGGCCGATCTCGCCGGCGACGAACTCGTCGAGATTCTCGGCGAGGACGCGATCGACGAGGCCGCCGCGAACGACATCATCATGGCTGCCCGCGCGCATTGGTTCGAGTGTGAGGAAGGGGAAACCCAGGCCGCTCCCGAAGCCGCCGCCGGGGCCGCGCCGGGCGAGGAGAGCTGAGACGTCCGACACCCTCCTGGATGCCGCGCCCGAGGCGGAAGAGGGCCCTCACCGGCTCTGCGTCGCCACGCGCGAGCCGGGTCCGCGCGCGCGCATGATCCGCTTCGTGCTCGCGCCCGATCGCGCCATCGTCCCCGACCTGGCGGCACGCCTGCCCGGCCGGGGCCTGTGGTTGAGCCCGCGGCGCGATGTGATAGAACCGGCCCGAGCCCAGAATTCTCTGGCGCGCGCTTTCGCTCGCGCCGCGAAGGGCCCGGTGGTGGTGCCGCCCGATCTGGCGGCCATGGTGGAAGCGGGGCTCATCCGTCGCGTGATCGAGCATGTGGGGCTGGCGCGGCGGGCCGGCCAGGCGGTAGCCGGGTTTGCGAAAGCGCGGGAATGGCTGGTTTCCGGCCGCGCCGCCCTCATCTTGCAAGCCTCGGACGGCAGCCCCGACGAGAAACGGCGGTTCCTCTCCGGCGCACGCGATGTCACCGTGGCGGAGCCGCTCGACGCGGTCTCGCTCGGCGCGGTGTTCGGCCGGGACCATGTGGTGCATGTGGCGATCGCGCCGGGAAAGCTGGCGCGTTCGCTGGAAGACGAGATTTTTCGCCTCTCGGGAGTGACCGGGCGGGCGATGACGAAGCAGGTTGGTGAATGAGCGAAGGCAAGGATCCGGAGACGCGGCAGGACGGCCAGGAGGCCAAGGGGCGGCTATCGCTGCGCCCGGCGGGCCGGCTCGAACTCGGCCGCACGGTCGATGCCGGTTCCGTCAAACAGAGCTTCTCCCACGGCCGCACCAAGACGGTGCAGGTCGAGGTACGCAAGAAACGCGAGGTCGGCGCCCGCCCCGGCGCCCCGGCCCCGGCTGCGCCCGCGGCCCCCCCCAGCAGCAGCGCCCCGGCG
>DAIDJM010000046.1 GCA_027451405.1 Acetobacteraceae bacterium | reverse complement strand
GGCGGCCAGCGCCGAACCGCATATGAACGACCGTCGCGAAACATCGTGCTCCACAGTGCAGGATCCGCCGCTCGAGGGTGTCCGGAACGGCATCCGCGCGGATGCCGATACTGCTCATGGTGGATAGCATCGGCCGGCGGTTCCCGCGTTGACCCATGTCAAGGGCGGTCGCGCGCCGGGGCCGTCCGGCGGCGCTGCGCCCCCTGTCATAGGGAGGGGGAGTATGCTAGAGATGCCGGATGACCCATACCGTTCGTGAAAAGCGGAAGCTGCTGGCGCGCGTCCGCCGGATCCGGGGCCAGGTCGAGGCCATCGAGCGGGCTCTCGAGGCGGAGGCCGGCTGCGAGACCGTCATGCAGCAGATCGCCGGGGTCCGCGGGGCGATTGCGGGGCTGATGGCCGAGGTCGTCGAGGATCACGTCCGTTCGCACCTCGTGGACGCGGACACCCATCCCGACGCGCAGGACAACGACGCGACCGAGCAGCTCCTGGCCGTGATCCGCGCCTATCTGAAGTGAGGCAAGACATGTCTGATCAAACGACCTTCGCAGGGCACGACCATATTTTCCTGCGCGCCGACCATGAGCGCAGCGAACGCCGCACCTGGTGGGTGATCTGGATCTGCACGGCGATGATGATCCTGGAGATCGTCGGCGGATCGCTGTACGGGTCGATCGCGCTGGTGGCGGATGGCCTGCACATGAGCACGCATGCCGGCGCCCTGCTGCTCGCCGCCCTCGCCTATCGCTTCGCCCGCCGCTACGCCCACGATCCGCGCTTCACCTTCGGCACCGGCAAGCTCGGCGACCTCGCCGGTTTCACGAGCGCGATCATTCTCGCGATGATTTCGTTGCTGATCGGCTACGAAGCGGTCACGCGGCTGCTGAGCCCCGTGCCGATCCATTTCGCCGAGGCGATCCCGATCGCCTGTCTCGGCCTCGTCGTGAACATCGCCAGCGCCTGGCTGCTCGCCGGCGGCGACCACGACCATCATCACGGGCATGGCCACGGACATGGCCACGGGCACGGGCACGGGCACGACCATGATCACGCGCACGACCACGATCACGACGACGTTCATCTTCTGCCAACCGGCGGAGGATCGGTCCGGCTGTCGATCTTCGAGGACGGCGTCCCGCCCGTCTTCCGGCTCGAAGGCGCGGGCCTGAGCGCGCCCTCGGTCTGCATCGAGACCCTCCGCGAGGACGGCACCCGCCAGCGCTTCGCGATGCGCGAGAGCGGCGCCGGGCTCGAGAGCATCGAGCCCATTCCCGAGCCGCACCAATTCCGCGCGACGGTGCATCTCCCCGATGGTGCCCACCACGTGACCTTCGAGGAGCACGCGCAAGACACCCACGCGGCCGCCCACCGTGACAACAATATGCGCGCCGCAGTGCTGCACGTGATCGCCGATGCCGCGGTCTCGGTGCTGGTGATCGTGGGCCTGCTGCTCGCGCGCGCCTTCGGCTGGCTGTGGATGGACCCGCTCGCCGGCATCATCGGCGCCGCCGTGATCGCCAGCTGGTCCTGGGGCCTCGTGCGCGATACCGGCGCGATCCTGCTCGATATGAGCCCCGACCGCGGGCTCGAGCAGCGCATCCGCGATGCGATCGAAAGCAACGGCGACCGCATCGTCGATCTGCATCTCTGGCGCCTGGGCCCTGGACATCTCGGCACGATCGTTTCGATCGCGAGCGAGGAGGTCCGGGAGACCGAATATTACCACGCCCGGCTGCGGCGCTTCCGCGCGCTGTCGCATGTGACGGTGGAGGTGCAGCGGGCGGCTTGAGGGAAGAGTCTTCTTTTTCTGAAGAAAAAGAAGCAAAAAGACTTTTCTTCTATGAGACGAAGCCGTTCAACCGCTCCGTCGAATGCGAGAAAGTTTTTTGGTTCTTTTTTTTCAAAAAAGAACGACTTTCCTATCTTGGCAGCGCCGCCCCGCGCTTTCGCATGTGAAGTGGGCGGCTTGAGGAAGAGTCTTCTTTTTCTGAAGAAAAAGAAGCAAAAAGACTTTCTCCTATGGGACGAAGCCGTTCAACCGCTCCGTCGAATGCGAGAAAGTTTTTTGGTTCTTTTTTTCAAAAAAGAACGACTTTTCTATCTTAGCAGCGCCGCCATGGCAGCGACGGAACTTTGTGCCTCGCGCTCCGGCAAATCGTAAGCCAGCGTGCGCTCGGCGCCGTTCGCATCGCCGGCCAGGGTTTCCGCCAGCGCCAGATCGGCGCGCAACCGGGGCTCCGGCACCGAGCCTTCGGCATCGCGCAGCAGGGTCTCGGCGCGCGCGGCTTCGCCGCCCAGCGCCAGCGACACCGCGAGATCCAAGCGCGCGGAGGCCAGGTTCGGATCGAGCGCCAGCGCCCGATCGTAGCTCGCCTGCGCCGCGGCGTGCCGGTCCTGCAGATCGAGCGCGACACCGAGATCGGTAAGTGCCGCTGCGTTGCGTGGCTCATCGCGCAGCAAGGTTCGCAGATCGGCTTCCGCCGTCGCCGGATTGTCCGCCATGGCAAGCCGCGCCAGGCCGAGCCGCGCCGCGCCGAAGCCGGGCGCGGCGGCCAGCGCCCTTGCATAATCCTGCCGCGCGGCGGCCCGGTCGCCGAGCGCCGCCTCGGCATCCGCCACCGAAACGAGCGCGCCCGGGTCGGCCGGTTTGAGGCTCAGCACGCCGCGCGCGATGGCGAGCGACGTCGCCGCGGCCCCTTGCGAAAGCGCCTCATGCGCCGCCCGCAGACTGGCCTGGTCGCTGAACGAAGCCGCGTCCGGATGAGAGGCGCAACCGCCGAGGGCGGCGATCCACAAAATGCCGGCGGCACCACGAAGACGAATCATGCGCAGTCTCAGACCTTGGTGAAGATGTGCGCGACCCGGATCGCCGCGGGGCCGCCCACGACGATGAAGACGCAGGGCAGGATGAACAGGATCATCGGAAAGGTGAGCAGCACGGGCAGGCGCGCCGCCCGTTCCTCGAAGCGCGTGAGCATGTCCTGCCGCATCTCCGCCGCGAGCACGCGCAGGGCCTGGCTCAGCGGCGTGCCGAACTGCAACGTCTGCACCAGGGTCGCGCCGAACCGTTTCAGACTGTCGAGCCCGGTGCGCTCGCCCATGCCGAGCAGCGCCCGCCGCCGGTCGCTGCCGACCATCATTTCGGACGCGCACAGGCCAAGCTCTTCGCTCACCGCGCGGTTGGCGAAGGCGAATTCCAGCGCGACCCGCTCGATCGCCGCCTCGAGCGCGAGACCCGCCTGCGTGCAGATCACGAGCATGTCGAGCGCGTCCGGCAGTCCGCGCTCGCATTGCCGCAGATAGCGCGCGCGGATCTGCCGGAGCACGAAATCGGGCAGCAGCAATCCCACCACGGCCCCGCCGCCCAGCAGCGCGATGAAAGCCGGCCGGGAAATGCCGCCGCCGCTTTCGAGCCCGAGATAGAGCAGCGCCGGCAATCCGAGCGTCAGCAGCACCTTGCCGCCGATGAACAGCTCGATGCCGCGGCTGCCGCCCCATCCCCCTTGCGCCAGCGTGCGTTCGAACTCCACGCGCGTCGCCGCTGGCAGCCATCCGCTGTGCGCGAGCCAGGCGCCGAGCCTTGCCACGAGATCGAGCATTCCCAGCCGGTGCGGCGGGCGCAACGATGCGCCGGACGCCGTTTCGGGATGCACCGCAATCGCCACGCGGGCCCGCACGCGATTTTCCCGCTCGGTCATCCGCAGCAGCAGCAGCGCGGCCCCGATCATGCCGAGCGCGCCGGCGCCGAGCCACGGCAAGGCGGCCGTCACGAAAGGCTCCGTTTGATCATCTGCTGCATGGCGAACAGCCCGACGCAGAGCAACCCGCATGCGAAGGCCAGCATTTTCTCGCCGAGCGGATCGTCGAACAGCAGGCCGATATAGCCGGGATTGATCACGAACAGGATGGCGCCGACCACGACCGGCAATCCGGTCAGCACATAGATGCTGGTGCGGGCCTCGGCGGCGAGCGCATGCCCGCGCTTGCGCGCCGCCTCGCGCTTGCGGATCGTGTCGGCGAGCGTATCGAGCGTCTCGGTCAGCCCGCCCCCGGTCTGCGCCTGCAGCGTCAGCGCGGTGGCGAAGAAACGATATTCCGGGAGATCGTTACGTGACGCCATATCCGCAAGCGCCGTCTCCAGCGCCACGCCGATCTGCATCTGGTCGGCCGCGCGGGCGAATTCGGTGCTGGTCGGCGCCGGCCCTTCCCGGGCCACGACGCGGACCGCCTCCGCCACCGGCACGCCGACGCGTACCGACCGTGAAACCATCGCGAGCGCGTCGGGAAACTGTGCGAGCAGCGTGCGTGACACGCGGCTCAGCATCGCATTCAGCACCAGCCGGGTGAGCAGCAGATCGGCAAGGATCGCCAGACTCCAGCCGACCGGCCCGAGCAGCTTCGTGCCAATCCAGCCGAGCAGCAGCGACGGGCCGGCCAGCGCGGCCAGCACGCCGCTCCAGCTCATTGCGTAATGCGACCGCCGTGCCTCGCGCCAGCCGAGCACGGCCGTCAGCAGCGAAAACCGCGTCCGCGGCGCGCGCTGCCGCAACACGGCCAACAGCGACGGATCCTCGGGCCGTTTCGGGGCCAAATAGACCCCGAGCGTCTCCGCGCGCCGCGCCGCCCAGCGTTTCCGGCGCTTCTGATCCTCGGCCATGCGCCATCCGGTCAGCGCGAGCCCGAACAGGCAGGCGAGTCCCCCCGCCAGTATCAGCGCCAGCCGCCCGTTCATCGCCCCTCCTCAAGCGCCGCGTTCCAGGATTTTTCGAGACCGAAATAGATGAGGCGCTCCCAGAAACTCGGGTGCCCGCGCGAGACGCGGTAGGTGCCGGTGAGCTTGCCTTCCGGCGTCTCACCGGTGAATTCAAACTGGAAGATGTCGTTGAGGATGACGACCTCGCCCTCGAGCCCCATCACGTCGGTGACTTGGGTGATGCGGCGGCCGCCATCGCGATGCCGCTCGACCTGCACGATGATATCGACGGCGCTGACGATCTGCGTCCGGATCGCGCGCGAGGGCAGGCCCATATTGCCCATCTGCACCATGTTCTCGATGCGGGTCAGCGCGTCGCGCGTGTTGTTGGCGTGGATGGTGGACATCGAGCCGTCATGGCCGGTGTTCATGGCCTGCAACATGTCGAACGCCTCGGCGGCGCGCACCTCGCCGACGATGATGCGCTCGGGCCGCATGCGCAGCGCATTGCGCACGAGATCGCGCTGCGTGATCTCGCCGCGTCCCTCGAGATTGGGCGGCCGCGTCTCGAGCCGCACCACATGCGGCTGCTGCAATTGCAGCTCCGCCGCGTCCTCGATCGTCACGATGCGTTCCGCGGGATCGATCATGCGCGACATCGCGTTCATCAGCGTCGTCTTGCCCGACCCGGTGCCGCCGGAGATGATCACGTTGAGCCGCGCGCGGCCGGCGATCTCCAGTACCTTCGCGACCTGCGCGGTGCAGCTGCCGAACGTGACGAGCCGCGCGAAATCGATCTTCTTGCGGGTGAATTTCCGGATCGACACGTAAGGCCCGTCGAGCGCCAAGGGCGGGAAGACGATATTGACACGGCTCCCGTCGGGCAGGCGGGCATCGCAGAGCGGACTGCTTTCATCCACGCGCCGTCCCACGCCGGCGGCGATCCTCTGGCAGATATTCGCGAGGTGGCCGGTGTCGCGAAATCGCACGGGCGAGAGCGAAACGCGCCCGCTGCGCTCGACGAAAACGCGGTCGGGGCCGTTGACGAGAATGTCGGCGATCGTCTCGTCGTCGAGCAGCGGCTGCAGCGGCCCGAGCCCGACCATATCGTTGACCAGCTCGGTCGCGAGCTGGCGCTGCTCCCGCCCATTGAGCTGGATCCGGCGTTCGGTCGCAATTTCGGCCAGCAGCTTTTCCATCTCGATCCCGAGACGGTTGGGCGGGAGCGCCGCGGCCGCCGCCGGATCGATCTGCTGCAGCGCCAGCATGCGCAATTCCGCCGGGCCGCCGGCGGGCGACATGGCCGGCGGCGGTGCCGCAACCGGCTCCGGCTCCGGCTGTGCTCTCGGCGCCGGCGCCTCTTCGGCCCGCCGGCGGCCGAACATGGGCGCGGCATTCACCGCCATGGGTGCGCCCGCTCCCTCACCGGCGGCCGAACCAGCGGCCGAGCCGCGCGAGCCCGCCGCCGAAATGGCCGGCGCCGGCATCGAGTGCGACGTCGTTGACGAAGGCCACTTCGCGCGCCAGCCGCAGGATGCTCGTGCGGAATCCGCCCCGCTGCGCGGTGGCCGGCATCCCCAGCGTCGCGGCCTGGGCGATCGGTTTCGGCTGATAGGCGACGACGATATCGACCCGCGTTTCGATCGCTTCCTCGATCTGCGCCTGGGCCAGACCGCCCGGCTGACCCGCCCGGTTCAGCACCAGCAACGGCCGGCGCGCCTGATCGGGACCGGTCGGCAGCGCCAGCAGCCGCAGCGTGTTGCGCAGCGATGCCAGCGTCGGATCGAGCACGAGCACGCGCTGATGCGACAGCATCAGCAATTCGCGCATCATCGGCAGCGGCCAGGCAGGCACGTCGGCCACGACGAAATTGTATCGTCGCCGTAATGCCGCCAGCAATGTGCGCCCGACCCCGTCGGCGGCGTTCACCGGGTCGGCGATCTTCTCGTCCCCCGCGAGCACCGAGAGCCGTTCCGAAATCGGCTGCGCCGAACGTTCGACGAAAAGCTCGTCGATGCGCGAGGGTGCCTCGAATGCCTGACGCAGGCCCGGCCCGCTCTGGCCGCCCAGCAACATCGCGGCATTGCCGGTGAAAATGTCGGGATCGAACAGAACCGTGTGCCGCTTCAGCTCCTCGCCGAGATAGAAGGCAAGATTGGCGGCGATCGTGGTCGCGCCCACGCCGCCGCAGACGCCGGTCACCGAAACGATACGTCCGCCTTGCAGGACACCGCCGCCCACCGGCCGCGCCGTGCAGACTGGCCCGAACATGCGCGCGACCATGTCCTTGGCCAGCGGCTTGTAGAGATATTCGGCGACGCCGAGATCGCGCGTCACGGAGCGATAGAAATTCATCTCCGCGCGATCGCCGATCACCAGCACGCGCGTGGACGGCTCCACCACTTCCGACAGATCGTGCAGCGCCGCCAGAGGCGCATCCTCGCCGGCGATGTCGACGATCAGCACGTCGGGGCTCGGCGTCTTGCGCAGCAACGCAACCGCCTGCCGGATGGTGCTGCGACGGATCTGGCAGCCCGGCACCAATTCCCCGAGCCCGTCGCGGATCGCCCGCTCGCTGTCGGCGTCGAGCACGAAACCCAGAAGCGGCGCGCGTTCGCTCGCGCGTGCGGCTTCCGGAACGGTTTGCGTGACAGCGTTCATCGGTTCATTGACCGCCCGCGTTGCCCTGCTGGAAATCGGACACGTCGGACGCCGGCAGTTTTTTCACCTTGTCCTCGCGCAGACGCGCGACCGCGGCGGCCGCGACCTGTCCGTCGGTCGTGGTGGCACCCGTGCCGCGCACGAGATCGGCCGGGTTCGCGACCTGCAGCGCGAGATCGGCGCCGTTCGCGCCGTTCGGCTGCCAGAGCCCCGCCCGGTGCAGCGGGTCGATCGCATCGCAGCCGGCGAGTCCGATCGCCGCGAGAAGCACGAGATGGCGCATGGGCTATTCCAGGATGAAGCCGGCATCGGCAGCGATGTGCGGCGCAGGTCCCGGCACGCCACGCGCCGATTGGCGCAGCAGCAGGATGCGCTCGATGTCGGATGGCGGCCGCCATCCGTCGGTCGGCAATCTGAGGCTCGTGGGCGGCGTGCTGACCGGCCGCACGATGTAGGGCGTGACCACGATCACGAGTTCGCTCTGGTTGCGCTGGAAACTGTCGGAGCGGAACAGCGCGCCCAGCACCGGCACGTCACCGAGTCCCGGCACCGCATTGCCCGTCACGCTCGTCTGATCCTGCAGCAGGCCGGCGATGACGAAACTCTGTCCCGATCCCAGCTGCACCGTCGTGTCCGCGCGCCGCACCGTGAGCGCCGGCACCACGATCCCGACATTGGTGTTGGCATTCAGGATCAGCGAAATGCCGTTCGCCTTGTCGAGCTGGCTGACCTCGGGGCGCACATGCAGGCTGATCTGATCGGCCGCAATCACGGTCGGCACGAACGCCAGCGAAATGCCGTATTGCTTGAACTCGATGGAGATCTGGTCGTTCTGGCCGGAGACCGGAATCGGAAACTCGCCGCCGGCCAGGAACTCGGCCGGCTGTCCGCTCATGGTGGTGAGATTGGGCTCGGCGAGCACATGGATGAGCTGATCCTGCGAGAGCGCGTCGATTGCGGCTTCGAGATTGAGCATGCCCTGATGCGCGATCCCGGCGATCGCGGTGGTGGGCGTCAGCCCGTTGACGCCCACGAGCTGGGTCGCGGTGGCGACTCCCGTCACGATGTTCCCGCCGCTGCCCAGCGAGCCCAGGCGGGAATTCTCGTTCCAGTTCACGCCGAGCTCGCGCACCAGCGTGCGGTTCATTTCGGCGATGCGGACATGCAGCGCCACCTGAACCGGCTCGGTCACGCGCAATTCGTTCTGCACCACGCCGTTCTGCGGCAGGACGCCGCTCGCCGCGTCCACGGCGCGCTGAGCCTCGCCGGGTGTCGCCACCACGCCCGAAAGCGCGACTCCGGTCGTCGTTTCGCGGGCCGTGACCCCGTCCCGCGCCGAACGCGGGATCGCCGCGTGGGCCTGCGACGCATCATAGCCAGGCGGCAGCACCGTGACCTGGAATTTCGCGAGCGTCGTGCCGCTCGCATCGAGTGCGGCGATGGTCGTGCTGCCCGGCCCCACCCCGAACACGAACAAGCTGCTCGGACTCGCCGGCCGCACATCGGCGACCTTCGGATCGGCCGTGAACACATTGGCCGCGGCCCCGACCAGCCGCACGATCTGTCCGCTGCCCGCGCCGATCACGAGCGGCCCGGTGCGCACGCCGCGCGAGGCGGGGACCGGATCGAATCCCGTATCGGCCCGGGCCGCCGCGAGCGCCAGCATGAACCAGACCAGGGCGGCCATGATGCGCATCAGAAATGATACTCCTTGTCGTCCGCGCCCTCGTGGACGTGCAGCACGCCGCCGCCATCGGCACCCTCATGGCTCATGACCGAGAGCGCGGTGGACACGTCGCCGCCATAGGTCGGCGCATGCGGCGCATCGGCCGGTTCCGGCGTCGCATCGACCGGGCGCACCGCGAGCGAGAGCTTGCCGAGATGGGTCGCCACCGCGACATGCTCCGCGTCGCGCGGCGTCACTTCGAGCGTCACGGTGCGGGTCGCGGATTCCCCGGGTAGCCCGTTGCCCGGAGAGCCGCCCTCGACGAGATGCTGATCGATCGCGATCACCCGCACGTCGTGCAACACGGTCTCGCTCGCCACACGCCGGCCGGGCGGCACCGGATCCTGAGAATTGGACGGGATCTCCTGGGTCAGGATGAGATCGACATGATCGCCGGGCCAGATCAGCCCCGCCGTGCCGGAAACCGCATCGACGCCGACCGAGGTGGCGCGCATGCCGGGCGCCAGCACCGCCGCGAGAAACCCATGGTCGCCCGGGCGGATCACATCCGCCGGCAGAACGATCTGGTGGGCGAGCAAGGTCTTCCGCACCATGGCGCCGAACAGGGCCGCGCGGTTCTGCGGCGTGTCGCGCTCGGCGCCGTCGGGGACGGCGTCCGCGGCAGAGGCCTGCGCCTCGATATCCTCGGGCTTCAGCAGCGTGCCCGCGCGCAACGTCCCCGACGCCGCCAGCACCATGATTTTCGGCGCGACCTGCGGCGCCGGAACCGGCGGATGCAGCGCCGACCAGGCCACGAACAGAAAGCCGAGCAGCCCGGCGCCCATCAGCAGGAATAGAAGCACGCGCAACATGGCTCAGACCGGAACCGAGACGCAGGCCGCGCCGATCAGGATCGCCACCGCGTAGGGAATCGGCGCGCGACGGCGCAGGCGCCATTGCTCGCAGCGCAGCGCCCGGCGCCACAGCGAGGCCGGGCGTGCCCGCCCGGGCGCCGGCACCAGGCGCCCGCCGAGCCAATACGAGATCGCCACGAACGCGCCCGCGATCGCCGTGATCAGCAGAAGATCGGCAACGCTTCCCGGCGGTACGAACAGAGCGGACGCGGCCAGCAGCTTCACGTCACCGCCCCCCATCCAGCCGCGCGACCAGGCGAGCGTCGCGAGCCCGAACACGAGCAGCGCCAACCCCAGCCCCGTCAGCACACCCCCCGAGACGAGCCGCAGCCACAGCCCGACGGCGCACAAAGCGAGCGGCAGGACGTTCGGCACGGTGCGGAATCCCACATCATGCATCGCCGCCGCGACCAGAATCATTCCACCGGCGATGAGAAGCCCATCCGTCAGAAGGATCGCATTCACGCGGCCGCGGCCTCCGCTCACCAGAAAACGCCGCCCGTATGGCGGCGAACTGCCCGGCGCGGCATCGCCACACCGGGCGCAGGCGCATCAGACCTTGCTGGCGATGCTGGTGAAGACCGACTGGATGTTCGTGCCCAGCGTCCCGAGCACACCGATCAGCACCGCCGCGATCAGACCCGCGATCAGCCCATACTCGAGCGCCGTCACCGCACGCCGGTCCGCGCCCAGCGTAACGAATTTCGAAACGATTTTGTTCATCTCCGTCTCCTTTGAAGCGGAACGGCCCCCGATCCGCGGTTGCACGCTGCCTGGACGGCGCCCCATGCGCCGGCCGGAAAGGCCGGCCTCGCGCTTTACGGAGGCGCGGCTTGAAAGACAGTGAACAGCGAAATCTGAAACAAAAGCCTAATGGCCCGCCGATCTCAGAGGCCCGGCAACAATTTTTCCAGAAGCGGCGGAATCGCCTGGCCGAGCGCACCCACCGCCGCCACCACCGTCACGGCGATCGCTCCCGCCACGATCGCATACTCGATCGCGGTGACGGCGCTCTCGTCCCGCCACCCTTGTCGTATCCATCGCATAACAATAATTGGCCTGCACCCGGCACTTCGCCCACGCCCACAGCAGAGCATGGGAGCGTTAAGAAACCGTGCCCGCGCCGCGCTCCCAGCCCCGCGCGCCCTGCCGCCAATATTCGAGCGCGTGCCCCGCCGCCTTCAGCGCCGTCCAGCGCGCCCGCGCCGCCGCCACCGCCGCCGCATCGTTGCCGTCGAACAGATCGAAGATCCGCAGGAAACGATCGGGCTCCGCCGCCTGCCGCCCATCGATCAGGAACAGGAAACGCGCCCCGTTCGGCGCCTCCTCGCGGTCGCTCAGCCAGATCGGCTGCGCCGCCGCATATCCCATCGACGCCGTGCCGTGCGGCAGCCAGTCCGGTTCCGGGCACAGCCAGAGCGCCGCATCGAGCGCCGCCACCCGCTCCGGCGAGCCGCACAGCACCACCGCGCGCTCGCCCGCCGCCAGCGTGCGCGCGAGCAGCGCCGGCAGCGCCTGATCCGGCCCGGTCCGCGTCAGATGATAAAACCCGACCCGGCTCAAGCCGCCGCCTCGAACCGGTCGCGCATCACCCGGTCGAACAGCCGCACGCCGAACCCGGTCGGCCCCCCCGTGCCGCCGTCCGGCAACACCGCCAGGTCGGTCCCCGCCATGTCGATATGGGCCCAGGGCACATCGCCCACGAACTCGCGCAGGAACGCCGCCGCGTGACAGGCATCGGGCTGGCCCCGCCCGGGCACGCAATGGCGCAGGTCGGCGATCGCGCTCTCGAGATCCTCGCGATGCCGCGCCCCGATCGGCAGGCGCCAGAGCCGCTCCCCGCTCGCCTCGCCCGCCGCCGCCACGGCCCGCGCCAGCGCATCGTCATTGGCAAACAAGGCCGCCCGCGCATGCCCGAGCGCCACCACCGCCGCCCCGGTCAGCGTCGCCGCGTCCAGGATCGCCGCCGGCCGCTCGCGCGCCGCGAAGGCCAGCGCATCCATCAGCACGAGCCGCCCCTCGGCGTCGGTATCCACCACCTCGACGCTGCGCCCCGCGAAGCTCCGGATCACGTCGCCCGGCCGGTAGGCGCCGCCGCCGAGCGCATTCTCGGCCACCGCCAGCACCGCGATCGCGCCGCACGGGCTCCGCCGCCGCGCCAGCGCCAGCATCGCCCCCGCGCAGGCCGCCGCTCCCGCCATGTCGGCCCGCATGTCCCACATCCGGTCGGCCGGCTTCACGCACACGCCGCCGGTATCGAACGTGATCCCCTTGCCCACCAGCGCCACGGGCGCCGTCCGCCCGGCCCAGCGCAGCACGATCAGCACCGGCGGATGCACCGACCCGCCGCCCACCGCGAGCAGCCCGCCAAAACCCTGCTCGCGCAGCGCGCTCGCCCCGATCGCCTCGATAGCGACGCCCGCCCGGCGCAGCGGATCGAGATGCGCGAGAAAAGTCGCGGGCGTCAGCCGGTTCGAAGGCTCCACGACCAGCCGGCGCGCGAAATCCGCTCCCTCGATCTCGGCCTCGAGCGCCGGCCATTGCGCGCGAAACGCCGGGTCGGTGCTCACCACCTCCAGCGTGGCAAGCCGGTGCGGCTCTTCCTCGGGCCGGGTGCGCAGCGCATCGAAACGGAAGGCGCCTTGCGCTGCTTCCGCCACGAAGCGCGCGGCCTGATCGGGCGACAGATCGCGGACATCGAGCGCGATCGCGGGATAGCGGCGCCAGGCGCGGGTGGCGGAAGCGGCCCCGTCGAGAGGCGTGCGCAGCAGGTCGGGGAGGTGTTCCTCGGGTTCGGTGAGGCCCGCGTCGGGGAGGATGCGCGGCGCGGATGGGGTGTCCGTCAGGCGGAGGTGCATGGCCCGGCGCGCCTTCGGCGGCCAGGGAGGCTCTGCCTCCCTGGACCCTTCGCTGGGGCCGGAAGGCCCCAGACCCTGTCACGAAAGGGAGGCCCGGCGATCACCCTTCGTAGCTCGCCGCCACGAACCGATCGAGCAGCCGCACCCCGAACGCCGTCGCGCCCTTCGGGACCGTCGGCAGATCCTTGGTCGCCCAGGCCGTGCCCGCGATATCCAGATGCGCCCAGGGCTTGCCGTTCACGAACCGCGCCAGGAACTGCGCCGCCGTGATCGAGCTCCCGGGCCGCCCGGTGATGTTCTTCATGTCGGCGATGTCGGATTTGAGCTGCTTGTCGTATTCCGGCCCCATCGGCAGCCGCCACAATTTCTCGCCCGACGCGAGCCCGGCTTCGAGCAGCCGCCCCGCCAGGTTGTCGTCATTGCTGAACAGCCCGGCATGCTCATGCCCGAGCCCGACGATGATGGCGCCCGTCAGCGTCGCGAGATCGACCATCAGTTTCGGCTCGAACTTGGCCTGCGCGTACCAGAGCACGTCGGCCAGCACGAGCCGGCCTTCGGCGTCGGTGTTCAGCACCTCGATCGTCTGACCCGAATGGCTCTTCACCACATCGCCCGGCCGCTGCGCGTTGCCGCCGGGCATGTTCTCGACCAGCCCGACCAGCCCCACCGCATTCACGCGCGCGCGCCGCAGCGCGAGCGTGGTCATCAGCCCGGCCACCGCGGCGGCGCCGGCCATGTCCCACTTCATGTCCTCCATGCCGCCCGCCGGCTTGATGCTGATGCCGCCGGTGTCGAACGTGACGCCTTTGCCGATGAAGGCGAGCGGCGCCTCGCCGTTCTTGCCGCCATCCCAGCGCAGGATCACCATGCGCGGCGGGTTGTGGCTGCCCTGGGCCACGCCCAGCATCGCCCCGAACCCCAGCTTGCCGAGCTCCTCCGGCCCCAGCACCTCCACCTTGAGCCCATGCTCGGTGAGCGTGCCGAGCCGCCGCGCCATCTCGGCCGGCGTCAGCACGTTGGCGGGCTCGGAGGCGAGGTCGCGGGCGAGATAGGCGCCGCGCGCCGCGGCCTGCAGCGGCGCGTAGCTGCCGGTCGCGGTCTCCGGATGCTCGGTCAGGATCGAGAGCGAAGCGAGCTTCGGCAGGTCCTCGGGCTTCTGCTTGGTGCGATAGACATCGAACCGGTAGCTGCGCAGCACCGCGCCGTAGCCGAGCAGCGCGGCGCGGCCGGGGGTCAGCGCATCGGCCGCGATCGCCGCCGCCGGCGCGCGCGCGAGCCCCACGGCGAGCGCGCCCCCCGCTTCCTCGAGCTTGCGGTCGGTGAGGTCCGCCATCTTGCCGAGCCCGGCGACCACCACCCGGCCGAAATTCGCGCCGGGTGCGAGGATCGTGACGCTCGAGCCCTCCTTGCCGGTGAATTCGGCCGCGGCGATGGCGCGCGCGATCGCGCCGCCGGTGGCCTCGTCGGCCTTCGCGGCGAGGCCGGTCAGGCCCTCGCCCTCGGCCATCAGCAACCCGAGCGCGCCATCCTGGGGCAGGGAAGGCGCCGCAAACTTCACATCGATCATTCGGTTGTCGGTTCCGCGAGAGGGGGCGGGCCAAGCCGAGCGGCACCGCGGCGCCGGGCACGCGCGGAGGCTGGCTTTCCCGGGAATTTCTCTGTCTAAACGCCCGCATGCCGACCAGCAACCTGGCGACGCCCGAGACGAAATGGCTCGATCTCGCCGCTTCCCTCGCGGCGCAGGCGGCCGAGGCCATCCTCGCGATCCGCGCGCGCGGCTTCGAGACCCGCCGCAAGCCCGATTCCTCGGTCGTCACCGAGGCCGACGACGAGGCCGAGCGCATCATCGTCGCCGGCCTGCGCGGCAGCAGCCCCTATCCCGTGGTCGCCGAGGAGGAGATCGCCGCCGGCCACCGCCCCGCCGCCGCCGATTGCTACTGGCTGGTCGACCCGCTCGACGGCACGCGTGACTTCGCGGCGAGGCTGGATAGCTATTGCGTGAATATCGGGCTCGTGCGCGACGGCGCCCCCGTGCTCGGCGCCGTGGCGCTCCCGGCCACCGGCGAGATCTTCACCGGGCTCGCCGGCGCCGGCGCCTGGAAGCTCGACGAGCAGGGCACGCGCCCGATCCGCGCCCGCCTGCCGCCGCCCGAGGGGCTCGCCGTGCTGGCGAGCCGCCGCATGCAGGAGGATGCGCGGCTCCACGCGGCGCTCGCCGGCCGCAAGGTCGCCTCGGTCACGCATCTCGGTTCGGCCACCAAGCTCTGTCGCATCGCCGAGGGCACGGCGGATTTCTACGCGCGTTTCGGCCGCACCATGGAGTGGGACACGGCCGGCCCGCAGGCCGTGCTGGAGGCGGCCGGCGGCTCGCTCCGCAGGCTCGACGGCGGCACCCTCGCCTACGGCAAGCCGGGCTGGGCCAATCCGGGCTTCATCGCGCGCGGCCTGCCCGATCCGGCGTGACCGAGCGGCTCGCGGCCGACCCTTCGGGCATCGCGCGCGCCGCCGCGCTGCTGCGCGCGGGCGGGCTCGTCGCCTTCCCGACCGAGACGGTCTACGGGCTCGGCGCCGATGCCCGGAACGGCGCCGCGCTCGCCGCCCTGTTCGCGGCCAAGGGCCGGCCTCGCTTCAACCCGCTGATCGTCCACGTCCCCGATATCGCCGCCGCCGCCGCCCTCGCCGTGGTGACGCCGCTCGCCCGCCGGCTCGCCGGGGCCTTCTGGCCCGGTCCGCTCACCCTCGTGCTGCCGCGCGCGCCGGACAGCGTGGTTCACCCGCTCGCCAGCGCGGGACTGCCGACCGTGGCCGTCCGCGCGCCCGCCCATCCGCTCGCCCGCGCGCTGCTGGACGCGTTCGGCGGCCCGGTCGCGGCACCCTCGGCCAACCGCTCGGGCCGGCTCAGCCCGACCGAAGCCGCGCACGTTCTCGCCGACCTCGAGGGCCGGATCGACGCGGTGCTGGACGGCGGCGCCTGCCGCCTCGGGATCGAGAGCACCGTGCTCGACTGCACCGGCGAGGCGCCGCGCCTGCTGCGGCCCGGCGCGATCCCAGCCGAAGCGCTGGCCCGCTTCGGCGTGCAGCCCGCCGCCTCCGGGTCCGGCGCCGCGCCGGGCTCGCCGGGGATGCTGCTCTCGCACTACGCGCCCGAGCTGCCGCTGCGTCTCGAGGCACAGGCGGCCGGGCCGGACGAGGCGCTGCTCGGCTTCGGCCCGCTGCCGCCCGGCGCCGGGCTCGCCCGCAATCTCAGCGAAGCCGCCGATCTGGGCGAGGCCGCCGCCGCGCTGTTCGGCACGCTGCGCGCGCTCGACGAGGCGGCGCGGCAAGCGGGTCTCGCCCGCATCGCGGTGATGAAGGTGCCGCCGCACGGTCTCGGCGCCGCGATCAACGATCGGCTGCGCCGGGCCGCGGCGCCACGCACCCTGGAAACCTTGGCGCCCGAGCCCGGTTGAGAGGGCTCCGTGTCTCCGAGGAGGGCAGGATGAGCGAACAAATGCAGGGCACGTTCAACAAGGTGGCCGGCAAGGCGCAGGGCACCGCCGGCGACGTGCTGGGCGACGCCAAAACACAGGCGGAAGGCCGCATCCGCCAAGCGGCCGGCACGCTTCAGGAAAATTACGGGGCCGCCGCCGACCAGGTGCGCGGCTTCGCCGAGGAACTCACCGAGCGCATCCACGAATCGCCGCTGCTGGCGGTCGCGGCGGCGGCGGGCATGGGGTTCCTGATCGGCCGCGTCATGGGCGGCCGCGATTGAGAGGGGTCACCCGCGGCGTGCGTTTCGCCTGAGGCGTGCCTCAGGCGTCCCGGGCTCTGCCCGGGACAAGCTGGGGCCGAAAGGCCCCAGGCCCCGCGACTGCCGATCAGGCGAACTCGTCGTCCGGCGCCGCCATCGTTTCGTCGGCCGTCGCGGCCTTCGCCCGCAGGTGCCAGAGCCGCTCGTGACAGGCCAGCAGCGGCGCCACCGTCGCTTCGCGCCGCTCGGGGCGGGGCGGCACGCGCAGCAGAACCACTTCGAGGGTCGCGAGCAGCTCGGCCGCGACCTCCAGCTCCCCTTCGTCGCATGCATGCTCGAAGGCGACCTGGATCTTGTCGCTGAGACGCCGGCTGTAGCGCTCGGTGTCGTTCTTGGCTTTCATGGGACCGACCCCTGCCGCGGATCGCGGATGTGGCCGATCCTGACAGTGCAACCCTGGCGAGATCAAGCGCCGCCGCAACGCGGTGACCGATACGGCTCGAAACCGGTCAGTTCCCCACGCATCACGAAGTCGCCGAAATCGAGTGTGAGGTCGCTGGCCACGCCATTGTCGAAATAGCGCATGCCGATCTCGTAATCGGGCAGCATCGCGGTGCCGTTGCGGTCGAAGAAGGCGACATGGACCCGCGTCGAGCCGAGCGCCGAGAGCGCCGGCCAGCGCCGCGGCGCCGGCGGCTCATGCTTGCCGATCGTCACGAACGTGTCCTGCGCGCCGTCCGGCGAGGTGCCGTCGAACAGCGGCAGGGAGAGGAAGCGGCGCCCCGCTTCGGCCGCCTCGAGGATGGTCCGCGTGTGCGCGTTCGGAAACAGGGTCCCGGCGGGCAGCGCGACCTGGTGCGCCGGTCCGCTCGCATAATCGGCGCGGCCAGGCCGGCCGGCGGTGGCCGGCACGGCGCTCCCCTCCAGCGCCTGGGTCACATCGCCGTCCGTCGTCTCCCGGCTGTGGAAATCGAACCGCTTGCCGTCGCGCCGCTCGAACGTCGCGTAGTCGGAGACCGTGTGCGTGCCGCGCCCGTCGCGATCGGTGAGATCGATCGCGATATGCTGGGCGGTGACGATCCCAGTGCAGACATCCTGCAGCTCGAAGCTCATGACGCCGCTTGCCGCGATCACGGCCTGGTCGCGGCTCGAGCGGAGCGTGAGCGTGTAGAGCGCGCGATGCGGCGCCAGCGAGGCCGCGTGCGCGCCCGCCGTGAGCAGCAGCAGGGCGGCCAGGATCGTGCGACGCGGCATGCTCCCTCCCGGGAATGGGCGCCCGCCCATAGGCCGGCCCGGCCCATTCCGCTACCCTCTCGCCCGCAACCCAAAGCGCCGCCGCTCGTCAAGCTGGGGGAACCGCATGAGCGACCTGAGCCCGCTGCCCCGCCGGGCGGTGCCCGCCGGCGAGGCCCTGCACGACCTGCCCGCCGCCCGCTCGCTCGGGCGGCTCGCCACGCATCCGGGCGACATCCCCTGGCGCGGCTGGCGGCGCGTGATCCGCCGCACCCTGCGCGAAATCATCACCGACCGCGTCTCGCTCGTCGCCGCCGGCTGCGCCTTCTACGCGACGCTGGCGCTGTTCCCGACCCTCTCGACGCTGATCGCGATCTACGGACTCGCGTTCGATCCCAAGACCGTCGAGCCCCAGCTCGCCTCGCTGCGCGACCTGCTGCCCGCCAGCACCTTCACGCTGATCGCCGCCAAGGTCCACGATCTGGTGGCCCAGCCGCGCGGCAACCTCACCTTCAGCCTGGTGCTGAGTTCGCTGATCGCGCTCTGGTTCTCGGCGGCCGGCACCAAGGCGCTGCTCAGCGCGCTCAACCTCGCCTACGAGGAGCGCGAGCAGCGCAGCTTCCTGCGCTACCAGCTGATCGCCTTCGGCCTCACCTTCGGCGCGATCGTCGCCGGCGCGCTCTGCCTCGCCGGCCTGCTGCTGCTGCCCGCGGTCGAGAGTTTCCTCGGCCTCTCGGCCTGGACCAAGGAGCTGTCGCGCATCGCCAGCCTCGCGGTGCTGGTGGTGTTCGTCCTGTTCTCGCTGTCGCTGCTCTACCGGTTCGGCCCCTCGCGCCGCGCCGCCGGCTGGCACTGGGTCACCCCGGGCTCCGCGGTCGCCACCCTGCTATGGCTGGTCGCCTCGGCCGCCTTCTCCTTCTATGTCGGCCATATCGCGAGCTACGACGCGACCTACGGCCCGCTCGGCACCGCGGTCGGCGTGATGATGTGGTTCTACGTGACGGCGTTCGTCGTGCTGCTGGGCGCCGAGTTCAACGCCGAGCTCGAACTGCAGACGGCGATGGATACGACCGAAGGGCCGGAGAAGCCTATCGGCGAGCGCGGTGCTTATGTCGCCGACCATGTGGCGCCCTGAGCGCGGCCGGCTCTGGCGCTTCCGCCACTTCCTCCGCCTCCGCCGGGCTCGCCCGGGTCAGCGTGACCTCCGCGACTCCCCGGCCGATCATGCCGAGCCGCGCCGCCGCCCCTTCCGAGAGATCAATGCAGCGCACGCCGTGCTCCGGCTCGCGGTCGTTGACCTGCACCACCACCGAGCGCCCCGTCCGGTCGTCGGTGACGCGGACCCAGGTGCCGAGCGGCAGGCTGGGATGGGCCGCCGTCATCCGGCGCGGGTCGAAGATGGCGCCGCTGGTGGTGCGATGGCCGGCATGGCGGGGTCCGTACCAGCTGGCCTCGCCTTGATCGAGAACGTCCGAAGGTGAGGGCACGGCGGCCCGTGCGGCGGTGGAGAGGAGGGCGGCCGAAGCCAGAAGCAAGAGCCCGGTGCGCGTCATCCGCGTCCTTTCCGTCGGGCCGGCGCGGCGATCGCGCGGCCGTGAGTGGCTGGTGCCGCGGATCAGGCACAATAATGCCCCGGCTTGGCAAGCAAAAACTGCACGAAAAGCGCCGCCGGGCGATTTCGTTGCGATTCCCACCGTGGCCGCGCCAAGCATCGGCCTTGCTCGATTGGTGGATGCTGCGGTCTGTTCTACCTGAATTTGCGCCGGTAACAGGCTGATTTTGCCGTGTTGCGCCGCGTTGCAACATCTACATGACGGTGCTTGAACCGATGGCGCAGGCGATCGCGTCCCCGCTGGGGCCGAAAGGCCCCAGACCCTCACGAGCCCAGACCCCACGGCCGGACAGGCCGTGCTGGCGGATACGACTGTCTGAAGGAACGGGGGCTGGGGCCCCGTCACGAACTCAGCGCGGTGGCGGCAGTGCCTGCTGCTGCACCGGCGCCGGCGGCTGGTAGTCGGGCGGCGGCGGCGGCGTCGAGGCATAGGTCTGCGGCGGCGGCGCATAGGCCGTGGCCGGCCGCCTGCCCGCCCCGTAGCGCATCAGCACCGACCGCAGCGGATCGGCCGCCGGATTGTTCACGCGCATCGCCATGACGATGTCGATCGGCCCGACCGGCTGGCCGTAATAGGCCTGGTTGCCGGCGCTGTCGTAGGAAATCATGCTTCCCTGCAGCGAGATGCCGGCGAACAGCCCGCTCGTCCGCTCGAAGGCGACGATGTCGGCGTTCAGCGCCGCGGTCGTCGCCCCCTCCACGCCGCCGCCCAGCGTCACGAAGGCGACGCTCGCGTTGGCCCCGACCCGGAACTGGCTGTCCATGGTGGCGCGCAGGCCCGCCTGCGTGAGGATCATGAGCATGACCTCCGCCTCCTGCAGCCCGGCCTGGAAGCCGAAACTGGCGCCGCCCATGCTGTAGAAGGCCGGTGAGGACCAGCTGCCCTCCCCGGCGCGCGCGACCAGCACGCAGCCGCCGCCTTCGCCCCCGAACAGGAACCCCGCCCGCATCACCCGCGGGCAGATCATCACCGCCCGGGCCCGCGGCAGCAGCGAGCGGGCCTGATCGGATTGCGAGCCGAGGATGTCCTGGGCCGCAAGGGTCGCGCGATCGACCAGCTCCTGCTGGCCTTGCGCGGTGGCCGCCGCAGCGCTGCCGGCGGCAAGGCCGGCGGCAAGCAGGGCGGGGAGGAACGGCGAGCGTTTCACGGCACGCGTACCTTTCGAAATTTCTGGCCGATACTATGCCACATCATGGCGTTATCCCGGCAAGCTCAGATTTCGCTCGCATTGTTGCAACGCGCGAGCCGCCGGGCCGCGGCAGCAGGAGCCAGGCGGTGCCGGTCTCGTGCATCGCGCCGGCCATGCGCTCCGCCGCGAAGCCCGACCCCAGGAACAGATCGGCGCGCGCGAGGCCATGCAGGTCCGCCCCGGTATCCTGCGCGAAGGCCAGGTGGCGCCAGACGCCGCCCGAGATCGGGTCGCGCGTGTCGAGAAAGAGCGGCGTGCCGAGCGGGATCGCCGCCCGGTCCACCGCGGCCGACCGTCCCGGCGTCAGCGGCACGCCGAGCGTGCCCGGCGGTCCTGCCGCCGCGTCGGTGCCGGCGACCCGGAAGAACACGTAATGCGCGTTGCGGTCCATCAGCGCCCGCCCCTCGGCCGGATGGGCGTCGAGCCAGGCGCGGATCGAGGCCATCGACACGTCGGCGGGCGCCAGCGCGTGCTGTTCCACGAGCAGCCGGCCGATCGGCGTGTAGGGCCGCCCGTTGCTGCCCGCGAAGGCGAGCCGGACCGTGCCGCCCTCGGGCAGCAGCACCCGGCCCGAACCCTGAATCTGCAGGAAGAACAGATCCGTGACGCTCGCCAGATAGAGCAGCGGCCGGGCTTCGGTGTGTCCGGCCTCGATCTCGGCGCGCGCCGGATAGGGCACGATCCCCGAGGCGGTGCGCTGGCCGATCACCGGCGGGGAAGCGGGGTCGGCCGCCGCCGTCTCCACCAGATCGTCCGGCCGTGCCAGCACCGGCACGTCGTATTCCGCCGATCGCCGGAACGACCCGCGCACCAGCGGCTCGAAATAGCCGGTGACGAGCCCCGGCCGGTCCACCCGGTAGGGCTGGAACCACGCCTCGAAATAGCGGCGCGCCGTGGCGTCGTCCGGCGCCGGCGGCCGCGCCGCGCAGGCCGCGCTCCAGTCTCCCGCCTGCCCGCCGGTGGCGCGGGGCAGCCCGTCGCCCCCGAGCGGCGTGCCGGCCGGCAGGGCCGCCATGCGCGCGCATTGCAGGGCCAGCGCCGGCATCGCCTCCGCGAGCGGATCGCTGTCCCAGCCCGGCAGCTCGGCGAAGCGTGCCTCGCGCAGCGCCGGCGGCGGCGCGGCCGGCGGCACGGCGCAGCCGGCCAGGCCCAGGATCGCCAAGGTCGGGAAGAGGCGCCGGCCGGCGCCTGCCATGCGCAACCGCGCGGTTCTCAGGCGCTGGCGGCGGCCGCGAGGTGCCAGGCGGTGTCCTGACCCGCGAGGTCGCGCTGGAAGCTCCAGAGATCGGCGTGGTCGAGCAGGGCCTCGGTGCCCGGCTTCACCTGCCCATCCGCGCCGGTCACCCGGTTGATCTGCTCGGAGAGGAACCGGACCGTGATGGTGGCGCGCGTGCCGGCGAGCTCCGCGCTCTCGATCGCCGCCTCGGTGATGACGCGGATCTCGGCGGTCGCCGTGTCGCCCGCGGCCTCGCGCGCCGCCATCGCGCGGTCGAAGGCGGCGAAGGTGTCGTCGCTCAGCAGCGGCCGCAGCCGGGCCCGGTCGCCGCGGGCGAACGCCTCGACGATGATGCGGAACGCCGCCTCGGCGCCGGCCAGGAACTGCCCCGGATCGAAGCGCCGGTCGATTTTCCTCATCTCGGCGAGTCGGTGGCCGAGCGCGCTCTCCGGATCGGGCAGCGGCCGCGTCGAAGCAGCCGGCGGCTCCGCCCGTCCCTCGATCACCGGCCCGGGGGCGGCGCCCCGCGCCACGGCGGGCGGCGCCCCCTCGAACCCGGTGCGGCGCCCGAGGATGCTGCGCAAACGCAAAATCAGGAAGCCGGCGATCATGGCCAAGAGGATGAGATCGACGGGAAGGCCGCCCGCGGAGTGCATGGCCAGCACATGGGGGAACGAGGCCGGGTCGCGCAAGGGCGGATGCGGGTCGCGCGCCGCCCCGGCGTCAGCCCGGCAGGTAGCGGGCCAGCAGATGCGCCTCGAACGCGCGCGGGTCGAGCTTGCGCCCGGTCACCGCCAGCAGCAGTTCGTTGAAGCCGAGCCGGCTGCCCTGGGCATGCACCTTCTCGCGCAGCCAGGCCGTGAGCGGCACGAGATCGCCCCGCGCCAGCGCGCGGTCCAGCTCCGGCAATTGCGCCCGCGCCGCCTCCATGAGCTGCGCCGCCGCCATCGCGCCGAGCGTGTAGGCCGGGAAATAGCCGAACATCCCCTCGAACCAGTGGATGTCCTGCAGGCAGCCGAGCCGGTCATCGGGCGGCGCGATCCCGAGCAGCCGCTGCATGCCCTCGGCCCAGGCGCCCGGCAGGTCGGCGACCTGCAGATCGCCCGCCACCAGCGCCCGCTCCAGCTCGAAGCGCAGGATGATGTGCGCCGGATAGGTCATCTCATCCGCGTCGACCCGGATGAAGCCGCGCTCCACCCGCCGCCACAGCCGCGCCAGGTTCGAGGGCGCCCAGGCCGGCCCCGCCTCGTCCGCGCCCCGGAAGCTGCGCACGAGCTGGGTCGAGAGCCAGCCGAGATAGGGGTCGGAGCGCCCCGCCTGCATCTCCAGGATCAGCGACTGGCTCTCATGCACCGCCATCCCGGCCGACCGCCCGACCGGCTGGCGCGCGAAAGCCCCCGGTAAGTTGAACTCGTAGAGCGCGTGCCCGGTCTCGTGCAGCGCGGCCAGCATGGCCTGCGCCGGGTCGCTCTCGTCATAGCGCATGGTGATGCGCAGGTCGGTCTGGGTGCCGCCGCAGAAAGGATGCGCCGACCGGTCGAGCCGCGCATGCGCGAAATCGAGCCCGGCGCGGGACGCGAGCTCGCGGCAGAGCGCTTCCTGCGCCTCGGCCGGAAACCTTCCATCGAGCCGGATCGGCGCCGGCGCGCGCCGCTGGCGCTCCTCCACGCGGGGCAGCGTCGCGGCGAGGAACGCGGCGTAGCCCTCGAAGATCGGCTCCACGTCCGCCGCGCCGATCCCGGGCTGATACAGATCCATCAGCGCGTCGTAGGGCGTCAGCCCCAGCCGGTCCGACAAGGCGGCCGCCCGCTCGCGCACGAGCGCCAGCACCGTCCGCAGATACGGCGCCACGAGCGCGAAATCGGCGGTCTCGCGCGCCTCGCGCCAGACTTTCTCGCAGGCCGAATTGGCCCGCGCCTCGGCCTCCACGAGGTCGGTCGGCAGCGCCGTCGCCCGCGCATGCTCGTGCCGCATCAGCGCGAGATTCGTGCGCTCCCAGTCGCTGCCCAGCGCGTCCGCCTCGGCGCTCGCCGCCTCGAGGTCGGCGGCGACCGCCGGGTCGATCAGCAGGCCATGGGCGATGCCGGCGAGCGTGGCGAGCTGGTCGCCGCGCGCCGCCGCGCCGCCCGGCGGCATGATCGCGGCGGCATCCCAGCCCAGCATGGCCTCGGTCTCGCCGAGGATGGCGATGCGCTCGAAACGCGCGGCGAGCCGCGCATAGGCGGCATTGAGCTCCACGGAGGCGTCCATGGCGAAACTTTAGGACGGGAGCGCGAAAAAGAAACCTTTCGTTACCGCAGACCACCCGCGCGACAGGAAGTTGCGCGGAGCGCCCACCGGACGCCGGCGCCGCCCCTCAACTTGCGCGCCATGCTGCAAGGCGGCATATCCCCGCCATTGAGCGGGTTCTGGAGACGCCGATGACCTACGTGGTCACCGAGAATTGCATCAAGTGCAAATACATGGATTGCGTGGAAGTGTGTCCGGTGGACTGCTTCTATGTCGGCGAGAACATGCTCGTGATCAGCCCGGAAGAGTGCATCGATTGCGGCGTCTGCGAGCCGGAATGTCCCGCCGAGGCGATCGTGCCCGACAGCGACGACAAGGCCGCCGACTGGCTCGAGAAGAACCGCACCTTCGCCACCCAATGGCCCAACATCACCCGCAAGGGCGCCCCGCCCGACGATGCGGATGCCTGGAAGGACAAGCCCGGCAAGGCCGAGCTCTTCTCGCCCGAGCCCGGGACACCCTGAACCGGCCCGCCTTTTCGAGCCGCCCCGCGGTCGCGCGAGAAGTCGCATGACCGGCGGCCGGTTTTTTGATATAGAGGGGTGGAACCGGCGGGCAGCGGAACGCTAGCCCCCGGATTAGCGGCACTGGACGAGGTGCTTGCGCCGGGGCCCCAGCCCCCGGCGGGCGGCGTTCGCCGTCCCGTCATCCGCACCGCGAGGAGTTGGCTCGAACCGTGGCTAGCAAGACTGCAACTGCGAAGAAGATCGCGCCCGTGACCGACGCGCCCACCGAAATGGCCCCCGACGCGCCCACCGCGCCCGAGTCTCCCACCGCGCCCGAGTCGAAAGTGGCCGAGCCCAAGGTGGCTGAGTCCAAGGCGCCCACGTCCGAAGCGTCCGAGTCCAAGACGCCCGAATCCAAGACGCCCGAATCCAAGATGGGCGAGCCCAAACTGGCCGAGGCGCCGCCGGCCGGCCCGGTGGCCGCCATGCCGCCGCCTGGCCCCCGCCCGATGCCGCCCGGCCGGCCGATGACCACGCCGCGCGCCATTTCCGCCAAGGCCGAGACCTTCGTCGAGGGCGATTTCGTCGTCTACCCGACGCACGGCGTGGGCAAGGTCGAGCGCATCGCCACCGAGGAGATCGCCGGCCAGAAGCTCGAGCTGATCCACATCACGTTCGAGGAAAACCGCATGACGCTGCGGGTCCCGGTCGCCAAGGCGCGCACCGCCGGCCTGCGCAAGCTCGCCACCCGCAAATTGTTCGACGAGGCGCTCGCGGTGCTCAAGGGCCGCGCCCGCATCAAGCGCACCATGTGGTCGCGCCGCGCCCAGGAATACGAAGCCAAGATCAATTCCGGCGACCCGCTCGCGATCGCCGAGGTCGTGCGCGACCTGCACCGCAATGCCGGCCAGCCCGACCAGAGCTTCTCGGAGCGCCAGATCTACGAGGCGGCGATGGACCGGCTCGCCGCCGAACTCGCCGCGCTCGAGAAGATCGACAAGGCGTCGGCCTCCCAGAAGCTCACGGACTTCCTCAAGACCGTCGCCTAGAGCGGCTGGCGTTCAGCGCCGGCGCGCCGGCCAGGACGCGTCCCGCTCTGCAACAAGCAAAAGCCCGCGGCCGAGGCCGCGGGCTTTGTCTTTCCGCCGCTACACCGCGCTGTTTACTGCCGGCGGTCGCCGGTGAACTGCAGCAGCAGCATGAACAGGTTGATGAAGTTCAGATAGAGGCTCAGTGCGTCGTAAACGCTGCGCTTCGCCGCCGCTTCCGGACCTTCGGCGTAGGCGAAGTTCACATACGACGACTTGATCCGCTGCGTGTCGTAGGCAGTGAGCCCCGTGAACACCACCACGCCGATCACGCTGACCGCGAACGCCACCGCGCTCGAATGCACGAACAGGTTCACGAGGCTGGCGAGCACGATGCCGATCAGTCCCATGAACAGGAAACTGCCCATGCGCGAGAGATCGGTCTTGGTCGTGTAGCCCCAGATCGACATCGCCGCGAACGTGCCGGCGGTGACGAAGAAGGTCGTGGCGATGCTGGTGCCGGTATAGATCAGCAGGATGTTCGCGAGGCTTGCCCCCATCGTCACGCAGAACGCCCAGTAAAGCGCCTGCGCGGCCGGCCGCGAGAGCCGGTTGATGCCGAAGCTCAGCACCATCACGAAAGCCAGCGGCGCGAACATCGCGATCGTGGCCAGGCCGGTCGGCCGGATCACGAGCTGGCCGAATTGCGTCATGACCGGGTGATAGAAAGCGTCGCGCAGGCTCGTCTCCGCCACCGCATAGGCGGTGATGGCCGTGAGCAGCAGGCCGGACGCCATCCAGTTGTAAACCCGGAGCAGATAGGCGCGCAGACCCTGGTCGAGAGCCGCGGCCTGCGACACGCCGCCGAACGGGCGGGACGCGCCGCGGAAGTCGGGACTGTAAGCCATGGTGAATGGACCCCATTGGCGGGCACCTTTGCCCGCTTGCGCAAACAATCTTGGCCGAAAGCCGGTGGGCTTCAAGCTTTGCCTCCGGCGGGCAGGGGCTCTGCCCCTGCACCCCGCTGGGGCCGAAAGGCCCCAGACCCCACTTCGTCAGAGGCCTATTTTGCTTGAGAAAACCGCCAAGTAACGGGGTCTGGGGCCCTCTGGCCCCAGTGGGGGGTGCAGGGGGGCAAAGCCCCCCTGCCCGCCGGAGGCCCTACCAAGAATTAACCCCCACCGCTTGACCCCGCGCCCCCGCTTAGGAACGCTCAGCCTCATGCGACTTTTCGTGGCGCTAGAGCTGCCCTGGCCCTTGCGCGAGGCGCTTTCCGGTCTCGCCGTCGGCCTCCAGGGGGTCCGCTGGGTTCCCCCCGAGAACTACCACATCACGCTCCGCTTCATCGGCGAGACGCCCCGCCACGCCGCCGAGGAGATCGACCTCGCGCTGGCCTCGCTGCGCGGCCGCGCCTTTGAGCTGGCGCTCACCGGCGTCGGCACCATGGAGAAATCCGGCCGCGTCAACGCGCTCTGGGCCGGCGTCGAGCGCAACCCGGCCCTCGACCATCTCCGCGGCAAGATCGAGACCGCGCTCCAGCGCGCCGGCGTCGCCCCGGAGCGCCGCCGCTTCCAGCCGCACGTGACCCTCGCCCGCCTCGACGCCGCCGCCGCGGAACCGCGCCTCGCCGCCTGGGTTCAGGCGCACAATCTGTTCCGCGCCGAGCCGTTCCCCGTGGAGCATTTCACGCTCTTCAGCTCGCTCCTCGGCAAGGACCAGCCGGTCTACGCAGCCGAGGTGGAATATGCGCTTTCGTGAAACGGCCCTGGCCCTCCCCGCCGCCCTGCTGCTCGGCGCCGCGGTCGCCGGCCCGGTCGATCTCAGCCAGGCCTGGGCCCCGCCTGCCCCGCAAGGCGCCGAAACCTCGCTCATGATGGTCCTGAAAAACGAAGGGTCCGGCCGCGACGATCTGCGCGCCGTCGCCTGCGCCGGCGTCACGAAATCGGAAATCCTAGCCCCGCCGCCACGCGGCGGCACACCCCAGCCGGTCCAGGACGTGCCGCTGCCCGGGGGCGCCACCGTCAGGATGACGCCGGCTTCCGTCCATGTCCGCCTGATCGGCCTGCTCGCCCCGCTCGTGGAGGGCCAGCGCCTGCGCTGCACCGCCACGTTCGTGCGGACCGGCGAACGCCTGTTCGAGGCCTTCGTGCAACCTGGCGCGCCGCCGGCGCCACCGCTGGATTGAGCGGCAGGCCGCGCCGGCTCAGCGTCCCGCCAGCCAGATCTCGATCGCCCTGCCCCGGTCGGCCTCCCGCAGCCGCCAGGGCCCGCGCAGCCGCCGCACCAGCTCCAGCGCCGCGCCCTCCGCCCCCGGTGGATAGAGGATGGTCCGCGAATATTCCCCCCGCGGCGCCACCCGCGACCCGCCATCCGCGAACCCGGACGGCAGCCGGCTCAAGATTCGGTCGGCGGTGAGCGCGCCCTGCGGCGAGCCCCGGCTCACGACGATCACCGGCCACGCGCCGTGCGCCGCTTCCGGCACGATGACGAGCGGCGGCGGCGCGGCCAGAGCGGCAGACCCTGGCGCCCCGCCCGTGCTGGCGGTGATCGCGGCGCCAGGCAGCGCCAGCGCGGCCGGCGCTTCGGCCCGCACGCCCGCCCCGGGCGGCGGCCCCAGCAGAGCCAGCACCAGCACCGTCGCGAAGACCGCGCCGAACACGAAGCTCCACAGCGCCACGAGAGACCGGGCGCCACGCCTCTGCCTGCGCCCCACCGGCAATACCCCCGACATGCCACGAAAACGTGCCGTGAAGCCCCGAGTTGAGGGACTTTCGGGACGCTCGCGCGCCCTCATCTCCCGTGAAAATACGGTGAGGTCCGGCATGCGCGTCTGGTTCGGGGGAGGATTTCCGGCGGTGTGCCTCGCGGCCGGCTGGCTCGCGGGCTGTGCCAGCCAGCAGGCGATCACCGAACAGGCCGAGCAAATGCTCGCCGCCGCGGGCTTCGTGCAGAAACCCGCCGACACGCCGAGGCGCGAGGCACGCCTCGCCAGCCTACCCCCATACCGGGTGCTGGCGCAGCCGCTCACCGCGAACGGCCAGGAAACGATCGGCTACGTCTACGCCGATCCGCAATTCTGCCATTGCGTCTTCGTGGGCGATTCCGCCGCCTACTCGCGTTTCGAACAGTTCGCCTTCCAGCAGCGCATGGCGCGCGAGCAGATCGAGGCCGCCGAGATCGCCAACGAGGACATGTTCGGCTGGGGCGACTGGGGCCCCTACCCCTTCTGGGGCGGCGGCGGCGTGGTGTTCGCGGGCGGCGTCGCGCACGACCATGATTTCCACGGCGGCGCGCCACCCGCCGCGCATTTCGGCGGACGCCGCTGACGCCCTGGCGGGCCATGTCCCAGTCGATGGCCGAGGTGCCGCATCGATTCCGCTTTCCATGCCAAGTGCCTCATGGCAGGTTACATGTAACTTATCGAAGGTGAGTGTCATGGCATCGGCGCGGGGCGCGAAGCCCACCAGGATCAAGGTGCAGGAGCACCGCGATCGGCTGCGCGCCCAGGGACTGCGGCCGATCCAGATTTGGGTGCCGGACGTGCGCGCCTCGTCCTTCCGGGCGGAGGCACACCGGCAATCCCTGGCCGTGGCGGCAAGCGCCCATGCGGCCGAGGATCAGGCGTTCATCGACGCCGTCTCCGGCTGGGACAATGAATGAGGCGGGGCGACATCTGGACCGTCTCCGGCGGCAAAGACGACGTGGGCAAGCCGCGTCCCGTCGTGATCGTGCAGGACGACGCCTTCGACGCGACGGACTCGATCACGGTCTGCGCCTTCACCACGGACCCGACCGACGCGCCCCTGTTCCGGCTGCCGGTCGAACCGAGCGAGCGCAATGGGCTGCGGTCTCCCTCTCGGCTGATGGTGGACAAGATCACCACCGTCCCGAAGTCCAAGATAGGCGAGCGGGCCGGCCGGCTGGACGACGAGGATGTGGTCCGGCTCAACCAGGCCGTGATGGTGTTCCTTGGCCTGGCGGTGTCGCCGAGAACAGGCCGGAAAGTGGGGTGATGGGCAGCGCCACGACCAGGGTGAGTCCCAGCGCGTCGTGGCGCAAACGCAATATCCACGCAGGCACTGAAATGGCGGATGGGGTGGGATTCGAACCCACGGGACCCTTGCGAGCCCGCTGGTTTTCAAGACCAGTGCCTTAAACCGCTCGGCCACCCATCCAAGGGAAGACCCTTCTTTTTCTGAAGAAAAAGAAGCAAAAAGACTTTATCCGTAGGAGACCGAGCCTTTCCACCGCCCCGTCAAATACGACAAAGTTTTTTGGTTCTTTTCTGCAAAAAAGAACATCCTTCCGGCCTCAGAACCGAACCGACAGCGCCAGCGACCCCAGCGTGTGCAGCCCGCCATGCTGCCCGTGCAATTCCTGCGTCTGCACGATCTGCGTGTAGGTCAGCCGCGCCCCGAACGCCATCAGCGCCAGCCCGCCCTGCAGCTCGCCCACGTCCCAGATCTTCGGCACTTTCGGCCCGCCGCGGAACGGATTGCTCTGCAGCAACAGATCGTAGGCCACCGCCTGCCCATCCGCCCCCGCGAACACATACCACGCGAACGGCCGCACCGGCGTGAACGCATCGCCGCCCGAGAGCCCGGGCCTCGGCCGCACCACGCCGAAATCCGAATCCAGCCCCTGCCCGATCCGGAACGTGCCCCCCGCCTGCACGTAATCGCGCAGATTGCCGACACCGAGCGACGCCTCGGGCAGAAAATCGGTCTCGAGCCCGCCGAACGCGGCGATCGGCAGCCGCCAGATCCGTTCCGCGAGCCCCTCGATCGCCGGCGTGTTCTGGATTTGATAGCCCCAGCCGAGATCGTGCTGCTGTCCGATCAAATCATGGAACCCGTTCTGCAGCCCCTCGCCGCCGGCCCCGGGGCCCACGATCCCGAGGCTCAGTCCCAGCGTGCTGCGCGTGGATGCCGTGTCGTTCGTCAGCGTGAAGGTCCCGAGCAGCACGCCGGCATAGGGCCGGTCATGCGGATCGGGCGGCACCGCCTGCGTGTCGGCCGGCGTATAAATCTGCTGCGTCAGATCGAAACCGATCCGGCTCAGACCCGGTCCCCAGATCGACTGGTTGAGCTGCTCGAGAAACCCCGGCACCGCGTCGGTCCCGGAAATCCAGCCGAGCCGCAGCCCGTTCACATAATACCGGTCGGTCAGCCGGTTCGGCGAAATCGACGCGTTCTCATCCTGCAACGTCACGATATTGGCCGTATCGGGAGGCGGCAGGCTTTGCGCGCCCGCCCGCGTCGCCGCCAGGGCCAGCGGCAAGGCCGCCAGCGCGAACCGGATCGATTGGAAACGCACGCGGCTTCTCCCCGTCGGAATGGCTGCGGTTAAGCCTGCAACCGAGGCTCAGGGTCAAGGCGGAGCCGGCCCCACCTCGCGCGCCACCCACTCGAAATACGGGCCATACCCGTCCGCGACCGGCCAGGCGGCGATGCAGGGACACGCATACTCATGCAGCGCGCGCACCCGCTCGATCAGGCGTGGCAGAACCGCCTGCGTGGTTTTGGCGAGCAGCCCCCATTCCTCGGTCTCCTCGAGCACGCCCTCCCAGCGGAAAACCGCCTCGTGCGGCCGCAGATTGACGCAGGCCGCCAGCCGCTCCTCGACGAGCGCGCGCGCGATGGTCCGCGCCGCCGCGTGGCTGCCGCAGGTGATGTAGGCCGCGACGATCCCGGTCATGAACCGCGGCGGCGGGGCGAGAGCCGAGGGTTGTCGGGGTGGTGCGTGCCTCCAGGGGCCTGGGCTCTGCCCGTGGCGACGGGGCCAAGCCCCTGCCCGCCGGAGGCCATCGCCACCTGCCTATTCCCGCCGCTCGCAGACGGTATCCTGCCCGTTCGGCCAGCAGCGCAGCGGCACCGCGCTCACATCGGCCGGCGGATAGGCGGCGACGATTCCTTTGGGATGTTCGCGGGGTTCCGGCACGTCCTCGCTCGCCGCCTTGATGGCGGCGGCCCGTTCGGCGGCATTCGGCGGCGGCGGCGCACAGCCCGACAGGGCAACGGCGCCGAGCAGAAACAGAAGGCGCATGGCTCCTCTCCCGGCCGCGCCAAGCGGCCTCGCTCCCTTCAGGTTCGGTGCTGCCGCGCCCGGATCAAGATCCGCGCGCTCAGCGACCGGCTCCCGGATCGAAACGTGCCAGAAAATCCAGCACCGAATGCGTGAACGTGCCGGGCTCGGTTTCCGGCACGCTCCGGTCCGGCGCGGAAACCCAGCTCTCGATCACCATCTCGTCCGGCACGGCCCCGGTCGCCTGATAGGCCGCTCCCTCCTGCAGGATGCCCTGCTCCCAGGTGCTTTCGGTGAGCAGCCCCCGCCGCCGCATGGCCGGCACGTCCGCCGCCCAGTAGATCAAGCTGAAGCGCAAGCCCCGCTGGTGGCAGCCGGCTTCGAGCGCGCGCACGCCCTCCCAGCCCGGCGCTTCGAACGGATCGCCCGGGCGGAAATGCATCCAGTCCACGTCCACCCGGAAGAAATCCAGCCCGCGCACATGCCATTGCGCGAGCCGGCGCTGCACCGCATCCACGAACGCGAGCAGCTGCTCCACCGGGATCCCCGGGTAAGGCTCGATATCGCCGATGCGGATGCCCGGATAGCGCTGCCGCACGAGCGCCACGAACCGTGCGGTCTGTTCGACCGCGTAATCGAAATCCTGGTGCAGCTGACGCAGGCTGGTCTTCAGCGGCTCGTCCATCGCGACCTGGTCGATGCGACCGCCGTCGGCGATGAACCGGTCCCACATCTTGCTGTCGTGCGCGAAAGCCTGCTCGCCGGTCGGTCCCCAGGGCTTCACCGCGCCGACCTCGAGGCCGAACCGCATGCCCCAGCGTGCGATCTGCGGCAGCCAGGCGCGCAATTCCGCATCGGAAAACTGGCTGTTCAGCCAGTGATCGGCGTAGCCAAGCCCGTCCACCGCGCGCCGCGTCTCCGCCCATTCCGAAGGATCGGTGAACAGCGCCCGGAAACTGTCGCCGTTTTGTGCCGCTGGCGGCATGATCCAGACCACCGGACGCGCCTCCGCGCTGGCCTGCGAAAGCCCGAAAAACCCCGCCAGCGCAAGCCCGAAGCGGGCCGCCCGCCGGCTCAAGGGGCGACCGCCACATGCCCCGGCCGTGGCGGCGCCGCACCGGCCGCGAGCACCCAGGAATCGCCCCGCAACACGAAACCGCTTTTCGCGACCAGCTCCCGGCATGGAAAATTCACCTCCGTCTCCACCAGCCTGCCCCGGATCTCCGTCGCGCCCTCCGCGCGCAGCCGCGTCACCAGATCGGCCATCACCGCGATTTCGACATCATAACCAAGCACCCGGCACGACATGGTCCATTGCTCGACCGATGCGTCCCGCACCAGCACCGCGCCGACCAGCCCGTAGGACGTGAAACTGTCTGCAACCTCGAAGGCCAGGATGCGCCCGCCGCCGGCCAGAAAACCGCCCATGGTCTCGGCGGTCCAGCGCTGCCCCGTGGTGTTGAACTGGTTGGTCTTGTTGATCAGCTCGAATGCGCGCGCGAAGCGCGGATCGGACGCGCCCCCGAGCCAGACGATCGTCACTTTCGGCGCCGCCTCGGCGAGGAAATCGGCGCGCGACAATTTTGTCTTCGTGCTCTCGCGCACGATCTGCGCCTGCACCATCTCGCTCCGCCGCGCCGACTCGGCCGTGATCGAAGCGGTCTGCGTCTCCGAGGACCAAAGCAGGATTCGCTTGAGGTAGTACGGATGCCGGCCCAGCACGCGGATGTCGGGAAAAGCCTGCTGCACCGCGGCCCGTTCCGCCGGGCTGTCGTCGATAAACACCGTGTTGCGCGGCAGCAGGTTCACCGCCGCCAGAATCTCCGCGACATTCTCGGCCTTCGGCGCCCAGTTGATCCGGACCGCCACGAAATCATCGAGCCGCAGCCGATGGCGGAACAGTATCGGCCAGATTGCCCGGATACGCGCCTCGTCGTTCCGGCTCGCGATCGCCAGCAGCACGCCACGCTTCTTCAGATAGGCCAGCGCCTCGGCCAGCCCGATCGGCCAGCCCTCGACCATCCCCGCGTCGACGGCATCCGCCTCCCCGCTGATCCCGTTCCAGAGCGTGTCGTCGAGATCGACGATCACCAGCTTCACCGCGTCGGACTGCCGCACCGTGCGGAACATCAGGCAGGCCTCTTCCCAGACGGCCTGCGGAAAGTGGTGTTGCCAGGTGATTTCGTAATGCTCGGCCGTGGGGGCAACCGGCTCGGCCCGGTTTGCATTCGGCCCCCATAAAGGCATCATGCCGCCATGGGCGATGGTCATAAAACCATCGTCCTGCACATAGCGCCGGCCATGGGCCGCGCAAATCCGGTCGATATCGAGCAGGTAGGCATTGCGGTAGCTCCGCACCAGCCGCTCCACATGCTCGTTGAGCCGGTCGATGAAATATTCCGGATTACGCAGATCGTAGCGCGGCATCAGCACGCCAAGCGCGTTCCGCTGCGGCACCGGAAAATTCATCACGAAGGTGAGCAGGCCGTGCTCGGTATTCCACCGCATGTTTTCCTGAAGCTGGAACTCGAGCCGCCGGACGGCCTTTTCCAGCGCCTTCTGATGCCCCGCCTCGTCGTCGAACGGAATGTGCCAGATCAGCGAATCGTCGAACACCGAGCGCAGCGCGATCTGCACCACCTGGAAATCGTAGTCGCCGTCCGGCTGCGCCGGCAGCTCCGCCGCATTGTTGGTCAGGAAAAGATCGACGCGGCACCCATCCGGCCGCCGGTCGTGCAGCCTGAGCACATGCAGGAAGCAGGAGCCGACGAGAGCGACTCGCTGCGGCTTCGGCGGCTGCACGCAAAGATCGGTCGGGCAGAGATAGTGCGCGCCGCGATGACGGGCGGCGATGGCGGCAAGCTCGGGATCGAGCGGTTCGGACCGGGTAGGCGCCGGCGGCGCCAAACCGGCCGGTGCTGGCGCGGCCGGCGCCTCGATCTCCGGCGGGACCTGCGCCGGCGCTGGGTTTTCCGCCGACCGGGCCCGCGCCGCGGTCCCGAAAATCGCTTCGAACCCGGCCGAAGCCGGCGGCGCGGCGGCTGGCTCAGCCTTCGGCGCCGAGCGCCGGAACAGGCCTCCGAACGTTCCGGTTCCTGCGGTCGGCACGGCGGCTCTCCTGCGTTGCTTCGCCGCTTAGAGCATGAAGCGGTGCCCCGAATCACCCTCTGGCCTCCGGCGGGCAGGGGCTTTGCCCCGGCACCCCACTGGGGCCATAGGGCCCCAGACCCCATGCCTTTACGCGCAGCGCCCCTGGCCGCCGGAGGCGATCATTACGCTAGATCGCTGGGGCGATCACGGCCCGGAGGCAAGCCTCACCCCCCCGGCCGCCACAACACATCGCCCGCCCCGCCGCCGTTGAGCTGCCGCCCCAGCACGAAAAGATGGTCCGAAAGCCGGTTCAGCGCCCGGATCACCTCCGGATTGACCGCCTCTTCCTCCGCCAGCCGCACCACCGCGCGCTCCGCCCGGCGCACCACCGTCCGCGCCAGATGTGCATGCGCCGCCCCCGGCGTGCCGCCCGGCAGCACGAAGCTCGACAGCGGCGGGAGCGCCTCGTTCATCGCTTCCGTCTCGCGCTCGAGCCGCCCGGCGATCGCCGCCGTCACCCGCAGCCGCTCACCGGCCTCGCCCGGCACGCACAGATCGGCGCCGATATCGAAAAGATCGTTCTGGATCCGCGCCAGCATCGCGTCGGTTTCGCCGTCCGTATGCAACCGCAACAACCCGATCGTCGCATTCGCCTCATCCACGGTGCCGTAGGCCTCGACGCGCAGCGCGCTCTTGCGCACGCGCGCGCCGTCGCCGAGCGAGGTCTCGCCGGTGTCGCCGCCTTTCGTGACGACGCGATCGATGCGGATCATGGGGTTTTGTTCTTTTTTTGAAAAAAAAGAACCAAAAAAACTTTCTCGCATGATCCGTGACCAGGGAAGGTCCGGGTCAAGTCGCAAAAGTCGTTTTGCTTCTTTTTCTTCAGAAAAAGAAGATTCACTTCTGCCTCCGCTCGCTCAACGTCTTGAGCTGCCCGCACGCCGCCAGGATATCCTGCCCCCGCGGCGTCCGGATCGGCGCCGAATATCCCGCCTCCATCACGATCCGCGCGAAGCGGTGCACCGCGTTGCCGCTGCTCGGCTCGAACGCGCTCCCCGGCCAGGGATTGAACGGAATGAGATTGACCTTCGCCGGAATGCCCTGGAGCAGCCGGACCAGCGCGCGGGCCTCCGCCTCGCTGTCGTTGACGCCCTTCAGCATCACATATTCGAACGTGATGCGCCGCGCGTTCGACGCGCCCGGATAGCGCCGGCAGGCATCCATCAGCATCGCGATCGGATATTTACGGTTGAGCGGCACGAGTTCGTCGCGCAATTCGTCCGTCACCGCATGCAGCGAGACCGCGAGATTGACGCCGAGCTCGGCGCCCGCCCGTTCCATCATCGGCACGACGCCCGAGGTCGAGAGCGTGATCCGCCGGCGCGACAGCGCGATCCCCTCGTTGTCCATCACGATGCGCATCGCCGCCGCGACGTTTTCGTAATTATAGAGCGGCTCGCCCATGCCCATCAGCACGATGGTGCTGAGCAGCCGCGGCGTCTCGCCCTGCGGGCTCGGCCACTCGCCATAGGCGTCGCGGACGCCCATGAACTGGCCCACGATCTCCGCCACACCCAGATTGCGCGCCAGCCGCTGCGTGCCGGTGTGGCAGAAGCGGCAGGAGAGCGTGCATCCCACCTGGCTCGAGAGGCACACCGCGCCGCGATCCTGCTCGCGGTCCGGGATATAGACCGTCTCCGCCTGCTGACCGTCGCGGAACCGGAACAGGAATTTGCGCGTGCCGTCGAGGCTCACCTGATCGCTCGCCTCCGGCCGCCCGACCGTGAACCCCGCCTCGAGCTTCGCCGCGAGCGGCTTGCCGAGCGAGGTCATGCGCTCGAACCGCGTCTCGCCGCGGTGATAGATCCAGTGCCAGAGCTGCCCCGCGCGGAACGGCTTCTCGCCGAGTTCCGTCATCAGCGCGGCGAGTTCCGGGCGCGTGAGCCCCACGAGGTCGCGCCGCCCGTCCGCCCCGACCGCGGCCGGCGGCTCGAACAGGGCGGCCTTGGCGAGGATGCGCTCGCGCTCGGCCTCGGTGAGCAGCGCGTTCACGCCCCCGCGCAGGCGCGCCCTGCCTCCCTGTAGGCGGCGGCCAGTCCGTTCATGCTGAACGTCTCGCTGTCCTTGCCGTCATACCGTCCCGGGAACGTCCCATAGACGCGCGGCACCAGGATCAGCGCGCCCACCGCGGCCCCGCCGCGCCGCGCGAACGCCGACCGCCCGGAGACATAGAGCCCGATCCGGTCGCTGCCCGCCTGCAGATAGGCCGGCCCGTGCTCGCGCGGCCGGTAGCCGAGACTGACCGCGACCGTGTCGTGCCCCTGCGGCCGGCGCGTCACCGTCAGCACGATGTCCGGGTGCACGAGCGCGCGCGTGAACGCGTAGCAGACGAGCGAGCCGGCCTCGATATGGGCCGCGGCGATCCAGTCGCCGAAATAGCCGAGCTTACGAGGCCGGAGCGTGGGCGCCGCCGCCGCCGCTGCGGCCAGCAGCACGGCCGCCAGCAGGAAGGCGGTACGCATCGGTCGGAGATACGGGCGGGGCCCCCGGCGCACAAGAACCCGGGAGCGAAGCGAGTGGCGCCCGGATGCGGCGCCTCGCCCCGGCGCAGCCGCTCAGCGCTCCGTGTCGTCGCCTTCGGGCTCGACCTCGATGTCGCCGCCGATCGCGTCGGCATCGTCCTCGAGCTCGGAGGTGTCCTCGAGCACGCCCTCCTCGGCCTCGTCCTCCTCGACCTCGACATCGGCATCCGAGTCGGAATCCTCGGCCGGCGCGGGCTTCTTGAGCCGCTTGTCCTCGGGCAGCGGGGAGGGGGGGCGGCGCAGGCGCGGCTGCTCGAGCGGCTGTTCGGTGCCGCATTTCGGGCAGATCGCCGGGGTGCGCATGAGATCGTAGAACCGCGTGCTGCACGCGACACAGACGCGCTTCAATCCAAGTTCAGGCTTGGCCATGCGAGAGCTTCGGTCGGTTCCGTGAAGGGCGCGGCCTGTGACACGGCCACGCGCCGCTTGTCAAACCGGACCGGCCGGCCGCGCCCGCTATTGCGGGCGCTGGGTCTCGCTGCCGTCCTTGCGCGACGGGCCCGCCTGGCGCCGCGCCTCGGCATGGTGTCCGCCCGGCGGCGTGCTGCGCGACCATTCGTGCGCGTGCACCAGGCCATCGTCGTAATAGTCGGAGGTCGGGGCTGCGAAGGTCATGGAACGGCCACTCCGGTGAAGACGCGGTTGCCCATCATCTACGCACGCAAGCCGGGCCGTTTCAGCAACGGCGCGCGCCCGGAGCCGCGAATGCTGTAAAGCGGCGCACCCGCCGCCCGGCAAATCGGTAAAGCCTGTCAAGCAACGATCCCGCCCGCCCAAGCGTTCGGCCGGCCATGAGCGATGCCCGGGATGCCCACTTCATGCGCCGCGCGATCGAACTCGCGCGCCTGGGCGAGCGCCGCCCCGGCGCCGCGCCGATCGGCTGCGTCATAGTCCGCGACGGAGAAATCATCGGCGAGGGCCACAACGAGACCGAAGGGCGCCACGACCCCACCGCCCACGCCGAAATCGTCGCCATCCGCCGGGCCTCGGCGTCCCTCGGGACCATCGAGTTGCGCGGCGCGGTGCTCTACTCCACGCTGCAACCCTGCGGCATGTGCAGCATGGCCAGCATCTGGGCCAGAATCGGCCGCATCGTCTATGGCGCCGAACGCCACCAAGTACACCGCATGTATTTCGAGGACCGCCATCTCGACACCGCCGACTTCATCCGCGACGCCTTCCGCGACGATCTGGCCCTCGAAGGCGGACTGCTGTCGCGTGAGTGCGCGGCGCTCTATTACGGGCCGGATGACGACGTTCCCGAGGAAGAACAAGCGAACATTTAGTTCTTTTTTTGAAAAAAAAGAACCAAAAAAACTTTCTCGCATCGGACGAAGCCTTTCAACCGCTCCGTCCGATACGAGAGAAAGTCTTTTTGCTTCTTTTTCTTCAGAAAAAGAAGAATCCTTCCTTTGCCTCTAGCCCTGATCACCGGCGGCGCCGTCCGCGTAGGCGCCGCCTTCGCCCGCGCGCTGGCCGCCGACGGCTGGCGCGTCGTCATCCACTACAACCGTTCGGCCGCCGACGCCGAGGCGCTCGCCGCCGAACTGAACGGCCACGCGATCGGCGCCGATCTCGAGGATCCGCAGGCGGTCGCCGCACTCATCCCCGAGGTGATCGCGCGCCACGGCAAGCTCGACGCGCTGATCAACAACGCCTCGCGCTTCCGGTTCGATTCCCTCCGTTCCATGACGCCCGACAGCTGGCGCCAGGGCCTGGCCACCAACCTCGAGGCGCCGGTGGCCCTCGCCCAGGCCTTCGCCCGCAGCGATCCCCCCGCCGGCGCGTCGATCGTGAACATGCTCGATCACAAGATCGCGGCGCTCAACACCGACTTCTTCTCCTACACGATCGCCAAGCTGGCGCTCGCCGGCGCCACCCGCCTGCTCGCCCTCGCCCTCGAGGGCCGCATCCGCGTCAACGGCATCGCCCCCGGCCTCACGCTGCCGAGCGAAAAACTCACCGGTGAGGCCTTCGAGCGCGCCTGGCGCGCGACTCCGCTCGGCCGCTCCTCGACGCCCGAGGAGCTGGCCGACGCGCTCCGCCTGATCCTCGCCACCCCGAGCCTCAACGGCGAGGTCCTGATCCTCGACGGCGGCGACCATCTCCGCGGCCGCGCCCGCGACGTCTCCGCCGATCCCGCCTACGTTCCCTGATATGACGCAGCCCGGAGTTGCGGCGCTCCCGCCAGGCGTGCCACTCCCAACGGCTCCGTTCCGATTGCCAAGGATCCCTTCCTGATGCCGGACAGCACGAGCGCGCTCGCGCAGACAGGCACGCTGATGCAGGGCAAGCGCGGCCTCGTCATGGGCGTCGCCAACGACCGTTCCCTCGCCTGGGGCATCGCCGCCGCCTGCGCCGCCCAGGGCGCCCAGCTCGCCTTCACCTTCCAGGGCGAAGCGCTCGAGAAGCGCGTCCGCCCGCTCGCCGCCAGCGCCGGCTCCAGCCTCGTCCTCCCCTGCGACGTCACCGACGATGCCGGCATGGACGCGGTCTTCGAGCGCCTGGCCCAGGAATGGGGCGAGCTCGACTTCCTGGTCCACGCCATCGGCTTCGCCGACAAGCAATATCTGCGCGGCCGCTACGTCGACACGCCGCGCGAGGCCTTCCTCCAGGCGCTCGACATCTCCTGCTTCTCCTTCACCGCCCTCTGCCGCCGGGCCGCCGCCATGATGCCGAACGGCGGCGCGCTGCTCACGCTCTCCTATCTCGGCGCCGAACGCGTCATGCCCCACTACAACGTCATGGGCGTTGCCAAGGCCGCGCTCGAAGCCAGCGTCCGCTACCTCGCCGCCGACCTCGGCCCGTGCAGCATCCGCGTCAACGCCATCAGCGCCGGCCCCGTGAAAACGCTCGCCGCCAGCGGCATCGGCGATTTCCGCTATATTCTGAAATGGAATCAACTCAACGCGCCGATGGAACGCAACGTCCGCATCGACGAAGTCGGCGGCGCCGGCCTCTATCTGCTCTCCGACCTCTCCACCGGCGTCACCGGCGAAGTCCACCACGTCGATTGCGGCTACCACGTGGTCGGCATGAAAAACCCCAATGCACCGGATATCGCCACTGTCAGCGACTAAGAAAGATTGTTCTTTTTTTGAAAAAAAAGAACCAAAAAAACTTCCTCGCATGATCCGTGACCTGGAGAGGTCCCCGATCACAGAGGAAACTGGGTCTGCTGCCGCGATCATCAAATGCGACTCGCATCGGATGGCTGTTGCAACAACCTCTCGAACTGAAAAAAGTCTTTTTGCTTCTTTTTCTTCAGAAAAAGAAGAACCCTGAACGATGTCCCACAACACCTACGGCCATCTCTTCCGCGTCACCACCTGGGGCGAAAGCCACGGCCCCGCCATCGGCTGCGTCATCGACGGCTGCCCCCCCGGCATCCCGCTCGCGGAATCCGACATCCAGCCCTATCTCGACCGCCGCCGCCCCGGCCAATCCCGCTTCACCACCCAGCGCCAGGAGCCCGACCAGGTCCGCATCCTCTCCGGGATCTATGAGGGCCACACCACCGGCACGCCGATCGCGCTCCAGATCGACAACACCGACCAGCGCTCCAAGGACTACGCCGCCATCGCGCAGCGTTACCGCCCCGGCCACGCCGACCTCACCTACGACCTCAAATACGGCCTGCGCGACCCGCGCGGCGGCGGCCGTTCCTCCGCCCGCGAAACCGCCTGCCGCGTCGCCGCCGGCGCCGTCGCCCGCCGCATCCTCGGCCCCGGCATCCGCATCCGCGGCGCCCTGACCCAGCTCGGCCCCCACCCGATCCACCGCCCCCGCTGGGACTGGGCCGAAATCGACCGCAACGATTTCTTCTGCCCCGACGCGCTCGCCGTCCCCGAGTGGGAAAAATACCTGCTCGCGCTCCGCCGCGCCGGCTCCTCCTGCGGCGCCGTCATCGAGCTCCTCGCCGAAGGCGCGCCCCCCGGCCTCGGCGCCCCGCTCTACGCCAAGCTCGACGCCGACATCGCCGCCGCCCTCATGGGCATCAACGCCGTCAAAGGTGTGGAAATCGGCGATGGCTTCGCCGCCGCGGCGCTCACGGGCGAGACCAACGCCGACGAAATGCGCATGCACGGCAACGAAATCACCTTCCTCGCCAACCACGCCGGCGGCATCCTGGGCGGCATCTCCACCGGCGCCCCCATCATCGCCCGCTTCGCCGTCAAACCCACCAGCTCCATCCTCACCCCCGTCCGCGGCGTCACGCGCGACGGCACCGACACCGACATCTCCACCACCGGCCGCCACGACCCCTGCGTCGGCATCCGCGCCGTCCCGGTCGGCGAAGCCATGCTCGCCTGCGTCCTCGCCGACCACCTGCTGCGCCACCGCGCCCAAAATCCTGGCGCCCCCACCCGCCCCGTGTTACCGCCCCGCTTCCCGCTCACCGGTTTGTGAATCCCCGCAACCCTCGCAATTCAGCATTGTCCGCCCCGATGCCCCGGAAGCCCGACCGTCTGGCCGATTTCGTCGCTTTGTTCGGCGCCAAAGCCTGGGCGCGCCGGATCGATTCCCTGCGCGGCGCCTGCACCCCCACCCATGCCGGCCGCGCCTTCGCCTGCCGCCACGCCCTCGCCCTCACGCTCGACCGCCTGCGCCATCAACCCCCGCGCAACGCCGCCGAAACCCGGCTCGAAGCCCTCGCCCAGACCATCGCCGAAACCGCCGCCACGCTCAGCCCCGCCGGCCGCGCCCGCCTCGAAACCCTCTGCGCCGAAGCCATCGCCGGCCCCGGCACCCTCGTCCCCGTCTTCCACCTCTTCCGCACCGCCGAGCTCCAGCGCGACCGCGGCTTCGCCGTCACCCTCTCCGGCCTCGAACACGCCACGCCCTACGACCTCCATCTCGAGCGCGACGGCTCGAGCGCCGAAATCGTCTGCGACACCATCTCCGCCGAGGCCGGCCGCGACGTCCACCGCACCGCCTGGTCCCTCCTGCTCGACCGCGTCGACCCCGACCTCCAGGCCTGGCTCGCCACTCACCCCGGCCGCTACCTGCTGAAAATGACCCTGCCCCAGGGCCTCAAGCGCGACGGCGACGCCGCCCTCGCGGCGCTGCACGGCCGCATCACCAACCTGCTCACCACCCAGCGCCGCGCCGACCACGACGAAGCCGCCGTGCTGCGCCTCGACCCGCTGATCCTTGCCGGCTCCCAGGCCCAGGATCTCGGCCTCATGCCCTCGCTCCGCCGCGAATTCGGCCACGAAGCCCATCTCGCCGTGACGCAGGCCGGCCGCGCCGTCCTCGTCATGGCCGCCCGCGCCGCCCGCGAGGACGAAGTCGCCGAGGCCGTCCAGCGCCGCATGGCCGAAATCGCCCCCACCCGCCTCACCGGCACCCGCCCCGGCATCCTCGCCATGTTCATCGAGGACACCGACCGCATCGAGTGGCAGACCCTCCGCGACCAGCTCCGCCTCGAAGGCGCCGCCCGCCAGTTCCTCACCCGCCCCGAAGCCCGCGCCGTCGTCGCCGTCACCTGCGCCTCGCGCCTCGAACTCTTCGGCGCCCCAGGCTGCGCCGACGAACCCGAGCTCCGCTTCCGCAACCCCTCCCACCCCCAGGCCCGCGACGCCGCCCTGGCCCCGGCCGTAACCTCCGCGCCCTAAGAGCGTGGTTGAGAGCCGGCTCTGGTGAGCCGGTTCTCAATCGCGCTCGAAAACCGTCATACAGCGGCCACGTTCTTGCATTCCCATCGGCTTGGCCGGCGGGAAACGCGAGGATCCGATGACGGAACTGGAATACAACCGCAAACTGGACGAGCTGGATCGGCTCTTGAACGACCCCGACGTGTCGCTGGAGCCGGCGCGGGTTTGGGCATTGCTGGCCGAAGTGTCGGCATTCGAGCGCGTGGAGCCGCGCCTCCGGCGGGCAGAGGCTCTGCCTCTCTCGCGTCCGGGGCTTGAACCGGTGGCGCCCCGGCCGCGAGCCGCTGGGGCCACCGGCCCCAGACCCCTCTACTGACACTTCACAATTCCGCGGCTTCGTGCTGGAAGCCGCCATGGAACACGACCGCATCCTGATCCTGGATTTCGGCTCCCAGGTCACGCAGCTCATCGCCCGCCGCCTCCGCGAAGCCGGCGTTTATTGCGAAATCCTCCCCTTCGACGCCGGTGCCGACCGCATCGCTTCGCTCGCTCCCAAGGGCATCATCTTTTCGGGCGGGCCGGCTTCCGTGCGCGACGCGGGCTCGCCCCGCGCCCCGCAACAAATCTTCGACCAGAAGATCCCCATCCTCGGCATCTGTTACGGCCAGCAAGTGCTGGTCGAACAACTCGGCGGCACCGTCGAAGGCTCCGACCACCGCGAATTCGGCCGCGCCCATATCGACATCACCGCCGACTGCGCCCTCTTCCACGGCGCCTGGTCCCCCGGCTCCCGCGAACAGGTCTGGATGAGCCACGGCGACCGCGTCACCGCGCTCCCCCCCGGCTTCACCGTCGTCGCCAAAACCGAAGGCGCCCCCTACGCCGTCATCGCCGACGAAGCGCGCCATTTCTACGGCGTCATGTTCCACCCCGAAGTGGTCCACACCCCCCACGGCGGAAAACTCCTGCGAAACTTCGCCGTCAACGTCGCCGGCTGCCGCCCCGACTGGACCATGGCCGCCTTCCGCGCCGAAGCCCTCCCCGCCATCCGCGCCCAGGTGGGCCAGGGCCGCGTCATCTGCGGCCTCTCCGGCGGCGTCGATTCCGCCGTCGCCGCCGCCCTGATCCACGAAGCGATCGGCGACCAACTCACCTGCATCTTCGTCGACCACGGCCTCCTCCGCGAAGGCGAAGCCGACGAGGTCGTCACCACCTTCCGCGACCGCTTCAACATCAAACTGATCCACGCCGACGCCAGCGACGCCTTCCTCGCCGCCCTCGAAGGCGTCACCGACCCCGAAACAAAGCGCAAAACCATCGGCCGCCTCTTCATCGAGGTTTTCGAGGCCGAATCGAAAAAACTCGGCGGCGCCGATTTCCTGGCGCAAGGCACCCTCTACCCCGACGTCATCGAAAGCGCCGCCCCCGCCGGCGGCCCGAGCGTCACCATCAAAAGCCACCACAATGTCGGCGGCCTCCCCGAACGCATGGCGATGCGCCTGGTCGAACCCCTCCGCGCCCTCTTCAAGGACGAGGTGCGCGCTTTGGGCCGAGAACTCGGCCTCCCCGAATCGATCGTCGGCCGCCACCCGTTCCCCGGCCCCGGCCTCGCCATCCGCATCCCCGGCGAAATCACGCGAGAAAAACTCGCCATCCTCCGCCGCGCCGATGCGATCTACCTCGAGGAAATCCGCGCCGCGGGTCTCTACGACGCCATCTGGCAAGCCTTCGCGGTGCTGCTCCCCGTCCGCACCGTCGGCGTCATGGGCGACGGCCGCACCTACGACCAGGTCTGCGCCTTGCGGGCCGTCACGAGCACTGACGGGATGACGGCGGACGTTTACCCGTTCGACATGGGTTTTCTGACCCGGGTGGCTGGACGAATCGTTAACGAAGTGCGAGGAATCAACCGGGTGGTGTTCGACGTGACCAGCAAGCCACCGGGAACGATCGAGTGGGAGTGACGGTCGGCCGCACTTGGATTTGACTTCTGGCGTCAAGGTCAAGCTGATTGACAGTCCGAACTGTTTTGGAGGCTTACGGTTGCGGAGTGTGATTGAGCTCTCGAGCAAAAAAACCTCCGACTGATAAGATGACTGCAAAGTGTGCTGGATTTCCACAGCACTTTGTTGTGAGTTTTCTCTCTCTATGTCCGGTCACGGCGAACCTATTGGACCAACGACATGTCAGAACTCGCGGCGAAACTTAAATCCGTCTGCAAAGACATGTTTTCGGACCAGAGGCGAACCGCAGCAAAAGTTAGAGCACTCTCATTGCCGGCAGTTCAATCTGGCAAGTCTCCAGAGGCCCGTGCCATTGAGATACAGGCTGCGTTGAACTGGATTTACGAGTGCCTCATTTCGGAAAATGGGGCTGGGAATGAAAAGCGGATAGAACAATCGGAAGACTTGGCAATGCGCGAACTGCAGCGGCCCGCAAGTTCGACGATTGAGATGCAGCTGCAGGCAAAAGCACGATTCATTCTGGCGATAGTTGCGTACTCGCGCTGTGAGATCGAGGTCTGCGCCTCGAACGTCGCCCAAATGGCTGCCGTGGCGCCGCGCTGGTTTCGAGCCGAATTTCCAGAAGTGTTTGAGCGGGTGATAAAGCAGGAGTGTCAAGCCGCTTACGACCAACTCAAAGCCGAAATCGAAAAGGCCACAGCCAAATCCTATACTGGTCAGGTTGTTGCAAAACGTGCAGCGGCGGTTGCGGTTGGAACAGGCGTTGCAGCAGCTGCGGCGGGTGTGATGGTCCTAACCGGGCTGAAGGGCGGACTAAATTACGCGGCGAGAGAAGCCATAGAGGATACAGCTAAACCAATTTGGACATCAGCGACCCCGGAAAACGCCCGAAAAGCTGAGTTGAACCGTGTAACGGCTCGATTTGAAAAACGACTGGACGATGAATGCCGGGCCGTGGCCCGTAAGCTCATATGATGTTTTTCCTTGAGTTGATGAAAGTGTAGCAGGGGTAAACTCAAGGTCTCCACCCGCCATCGCGCCCGTCCGATTGAATACCGCCACCGTGCTCGGCCCGCTCAAGGACGCTGCGCGCCGCTACGCGGTGGCCTCCGGCCATCCTTGACCGGCCCTGCGCGCGGCGGCCCTCAAACCCCAGGCCGGGACGAAGGAACGGCCCTCACAGCCGAACCAAGGAACACCCCCACCCTTCGTAGGGCGGGTGCAACCCGCCATCGCAAGCCGCAACAACCAAGCAGCCGCGCGCAATCGCAACGCCCCTCCAGCCACGCTCCCTCCGCCATCCGCGTCGCCACCCCCAGCGCCACCCCGCCCGACGCCAGCCGCGCATCGAGCCCAGCGCGGCGGCGCGGTAGGGTGGGCTTCAGCCCACCAACACGATCGGCAAAAGGCAATCCACCCGGTCCCGAAACCGCGCCTCGACCGAACCGAGGAACCGGCAAGACGACGACCGAAAAACAACAACCCAAATCCTGCCGACCTGTGCCGCCGGCCCAATCGCTATTTGGCGACGCAGGTAGCCGGTATCGGCGCGCTGCTGCCGCCCGCATCGACTCCGATCGCGAACAGCACGGGCTCCATATAATTGACGCCCGCCGTCGCCGGCGCGCGGAACTGGATCTGCGTCAGCGTCTGGCCGCTGAACGTCACGCCGAGATTCAACAGATGCGCGTCGATCCGGTGCGACTGGTCGTCGGGCGACGGATTGAGATTGTTGGTCCACCATTCCTGAACGCTGGTGCCGTTGATGCTGTTGGTCCAGACCCAGTTGTTATAATCGCGAATTGTCTTGTCGCCGATCAGCGAAAAGCCCTTGTGCGTGCTGTTCGTGCCCTTGAAGACGACGCTGCCATTGGCGATTCCGGACTGGCCGTAATACGTGTTCATCAACACATAGACGCGGGTCGGTGCGGCAACGGAAAGCTTGATCGTCAGCGTATTGCTGGCGCCGCCCACCCAGATATTGTTGCCGCTGGCCGGATCGAGCAGGGTGAAACCGAGCTTGGCGAACGCCTTGCCGGAATTGCCTGTCGAAACCCCGACCGGCTGGCCGATATTGCCCACCGCGTTGGCGCAGGCGGAAAAATCAACCGGCGCGAGCATCGGCACAGCGGCCGCGGGAACCGCGGCCCCCGCCGCCAGAACGCACACGCATGCGCCCGCCACCGCAGGGAGCTTGCCTGAATATTGCTGACACGCATCATACCGCATTGCGAAAACCTCCCGCCAGGTCAAGCGCTCCTGAAACTAGGCCGCGGGCCAGGGGGGAGTCAAAATCAATATCGTAACGGAGCCTGCCGGCGCAACGACCGCTCCGCCCCACACCGCAAACCCAAGCCGCCCCGCGACCCCCAGCGCGGTAGCGGGGTAGGGTGGGCTTCAGCCCACCAAAACAAAAAATCTGCTTGACAATTTTCCTATACCGTTAGAAACTCTCACCGTGACCCAAGGCGAGCCCTCTCAAGACACGCAGGACGTGCTCGACGCCATCGCCCGAATCCGCGCCGCCGCGCGTTTCAAGGCCAAAGGCGTTCGCGGCGCGTTGCTCGCCTATCTCGTCCGCCGCTGGATCGAGCGCCTGCTCGACGTTCTGGTCCGCCTGATCCTCGACCTCGACGCCCGCGATCGTGCCTCTCCCCCCGCCGCCCCCGCCGCCTCAGCCGCCCTCGCCCTCTCCCCCCTGGCCCGGCGCGACCAGGCGGCCCGGTCCAGCCGCCCCCAGCCCTGCGGCATCGCGCCAAGCGCCATCG
>DAIDJM010000045.1 GCA_027451405.1 Acetobacteraceae bacterium | reverse complement strand
GATCTCGGCCAGCGCTATGTCGTGTATCTGGCGGGACACGAGGCGGTGAACGGCGACCTGATCCGCCTGCTCGCCGCCTACAACGCCGGCCCGGCCAACTTCGCGCGCTGGGCCTCGCAAATTCGTGACAACGGCGATCCGCTGCTGTTCATCGAGGCAATTCCGCTCGATGAGACGCGCGCGCATGTGCCGCGTGTACTCACGTACACGTGGATCTACGCGGCGCTGATGCACCTGCCCTCGCCCAGCCTGGACGAACTCGCCGCCGGCCTTTGGCCGCGCTATCATCCCTACACCGACGACTCGCACGCCGCCGCACCGCGTCTGCATTGAGCGCGTCCGGGACAGGAGACTCCGCCATGGCGCGCATCGACGAAACCCGTCCCTTCATCGCGGTGAACATCGCCGTGCTCACGGTATCGGACACGCGAACGGCCGCGAACGACACGTCCGGTGACACACTCGCGGCCCGCATCGCGCAGGCGGGACATCACGTTGCCGTGCGCGCGATTGAAAAAGACGACGCCGGCGCCATCGAAATTCTTCTGCGACGGTGGATCGCGGACGCGGCCATCGATGTCGTCATCACCACCGGCGGCACTGGCATCACCGGCCGCGACGTGACACCGGAGGCGTTCGAGCGTGTGCTGGAAAAGCGCATCGAAGGCTTCGGCGAGCTGTTCCGCATGTTGAGCTATCAGAAGATCGGCACCTCCACGATGCAGTCCCGCGCGCTCGGCGGCGTCGCGGGCGGCACCTACCTGTTCGCGCTGCCGGGCAGCACCGGGGCGGTGAAGGATGCGTGGGACGACATCCTGGTGTGGCAGTTGGACAACCGCCACCGGCCCTGCAATCTCGTGGAACTGATGCCGCGCTTGCAGGAGCATCTGCACGCGGCGGAGTAGCAAGCCTCAGCCGGCGCGGCGCCCCATCGCGGCCAGGAACCGCTTGGCCAGCGCGCCGTACAGCGGCCGGCGGCAGATCAGGCGGGAGATTCCGAACGCCAGCATGGATGTCGCCAGCAGCGGGATCGTCATGCGCTGATTGTCGGTCATCTCCATCACGATCACGGTCGCGGTGATCGGCGCCTGCACCACGCCGGAAAAATACCCGACCATGCCGAGCAGCACGACGGCGCCGGGCGGGGCCGCCGGCAGCCAGTGCGCGATGCTGCGGCCGAGTCCGGCGCCCACCGCGAGCGAGGGCGCGAAAATGCCGCCCGGGATCCCGCTCACATAGGAAATCGCGCTGGCGGCGAACTTCCAGGCAAAAAATTGCGCGGGCAAATCGGAGTGCCCGGCCACCATCGCCCGGGCCTGCGCATAGCCGGTGCCGTAGGTGACGTTGCCGGAGGCGATCCCGACGCCGCCGATCGCGAGCCCGCAGAGCGCGGCGAAGACGATCGGGCGCCGGGCCATGAAGCGCCCGACGGCGCCCGGCATGCGCGAGGACCAGATCAGGAGGTTGGCGAACAGCCCACCCGCGAGCCCGCCCAGCACGCCGCAGGCCGCCACCGCCTCCCAGGCGACGCCCACCGGGAGCACGGCGGATACGGTGCCGAAATAGCTGTAATTGCCCATCAGGGCGAGCGTGGCGATGCCGGCGATGATGACCGCGGTCAGCACGATGCCGCTGGCCCGCTCCTCGAACGCGTGACTGAGTTCCTCGATCGCGAACACGATTCCCGCCAGTGGCGTGTTGAACGCCGCCGCGATGCCGGCCGCTCCGCCCGCGAGAACTAGCGCGCGCTGCTCGGCCAGCCGCGGCAGGGCAAGCCGTTGCCCGAGCGCCTGCATGATGGCCGCCCCCACCTGCACGGTCGGGCCCTCGCGCCCGATCGACGCGCCGCTCGCCAGCCCCAGCAGGGTGAGCAGAATCTTGCCGACCGCGACCCGCAGCGAGAGGACCTGCCGCACCCGCGCCGGATCGGCCATCTCCATCGAGGCGATCACCTGAGGGATGCCGCTTCCCTGCGCACCCGGAAACGCGGTTTTCGTCAGCGCGACGGCGGCGGCGAAGCCGAGCGGACAGATCGCCAGGGCCGCATGGGGCTCGACCCACACGAGCAACTCGAAAATGCGGTCCGCGACGTTCGCCGCCCAGGCGAAGCCGATCGCCACCAGGCTCACGATCACCGCACCGAGCCAGAAGACGAGGCGGCGCCACCAGACCCGGACCGAGAGCAGAGGCGAGCGGCGGAGGCGTCGGAGCCGCTTGCGTTGAGATCGCGTCATGGGGGCTTGCTACAGCGCCGGCGCCGACACGCAACCCCGTAGGTGTTCTATCTCCGTTCTTGACAGGAGGTCCCTGGCACCCTCAGATGGGCTTGAACGAACGGAGAACGCGGATGCATATCCGAAGCCCCCGCGCCGACCTTCCCCAGTTGCCGCCGCCGGCGAGCCGCCCCTCGCTCCGCCGCCGCGGCCGGGGCGCCGTGAGCAATCCGGCGCCCCGCTTCGATGCGCTCGAATCCGAACCGTTCGATGATGGTTGGGCGACCATCGAGGATTTCACCGACCTGCCGCCGCTGCCCACCACGTTGATCCGCGATGCGAGCCGGAGCGCGCTCTCCTGGAACCAGTCGCCCGATATCGGCTTCGACCGGGCGGTCAATCCGTATCGCGGCTGCGAACATGGCTGCGTCTATTGCTACGCCCGACCGACGCATGCCTATCTCGGCTATTCTCCCGGGCTCGATTTCGAAGCGAAACTGATTTACAAGCCCGATGTCGCGGCACTGCTCGAGCGGGAATTGCGCAAGGCGAGCTATGTCCCGCGGCCGATCGCGCTGGGTTCGAACACCGATCCGTATCAGCCGATCGAGCGCACGCTGCGGCTGACGCGCGCCGTGCTCGAGACGCTCGAACGCTTCGGCCATCCGCTCAGCATCGTCACCAAATCGGCCGGCGTGCTGCGCGATCTCGATATCCTGCAGCGTCTGGCGGCGCGGGGCCTGGTGCGGGTATTTCTGTCGGTCACCACGCTCGATGCGGGTCTGGCGCGCCGCATGGAACCGCGCGCCGCGACGCCTGAGCGGCGGATCGCGGCTATCGCCGCGCTCGCGCAGGCCGGGATTCCCGCGGGTGTCATGGCAGCCCCCATGATCCCCGGCCTTAACGATTGCGAGCTCGAAAAGATCCTCGAGCGGGCGGCCCGCGCGGGGGCAGCCCATGCCGGCTACGTGCTGCTGCGGCTGCCGCACGAGCTGAAAGAGATGTTCGAGGCGTGGTTATCGGAACATTTCCCCGACCGCGCGAAGCATGTGCTGTCGCTGATCCGCGAGACCCGGGCGGGAGCGTTGAGCGATGCGCGGTTCGGCGACAGGTTCATCGGATCGGGGCCTTACGCGGATCTGCTCGCGGCGCGGTTCGCGCGCGGGCTGAAGCAATGGGGGTTTGCGGAGCGGGCGCCTCTGGAGACACGGCATTTCGCGGTGCCGACGGAAGCGGGTGAGACGAAGGCGCAGCTCAGTCTGTTTTGATCTGCCTTGGGCCATGTCGCCGGGAGCGGAGCGCAATTCGGGGAAGCCGCGCCTGCGGCGGTCCGGGCTCTGCCCGGGACCCGACAGGCCCAGAGACCCCACGCTCCCGTCACCACGAGAAGAGCGTGTCGCGGCGGTCGGGGGATTGGCTGGCGACGCCCGCCCTCTTGGGAAGCACGCCTTGATGTTTCAGACAGGCGGCAATGGCGGCGGCTCGCGCCTGGCGCAGCGCATCAGTCTCGTGGAAATTGGCCGCACTGACGCGTTGCAGCAGGGCGGCTTTCACGGCGGGATCGCGGTCGGCTTGCGCCGCGCAGAACGCCTCGGGTGTCGAGGGGGTGGCGCAGCCGGTGAGAAGCGCAAGCGCAAGCGCAAGGGTGATCGGTGAAACGCACCCCATGATGTGAGGTCCGGGGGCTTTCGGCGCGCGCATCCGGCAGAGTTGGGGTCTTCCGATGCCGGCAGCGAAACGCGTCACGCCGCCATCCAATCCTCGATCAGCCGCCGCGCGATCGAGAACGGCGGCGGCAGGCTGAATCCTTCCGGCTCCCGCAGCGTCTCCCGTGAAAACCAGCCGGCTTCCACCAGCTCGTCGTCCCCGAGCGTGATGGCGTCGTCCAGCGCTTCGGCGCGAAATCCGAGCATCACGCTCGCCGGAAACGGCCAGGGCTGGCTCGAATGATACCGCACGGATGCGACCGGCACGCCGGCTTCCTCCAGTACTTCCCGTGCCACCGCCTCCTCGAGCGATTCGCCAGGCTCGACGAAACCCGCCAACGTGCTGAAAACCCGGACATCGCGGAACCGTTTCGAGCGCGCGAGCAGCGCGCGGTCGCCGTGGGTCACCAGCATGATCACCGCGGGATCGGTGCGGGGAAAATGGCTGGTGCCGCAGCCTGTGCAGCGCAGCACGTGGCCCGCCTGCTCGGGCAGGCAGGCGGCGCCGCAGACGCCGCAGAACCGGTGCCGCGCCTGCCAGTGCATCAGCGCCTTCGCATGTCCGAGCAGGGCCGCGTCCTCCGCCCGCATCATTCCGCCGACGCGCCAGAGATCCTCGAATTCTCCCACCGATTGGGGCAGCGGAGACTCGAGCGGCGTGAGATCGACGGCAAACACCGCCCGTTCGCCATCGAGCCCGAGCAGGGCAGGGGGCTGGTGGAGCGGCGGCAGCGCGCTCGCCTCCAGCAAGACGGCCGCTGGCACGTTGTTGTCGAACCGGACCAGGTTGCGGCCCCGCCAGAACGGCACGAAGCGGCTCGCCGGATCGGCCATGCGGGCCGCGACCCATTCCGCGTCGCCGCGCCGGGTGCCTACACGGTCGAGGGGGTTGGCGGCGAGCGCGTGCGGCGCGTGCGCATGCAGCGCCGCCGCGCTCGGTCCGCCTCCGGTCACTGGTCGGTCGAGTAGCCGCCGAGATCCTCGGTGTTGCGCTTCATCTTCTTTTTGGACTCGGTGATGTTCCAGGTCACGGTCACCGCGCCGCCGGGCGGTTGCTGGACCTGCGGATTGATCTGCACGCCGATGTTCTTCTGTTTATAAACCGCACCGATTTTCTGCTCGGCATCCTGCAGCATCTGCGCGCTGAGCTTGTCTCCGGGCTTGAGGCCCGTGGCGGCTTCGAGGGTTGCGGTGTCGATCTTGCGGTTGCCGACGAAATTCTGCGCGGCCAGGGTCGGCGCCACGGTCACCGTCGTCGGCTGCTGGATGCCGTTATCCTCGATATTGAACACCACATCGACATGGCCGTTATGCTTGTCGACGAGCGCCGGATTGACGCTGCCGGTCACGTGCTGCTTCTGCAGGTAGTCGGTGAGCGCGTCGCGGTCGGCCAGGATTTCGTCCTTGGTCACGGCGCTGCCGGGCTGCTCGCGGAGGACCGGATAGAGCTGGCTCGCCGGCACCGAGCGGCTGCCCTTGATGATGACGCGATCGAGATGCCAGGTGCCCTGCGCAAGCGCGGCACCCGACAGGCCAGCCAGGAAAAGGCCGGCGAGAACAACCCTCATGGCAAACTCCGAGGCAAGAGAGAGAATGCGCCATGCTTCGCACGGCCCTGCCGACACGGGGAAGAAGGGGGTGGCGCGCGGCTGGTTCCCGCGGCGCTACTTGCCCGGGGTCGGAATGGTGGAGACCTCGCCGTTCGGGCCGATGACCGTGCTCGTGCCGTTGCCGTTCGGCACGACGATGCTCTCGCGTCCCTCGCCGCCCGGCACCGTCTGGTAATTCTGCGGGTTCGTGAAAGGCTGTGTCTGACCGGACGGAAGCTTCACGCGTCCGCCGGGAAATTCCTGGGCCGGCGCCGGGTTGGTCGGCAGCGGCGGCGAGATCTCGTAGCCGGGCAATTGCGGCAGCGGCGGCAGCGGCTTGAGCGCGCCGGCCGACCCGACGCCGCCAAGCGACCCGATCCCGGCGGAGCCAAGCTCGGCGTTCTGCTGCTTTTGCAGGTCGCGCAGGGTGGGCACGGGTTGCGGCTGCCCCGGCCAGACATCGCCGGCCTCGGTCAGCAGCGGCGCGGCTTCGGTGCCGTGGGAGCTCCCGTGGCGCACTGCCCAATAGGTCTCGCTCGTGCCGGAGGGCCGGTTCGGGTTTGCGCCCGGCAGGGTCGCGGTGTCCTCGAGGTAGCGCCAGTAGCCGGAGCCCGTGCAGCCGGAGAGAAGCAGCGCCGAGACGAGAAGGGCAGAACGCCGCATGAAAACGATGGCTCCCGGGAACGGACGCGCGCGACCATAAACGGAGTTTCGGGCCGCTCAAGCGTCCGTGTGGGCAGGTGCGGCGGCCACGCCACGTTCCCGCCCGCACCCGCCGACGCAGCCTAGCGGTTCAGCGCCGCCCCCGCCTGGCCAACCGGCCGCGTCGTATGCCGCAGCCCCGCCATCAGATAGTCCCATCCGGTTACCAGCGTGAGAATCGCCGCGGCCCAGAGCAGCACCAGCCCGATCAGCCCGACCGGGAGCCAGCCGAGCCCGAGGATCCGGGCGCCGTCATCGCCGGCTATCAGCAGGCCGAGCGCCGCCATCTGCAGCCCGGTCTTCCATTTCGCGAGCCGCGTCACCGGCAGGCCGACGGCAAGGCCGGCCAGATATTCGCGCAGCCCGCTGACCAGAATCTCACGGCAAAGAATGACGATGGCCGGGTAAAGACCGCTCGAAGGCAGCCGCCCCATGCCGGCCAGCACCATCAGCGTGGCCCCCACCAGCAGCTTGTCGGCGATCGGATCCAGCATGCGCCCGAGAGCGGACTGGCTATGCTGCCATCGCGCGATCCGGCCATCGAGCCAGTCGGTGACCGCCGCCGCGACGAAAAGCGCGCAGGCGGCGACATCGGTCGACGATTCCCGCCAGGCGACCAGTGCGACGAGCAGCGGCACCGCGGCGATGCGCGAGACCGTCAGAATGTTCGGCAGGTTGGGCAACATGAGGTCCCCGGCGGCGTGGGCCGGCGCCGATTTCAGCCGATATCGAGCCCTACATCCAGCACCGGCGCGCTGTGCGTGATCCAGCCCGCGGAAATCAGGTCCACGCCGGTCTCCGCGATGGCCGGCGCGGTGTCGGGCGAGATGCGCCCGGAGGCTTCGGTAACGGCCCGCCCGCCGGTCAAACGCACGGCCTCGCGCAAAAGCTCCGGCCCCATATTGTCGAGCAGCACCGCATCGACGCCGGCGCGCAGGGCTTCTTCGAGCTGCGCCAGGGTTTCGACTTCGATCTCGATTTTCACGAGGTGCCCGGCCGCCGCTCGCGCCCGGCCGAGCGCCGAGGTGACACCACCGGCGATCGCGATGTGGTTGTCTTTGATCAGGATCGCATCGTCGAGCCCGAACCGGTGGTTGGCGCCGCCGCCGCAGCGAACCGCGTGTTTCTGCGCGGCGCGCAGCCCGGGAATGGTCTTGCGCGTGCATACGACCCTGGCGCGGGTATGGGCCACGGCCCGCACAATGCCGGCGGTCGCGGTCGCCACGCCGGATAGCGGGCCCAGGAAATTCAGCGCGACGCGCTCGGCGCTCAGGATCGCTCTCGCTCGGCCCGCCACGCGCGCGATCAGGTCGCCGGCACCGATCGCATGGCCGTCGCCGCGCGCGACCGCGAACGAGATGTCCGGGTCGAGCGCCCGGAACGCGGCCTCGGCGAAACCCACACCCGCCACCACGCCAGCCGCGCGGGAGACCAGGAGCGCCTCGGCCCGGGTATCGGCCGACACGATGGCATCGGTGGTCAGATCACCGGCGCGACCGAGATCCTCGAGCAGCGCTGCCCGCACCAGCTCGTGGATCAGCAGCGGGTTCACCCTGTGGCCCTCGCGGCGTCCTCGAACCCGAGCGCCTGCGCCGCCGCCCGGGCTTCCTCGAGGGTCCAGCGCCGCGATACCGGCCGGGCCTGCCGCTCCGGGAAATCGGTGCGCGCATGGGCGCCGCGGCTCTCCTCGCGGGCCAGCATCGCCACCGTCATCATCAGGCCGAGCGCGGCCGGATCGGCCTCGGGTCCGCCGCCTGCCGCGAGCGGCGTGAGCGCCGCCAGCGCCGCGCGGAGCCCGCTGGCCTCGCGCAAAACGCCCGCCTGCGCCGAGAGGATATCGCGCACGCGGCGGGCCTCGGGCCAGGGTGGCAGCCCGACCGCGGCAAGCGGTGCCGGCCGTGCGGCCGTGGTCCCGAGCAGGTCGGCGCCGAGTTCGGCGCCGGTCACCGCCGCTTCCAGCAGGGAGTTGCTGGCCAGACGGTTGGCGCCATGCAGCCCGGTGCGCGCGGCTTCGCCGCACGCCCAAAGGCCCGGGACCGAACTGCGCCCGCGCGCATCCACGGCAATGCCCCCCATAAAATAATGGGCGGCTGGCCGCACCGGGATCGGCTGCTTGGCGGGATCGATGCCGGCCGCGCGACAGAGCGCCGCGATGGTCGGAAAGCGCGTGGCGAAACGCTCACCCATGTGGGTGGCGTCGAGAAAAACTGGTCCGCGGGCCATGGCGCGCCAGACGCCGCGCGCCACGATGTCGCGTGGTTCGAGCTCGGCCCGCCCTTGCCCGGCCAGAAAACGGACGCCCGCCGCGTCGCGCAGCACCGCGCCTTCGCCGCGCACCGCCTCGCTGATCAGCGGCATCGGATCGAGGCCCGCCGCGAGCGCCGTCGGATGGAATTGCACGAATTCCAGGTCGGCCAGCGCCGCCCCAGCGCGGGCCGCCAGAGTGAGTCCGCTGCCCACGGCGCCGGCAGGATTGGTGCTGTGACGGAACAGGCCACCCACCCCTCCGGTCGCGATCACCACGCGGCTCGCCGGGATCAGGATCGGCTCGTCACCGCGCCGCGCCAGCACGCCGGCGATCCGCCCCTCGCGAAGCAGCAGGCGTGCGGCGGTGACCCCGTCGCGCACTCTGATGTCCGGCCGCGCGCGCACCGCTTCGATCAGCGCGCGCAGGATTTCCCGTCCGCTGGCATCGCCCGCGGCGTGCACGATGCGCCGCCGTGCATGGCCGGCCTCCAATCCGAGGGCGATCGCGCCATGCGGATTGCGGTCGAAACGGGCCCCGAACCGCGCAAGGTCTTCGATGACGGCAGGGCCGGCGCCGACGATGCGCGCGACCGCATCCGGGTCGCAGAGACCATCGCCCGCGGCGAGCGTGTCCGCGACATGCAGCGCCACGCTGTCGTCGCTGCCGATCGCCGCGGCGAGCCCGCCTTGCGCCCAAGCGGTCGCGGCGCCTTCGCCCAGCGGCGCGGCCGCGAGAACGATCGGCCGCATCGGGGCGAGTGCCAGGGCGGCGCGCAGGCCCGCCAGTCCGGCGCCGATGATGACCGGCGCGTCGGCGGGATTGGTCACAGCGCCAGCATCCGCTCGACCGCGCGCCGCGCCCGGGCGGCAAGCTCGGGGGCGATCGCAATTTCGGTCTCGCCGGTCTCGAGCGCGCGGCGGATATTGCCCAGCGTGATACGCTTCATGTGCGGGCAGAGATTGCAGGGCCGGACGAATTCGACCTCGGGATGAAGCACCGCGAGATTATCGGCCATGGAACATTCGGTGATCAGCACGGCCTTGGCCGGCGCACGCCTCTCGACATAATCCGCCATGGCGGCGGTCGAGCCCGCGAAATCGGCCTCGCCGACCACCTCCGGCGGGCATTCCGGGTGGGCCAGCACCACCACGCCAGGATTGTCCCGCCGCAGCCCGCGGATCTGGCGCGGGGTGAACCGCTCATGCACCTCGCAGGCACCCTGCCAGGCGATGATCCGGACATGGGTCTCCCGCGCGACATTGGCCGCGAGATATTTGTCGGGGATGAGGATCACCTCGGGCACGCCGAGACTTTCCACCACGCGCTTGACGTTTCCGCTGGTGCAGCAGATGTCGCTCTCCGCCTTCACGGCCGCTGACGTGTTCACGTAGGTGATGACCGGCACGCCCGGATGACGCGCGCGCAGGCTGCGCACGTCGGAAGCGGTGATCGATTCCGCAAGAGAACAACCCGCGTGCATGTCCGGCATCAGCACGGTTTTGTCCGGGTTGAGCAGCTTGGCGGTTTCGGCCATGAAATGGACGCCCGCCATCACGATCACGTCGGCATCGGCCTGCTGCGCTTCGCGGGCCAGGGCCAGGCTGTCGCCGACCACATCCGAAACGCAGTGGAAGATCTCCGGCGACATGTAGTTGTGCGCGAGCACGATGGCATTCTTCTCGCGTTTCAGCCGCACGATCTCGGCCACGTCCTCGGCGAGGGCCGGCCACTCGAACGGCGGCACGAAACGCCGGATCCGGTCGTAGCCGTCGGCAAGGGCTGCAGACATCGCACGCTCCAATATGCTCACTCAGAGCATTAGTGGGACGAAAAAATTCCCGGATTTCCGGTCCACCCGCTACCACGAGGCAGTCACCACCAGGACGGCACTTATGCTGGGTATGAGCATAAGTCATGTCAAGGGAAGCCCAGAGATTAACCGGTTGTCAACTCCGGGCCAACGGGAGCTTGGTGCCGACGATCGCGCGCTCGCTCTGGATTTCGCCCCGATAGCGAACCAGCCGCGCCGGTCTTCCACCGGTGGTCTGCATCTGCCCGGTATCCTCGACGAGACGCTGGGCCTCGATCAGACGACGGAAATTTTGCGTGTGCAGCCCGCGTCCGGCCAGCGCCTCGACGGTCTGCTGCAACTGTCCGAGCGTGAACACCTCCGGCATCAGCTCGAAGAAGACCGGCCGGTATTTGATTTTGGCGCGCAGCCGGGCAATCCCGGTCGCAAGAATGCGGCGATGGTCGAGCGCCATGGCCTCGCCGGCGAGCATGACCGCGCCCTGGACCGGGTCCCGTCGCGCTCGCTCGGGCACGAGCCCTGCTTCATAGAGCAACTCGTAGCGCTGCAGGACCCACTCCTCGTTCCAGCCCTGATCTTGCAGACCGAACGTGATCGCGGCTCGCGACCGGCGCGCCGGGTCGTGTCCGGCCCAGCGCGCCAGGGCGGGGGCGATTTCGCGTCCGATCATGTCCGGTGCGCCGCCGCGATGATCCTCCCAGGGGAAATATCGGTACCAGCCGTGCCAGCCCGCATCCGCGCCTGCCACAGGCCCCTCGCGCGCGAGGCCGAGATAACTCACCGATATGACCCGTCGTCCGGAATCGGCGCGATCGCTGTCCGCGAATGTGTAGAGCTGCTCGACATAGCCGAGCGGCTGGTGGGTCTGCCGCTCCACCCAGCTACGCAGGCCGGCCTGCAACGACCGATGCCCGCTCTCGAACGATCCCGACGGCAGCGCGGCACCGTTGCGGATGGTCAATACCCGCGGCTCACCCGCGGTCACGGCCACCACCACCGCGATCAGTTCGGTGGATAACGACTCTGCGACGCTGCTCCCGCGCTCGACGGCCAACCGCGAACTCCCGCTCCGCGCTCCTCCTAAAAAGCCGAGCGCGGCCGCGCAACATGCGCGCGACAGGCGAACGGTTTACGGAGAAGCCACCCTTGGGTTCTGCAACCGGCCCCGGCGCCATCGCCTTCCGTCACGAAACGAGGCGAAGGAGACCTTCCGTGACCGCGAGCAAAATCGCCGCGCCGCTGCTCGGCGCGCTGATCATTTTCATCATCGGCGCCGTGGGCTTTTGGGCCCAGCAACCCTGGCTCGTCCCGAGCCTCGGCTCGGCCGTCTTCTCGCAGGTCACTTCGCCGGAGCACCCCAGCGCCAGTCCCTACAGCATCGGACTCGGTCAGCTCATCGGCATCGCCGCGGCTTTCGCCGGCATCTACATTCTCGGCGCTGAACATGCTCCGGCGCTGATGACTGGCCATCCGGTCGTCTGGACCCGGGTCGGCGCTGCCGCGCTCGCGATCCTGATCGCGCTTGCGCTGCAGATCGGCAGCAAAGCGATGTCGCCCGCTGGTGGCGCCACCGCACTCGTCCTGGCGGTCGGCGCTGAAGTGCCGACGGCGGGCGGCGCGCTTCGGATGGTGATCGGGATCTTGCTGGTCATCCTGTTCGGCGAAGCCGCGCGGCGCCTGGCTCTGCGGCTCCGCACCGCGGGGCGTACGCGGACGGTGACACGGGTGGCTTAGAATGGCGTGCGGCGTGCCTCCGGCCCGGGCTCAGCCCGGGCCCCGCTGGCGCCGAAGGGCCCCAGATCCCATCCCCGCTGGGGCCGAACGGCCCCAGATCCCATCATCGGGTCTGGGGCCTTTCGGCCTAGGCCGCCTGTTTGACGGGCGCCTGCGGCGCACAAGTCAGGGTGCGATGAAACAAAGGCGCGAGACAGTCCGCATGAGGGATATCCCGCAGCATCGGCTCCGCGGCGAGCCAGCGCAGCGGGCGTGCGTGGGGCCAGAGCTTGCGCCAGGAAATCGCGCGGCGGTCTTTCAGCCGCAGCGCGATGTCGCCCGTGTGGTCGGGGCGCAGGCGGATCGCCACCTCGGCAATCCGATGCAGCGGGATCGACAGCGTGGCCGGCAGCGCCAAACCGTATTGCAGGATAACACGTTCTGTCGTCAGAATGTAGTTCGTGCTGTGGGCGCAAATGGCGGCGATCAGCAGCAGGACACAAACCGTGACGACTCCGGCGATCGCGGTCGGCGTGCCGGCTTGCACCACCGGCCAGCCATTGCCGACGGTTTCGTGAATGATGGCCATGTTGATCAGCGTGAGCGCTGCGAAATAAAGGCCAATCACGCGAATATGCAGCGCGCGGCAAGCCACGCCGCCCCATGCCGGCGCGCCCTGCCAAAGAAGCCGCTCGCCGGGGCGCAGCCGCGGCAAAGTCCGTCGGTTCATGGTCTGGCCTCCTCTGCGGTGGGACTGGTTGCAGGCATGCTGCCGAACCCTTCGCGGCTGAACATATAACCGCTCGCGAAATAAGCGTTGATGCGATCCTCCTCGCGCGCGGTGATCTCATCGGGATTGGCGAGCGCAGGTACGTTCGCGAAATCGGGCGCGAGCAGCGAGACCGCGCGGATCCAGCCGGCTCGTGGGTAGAAATCCGCGTGGTAGACCGGCATGAGAACGTGGCGTCCGCCCAGCTCCGGCAGCAATTCCACTTCCAGGTAGCGCAGGATCTTGACACCGCGGTCGGCCCAGAGATCGACGACGATGCCGACCCGCGTGTGACGGGGATCGTAAACCGGCATGCCGCGCGGATCGGGATCGCCCTGCACGACCTTCCATTCCGGGGCGTGTCGCAGGGGCACGAGCTGCGGCATGCGGTAACTCACCAACGGCTCGTCCTCCCGCATCGGATAGGCGCCCGGGCCGACTTCCGCCTGCATGGCTTCGCCCACCGGAACGAGGGGCGCGCCGGGAAAGCGCAGGATGCGCCGTGCCCGCACACGCGATGGTTCGTATCGGTGCGGCATCTGCGTCTCGCCACCTTGCAACTTGCGGTATGTTTTCACGGGCGGCATCTCCGGAAATCCTTCGATCGGCTCGTTGGTCGGCGAGATGTCGCGCAGCGGATAACCCTCCCGTTTATCTTCACGGCGCAAATAGTAGATCAGGTAGAAGAATCCGATGAAGAACGCGACCAGCAGGAATTGTACCCCGTCGAGATCGCTGGCGATGATGCCTCTCATGAATGATTTCCTCCGGCTGGAGCAGGACCGGTCAGCCCCGGATAGGCGCCGAGCTCGGAGGCGCCGTCCAACGGTTGAGGTCTCGCTTCGTGGCACGTGGCGCACAGCACAAGCCCGTTGCCCGCCAGGGGCCCGCTCTCGCGGTCCGGCAATACTGGCCAGGCGGTCTCATGCACGAGCTCCCGCTTTTGCGGCAGGATGCCGGGCACCTGCAGCAAATAGTTGCGGTTTAGATCGCGCGTGAGTTCGATGCCCCAATATCCGTCCCAGCGATAGGGCGTGCCCTGGTACCAGCTCATGAGCGCGCGCGAATTGTGGCAGTAGCCGCAATTGACGCCGATCCCTTCCGACATCTCCATCATCATCTCATAGATGCGCTTGACAACGATTTGCTCGGCGACTGTGCCGCTCGGCAACGCCGTTCTTGATTGGGCCGCGATCGGTTCCTCGCCGAGCAGATAGAGATCGAGGGAATCGTCCGGGAAGAACTTCTTCACATTGTCGGCGACCTCACGCCAATTTTCCTGCTTGGCGGCGATCCCGTGCTTGGGGCGAGGGATGCTGGGATACCAGACTTCCGCCGGTACTGGCTTACCGCGATGACAGGTGTAGCAGGTCACCCCCTGTTCCTTCACATGCTGTTTCCAGTCCGCATTGATATGGCGGGTCATGGCGAGCATGAGCCGGGCGACGTGCTTCTCGGGCTTCGCATCGGAGGCATAATCCTTGCCAGCGTGACAGAAATCGCACCCTTTCCGTGGGGAGACCCAGCGGGTCATCGCTTCCTGGAGCCGCATGAATTCCGCCGCACTTACGTCGGTCAGCACTTTCACGTTGTGGTAAGCGGCGGTCGCGGACGGTCCGCCCGCAGACGGCGGAGGCAGCACGGGCAGTAGGTTTTGCGAGACCGGCTCGTTCAGCTGCCCGCGTCCGAACTGGATCATGGAAGTCGGCGGCGGACCCATTTGGATGGCGGGGATCGGCGGATGTGTCCAGCGTGGTACGACGATCAGGAAGATTGCGGCCGCGAAAATCAGTGTTCCCACCGTGATTAGAAATCGCATGTCACGGCGCTCCTATGGAAGGCGGTTGCGCATATCCGTGGGGCAAGGACGATGGCAGACCGGGCACCTGCGGGTAATGCGGCGCAATCCCGTGCCTGACACCCCAGAGAAACCAGTTATCGACCAGCGTGCCGGTGATCAGGATGCCGATGCCGCCCGTGAGCGTGCAGAGCACCGCGAACCACCAGACCCAGCGATGGATCGATTCGAAATTCGCGTTGAATCCCATCGTCCAGCGCCAGAAAATTGCGCCGCGTTCCATCGCCGTGCCGCGATCGGCGATTTCATGCGTCTCCCGCTCGCCCCCGAACCGCGCGAGCGCCAGGATCGTGCCGGCGTGCATGCAGAACAGCATGGTCGATCCGTAAAGGAACACGATCGACAGCATATGGAACGGGTCGTAATAAAGATTCCCATAGCGCACCGAGAATGTTGCGGTCCAGTTTAGGTGCGCCACGACCCCGAAGGGCGGCGCCTCGGACCAGCTTCCCATCGCTAATGGACGGAAAAAGCCGAGCACGAGGTAAAGCCAGATGGCGGATGCGAAAGCCCAGGGGATTTGCGTTCCCATTTTGAGTGCGCGGGCCCTGTTGTACATCCGCACCCACCAGGCGAGGATCGAGACGGTGAGGAAAAATCCCGCCATGAGCCACCAGCCGCCCTCGCGCAGCGGCGGAAAGGGCCAAAGCCCGTAGCGCGCTGGTGGCGGCTCCACGGCCAGGAACGGCAGCATTTTGATGAAGCGCAGAATGTTCCAGTTCACCGAAGCCCACATGTTGAGCCCGATGATCTCGATGGCGATGAAGCCGCAGATGAGCGAGATGATTCCGGGCCAGCCGAGATAAGTGGGCCCGACCTGCGATTCACCGATGCGTCCGAGCAGCCTGGAGTGGAACGCGCCGCCGATCCGGCGATGCCTGCTCCACCGCAGCGGCAGTCCGGGTTCAAGCGGCCCTTCGAGCTCGATCGCAGTGAAGAGCGAATGAAATTGTGCCATGTGTCAGCGCTCCTCTCACGCGAAACCGTGGGGACCCCAGATCGGGATGTTGAGCCACCAGTTCCACCAATAGGGCCAGCCCTGGGTCCAGAACGGCCCCGAGATGATCATGCAGCCCGCGCTGAACAGTCCCGCGCTGATGGCGAGGAAATAGCCGAGCCTGTGGATGCCCAGTTCGCCGATCGAGTAGGCGATCGTATCGCGGAAATAGACGCTTTCGTGCATGCCGTATTTGATGGCTTCGCCCTCACCCGGGTTGGAGGCGGCGAGAATCTCGCCGCCATGCAGCGCAAGCGCGAAGGTCGTGGTGAAGAAGAACGTCACCGCCAGCATGTGCAGCGGATTGTAGTGAAAATGCAGATACTGGTAGCCGACGTTCGACACCCAATCGAGATGGCTCATGATGCCGTAAGGAAATCCGTAGCCCCATGCCCCCATGAGGAGCGGACGCAGTACGGTGAGGGTCGCGTAGGCCGCGATTGCCGCGGAAAATCCGAGCGGGACGTGCAGACCCATGCCGAGCTTGCGGGCGATTTCCACCTGGCGCAGTGCCCAGGAACTGAAAGCGCCAAGTGCGCAGATCGTGATCACCTGCCACAGCCCGCCGTCGGGCAGCGGTGCCCAGCCGAGCCCGTAGCGCAGCGGCGGCGGGTCGATCGATAACGTGAACGGGTTCCAATTATGCTGAAGGGCCGCGCCCCAGAGGATGAGGGCAGTGCCGAATGACGCGAAGATCACGGCAGTGACGCCGAAGAAGCCGACATAAAATGGACCGACCCAGAAATCGAAGAAGTCGCCGAAGATGAGCGTGCCGCCTCGCACGCGGTATTTCTCTTCGTACGACATCATTGCCATGGCCGGATGCTCCTCACGCGTTTGCGAACAACGTTCTCGGGCTTCCACGAATGTGATACGGGAACGTGCTCTGTCCAGTTGAGTTTACGTGACTGCTGTCAGAAATATCGGACAGCGGGAGTGGAGCCTCAATATGCATCGGAATACGACGCAAATGCTGGTGATCGGGACCGGCCTTCTCATAGGCGGCCCGGCATTCGCGAAAACGGCGATGCTGAACTGGACCGTCTATCTTCGAGCCGGTCCCGGCGAAAACTATGCGGTCTTGGATGAGATCGAGCCGCGCAGCTCTGTGGAAGTGCAAAACTGTCAGGGCGACTGGTGTAAAATCCAGTTCGACGGCAGCGAGGGGTTCATCAAGGCGAGTCAGATCGACAAGCCCGACATCCATGGCGGCGCACCTGCCGGCATTTCAAACCGTGACTGTTTCGTTGAACGCGTCAATGGTGTCGGACATGGCGAGCGGGTACGGCTCTGCCCAAAGTAGCGGCCGGGTCCAGGCAGCCGGCACGAAAAATCGCGAGGGCCGCGAACGGCAGGCCGTGCCGTCGGTTAAGGTCGGAGACGAGGCAGCGAAGAAGAAGGGCGCACGACATGATGTCGGATGCGAAAATCACTCGCGTGACGCCGGCCTCTTATACCATCCCGACGGACGCTCCGGAGTCCGACGGTACGCTCGCGTGGAAAGAAACGACGATTGTCATCGTGCATGTGGAGGCTGCCGAGACGTGCGGACTCGGCTATACCTATAGCGACGCCACGAACGCGGCGCTGATTGCGGACAAATTGGCGCCGCTCCTCTGCGGCTTGAGTGCCTTCGACATCCCTGCGGCGCTGCTCCAGATGCAGCGGCATGTGCGGAATCTCGGCCGCGACGGGCTTGCAGCCACCGCTATGGCTGCTGTGGATTCCGCGCTGTGGGATCTCAAGGCCAAATTGCTCGATCTGCCGTTGGTGCGTCTGCTTGGCCAGGTTCGCCCCGCCGCGGAGGTCTATGGCAGCGGCGGTTTCACGAGCTACGACAATGCGCGGCTTCAGAGCCAGTTGTCGGGCTGGATCGAAAAGCATGGCTGCCGCGCCGTGAAGATGAAGGTCGGCGAAGACGCGCCGCGGAATCGTGAGCGCGTCAAGGCAGCGCGTGCTGCCATTGGCGACGTGTCGCTTTTCGTCGACGCTAATGGCGCCTTCGAACGTAAGGCGGCGCTCAGCTTCGCCGAGTTCTGCGCCGGCGAGGGCGTTACCTGGTTCGAAGAGCCGGTCTCGAGCGACGATATCGCGGGCTTGCGGCTGATGCGTGATCGAGGACCCGCCGGTATGGACATCGCGGCCGGTGAGTATTCTTACGACCTCGACACTGTACGGCGCACCCTCGAGTGCGGTGCCGTAGATGTGCAGCAGGTCGATGCCACGCGCTGCTTCGGCATCAGCGGTTTTCTGGCGGCGGGCGCCCTTTGCGAGGCGCACCACACCGATCTTTCCGGGCACTGCGCGCCTTCGCTTCACCGCCACCCAGCCTGTGCCGTCACGCGCCTGCGCAATCTCGAATATTTCCACGACCACGTGCGGATCGAGTCGATGCTGTTCGATGGCGCCGCCATCGCGCATGACGGCGTCATAACGCCCGATCTCTCCCGCCCGGGCATAGGCATCGAGCTGAAGCAGGCCGATGCGATGCGGTTTGCGGCATGAAGACCCGCGCCGCTGTCGCTCATCCGCTTTCCGCTCTCCGGAGCGGCGCCGACATAGCGAAGCCCATCCTGCGCCGGGAGCCGGACTACCGGCGTGACGCCACGGTGCGCGCCGCGCGGCGGCTCAACACCGCGTCGGGCACGCTCGCCCTTTCAGTCCTGCTGGACAGCGCGCTCGAGCATTACCGTGGATCCTTCAAGAATCCCGCGATGGTCACGCCGCTGATCGTCTCGGCGCTCACGCTTGGGGTAAGCGCGCACGGCACCGCCGATCGGCGCCCGGCTGCCCACCGCATGCGGGAAATCGTCTACGGGGCCGGCGCGTTGGCGGGGCTCGCTGGCTTCCTGTTCCACAGCTATAATGTGTTGAAGCGGCCCGGCCGCGTTGCATGGCAGAATTTCTTCTACGGCGCGCCCATCGGGGCGCCTTGGGCGATTCTGCTGTCTGGTCTGCTCGGCAGCGCTTCCGAACGGGTGCGTGACAACAAGCCGGGTCGCGCCCGTGTGCTGGGTCTGCGTGCCGGACGCGCCATGGCGGCGGTCTCCGGAATCGGTTTGCTGGGCACTGCAGGCGAGGCGGGCCTGCTGCATTTCCGCGGCGCCTACCACGATCCTTTCATGTTCGCCCCGGTCACGATTCCGCCGGCGGGCGGCCTGCTGTTACTGCGCGAGGCCGCTCGTTCGGGGATGCGGGAGCGGCGACTCGCCCGCGTTGGGATGCGCGTCGTGGCGGCGCTGGGTTTGATCGGCGTGGGTTTCCACGCATTCGGTGTGCAGCGAAACATGGGTGGCTGGCGCAATTGGAGCCAGAACATACTGAACGGGCCCCCTCTTCCCGCGCCCCCAAGTTTTACGGGCCTTGCTCTCGCTGGCCTCGCAAGCCTCCGTTTGCTGGAGGAACATGGCGATGCCTGATCGCTACCCTGGCTACGATGTGCTCGCCAAGCGGCATACACCCTCGTGGAACGAGAAGACGCGTCAGGTGATCGACGAGCGGCTCGCCGTTTCCCGCGAGCCGCGCTTTTTGACCAAAGCGGAATTCGAGACGCTGGAGGCGATTGCGGCCCGGATCGTGCCGCAACCCTCCACGCGACCGCCGGTGCCGGTCGCGGCCTTGATCGACGATAAGCTGCTGCGCGACCGGCAGGATGGATACCGGTTTCCCGGGATGCCGCGGGAGCGCGAGGCTTGGCAGCGCGGCCTTGCGGCCATCGATGCCGAAGCCCAGGCGTCGCACCATCGGCCTTTCCACGAGCTCGCCGCCGACCAACAGGACGCGCTTTTGCGGCGCATCGAAGTTGGTGAGTCGCATGACTCGGCGTGGGATGAAATGCCGGCGAAAACATTTTTCAAGCACCGGCTTCTGAGCGACATTGTTATGGCCTACTGGTCGCACCCTACCGCGTGGAGCGAGATCGGTTGGGGCGGTCCTGCGAGCCCGCGCGGCTATGTGCGGCTGGGCTATGATGCGCGTGATCCGTGGGAAGCCGCGGAAAATCGTGGCGACATGGAGGCCGCCCGGGCGCGGAATCGCCGTGTCGGATGATCCGATGGTGACGGTCCGCGGCATCAACGGCCGCGCACCCGATGTGTTCCGCCCCGGCGCATGGGTGCCGATGCGCGAATATTCTGAAAGCGAGCCAGTCGATTTCCTCATTATCGGCACTGGTGCCGGGGGAGGCACGCTCGCTTGCCGATTGGCTGAGGCGGGTTTCTCGGTCATCGGTCTGGATGCCGGCCCGTGGTTCCGGCCATTGGAGGATTTCGCGTCCGATGAGGCCGAACAGACAAAGCTTTATTGGACCGACGATCGCATCACTGCCGGCGAGAATCCGGTGCAGCTCGGTTCCAACAATTCCGGCAGGGCGGTGGGCGGCAGCACGGTCCATTTCGCGATGGTGTCGCTGCGGTTCCGTCCGGAATGGTTCAAATCGCGCACGTGGCTCGGTTACGGCGCGGACTGGCCGATCGATTGGCGCGAAATGTGGCACTATTATCGCGAGGTCGAGGAAGCGCTGAAGATCGCGGGTCCGTTGCAATATCCCTGGGGGCCGCCGCGCCCGCGTTACCCGTATCGCGCGCATGAGTTGAACGCGGCGGCGCTTGCTTTGGCAGAAGGATGCGAAGCGCTCGGCATATCCTGGACCGAAACGCCGATCGCGACACTTTCGGCGCCACGGGGCTTGGCTCCTCCTTGCGTCTATCGGGGCTTTTGCGTGACAGGATGTTCGACGAACGCGAAGCAAAGCGCGCTCGTCACTTGGATCCCGCGCGCGGTCGCGGCCGGCGCCGAAATCCGTGATCACGCAATGGCCGGCCGCGTCGAGGTGGACGGGAATGGCCGTGTCACCGGCGTGCATTATCACCGCGGGGGCGGGTGGCACTTCCAAAAAGCCCGCAATGTGGTGGTTGCCGGCTACGCCATCGAGACGCCGCGGCTGCTGCTCAACTCGGCGACGGATCGCTATCCGGCGGGATTGGCGAACAGTTCGGGCTTGGTGGGAAAATATTTTACGGTGCAGTCGAATCAGGCCGTCTGGGGCCTGTCAGCGAAGGAGATCCGCGCCTACAAGGCCCCGCCTTCACTGGCGCTGACGGAACATTGGAATTACGACGATAACAAGGATTTCTTCGGCGGCTATGCCTATATGAGCCAGGGCCCGCTGCCGCAGCTCTGGGCGCGAACGCAGGCTGACGCGCACGGGCTTTGGGGTGAGGCGCTCATGCGCGAGATGGAGAACTATAACCAACAGGTCGGTCTTAAAATGGTCGGCGAAATGATGCCGCAGGAGGGCAATCGGGTGACGCTCGACGATGCCACCGACCAATATGGCCTGCGTATCCCGAAGGTAGAATATAGCTGGTGTGACAATGACCGCGCTATGATCCGGCATGCCATGGGCTTCATGCGCCGCGCGCTCGAGGCCATCGATTGCCGGGAGATCTGGGATCAGGACAACGACACCTGCCACATGAATGGCACGGCGCGGATGGGCGACGATCCGCGCACGAGTGTCGTGAACGCCGACTGCCGGACGTGGGATATTCCCAATTTGTGGATCTGCGACGGGTCGGTGTTTCCGACCGTCGGCGGGGTGAATCCCTCGCTCACGATCCAGGCGATCGCCTGCCGGACCGCCGACCGGATCAAAGCACTGGCCGCGCGGGGCGAATTGTGACCGGGGTATGGGGTCTTCCGGCCCCCGCGGAATGCAGAGGCAGAGCCTATGGCTGCCGGAGCCGCCGTTCATGACCGAAGATATTCGCGTTGCGCTTCGCTCCAGCGCACTCAACGGGGAATCACCGGTCTGGAACGCCGCCCGCCAACGCCTCTTCTGGATCGACGTCCGGTCGGCATCCTTTCACGAATTCGACCCCGCCACCGGCGATGACCGTTTCTGGGGGTTGCCGGCCTGGATCGGCTGTTACGGACTGACGACAGCAGGCGCGGTTGTCGCGCTCCGCACCGGGCTGTTTCATTTGACGCTGGATAACGGCGAGCTCGCCTTCCTGGCGCCGCCGCCTTACGATCCGCGCCGGTTCTTCTTCAACGACGGCAGATGCGATCCGCGTGGCCGGTTTTTCACCGGCACGATGTATATGCCGCTCGCCCCCGGCGATCAGAACGAGGAGGCGCCGAAAGGTACGCCGCTCTGGTGTTACGCACAAGGCGCTCGCTGGAAGCCCATGACGCCCGATGTTCAGATTTCGAACGGTTCGGCTTTCAGTCCCGACGGCAACCGCCTCTATCATTCCGACACAAAACAGAAAAAAATCTGGGTCTGGGACTATGATTTCGATCGGGGCATTGCCTCGGGACGCCGCGTATTCGCCGATCTTTCGTCGCTTGTGGGTGAAGGCGGTCCGGACGGCGCGAATGTCGATCGTGACGGGTTTTACTGGTGCGCGATTTTCGGCCACGGCAAGCTGCATCGTTACGATCCCACGGGGCGGCTTGAACGCGAAGTCGCGTTGCCGGTGCGCTATCCCAGCATGCCGGCGTTCGGTGGGCCTGATCGCAAAACCTTGTTCGTGACCAGCGCCGCCTGGCCCGTTCCTGCCCAGGAGCGCGCGCGATCGCCCGAGGGCAATCTGCTCGCCCTGGAGGCGCCCGTTCCCGGTCTCGAGGAGCCGCGCGTGGGAGGTTTGTGAAATGCCCGTCGTTGTGGTCACTGGCGGCAGCGCCGGTGTGGGCCGTGCCACGGTCGAGAAATTTGCCCGGAGCGGCTGGGATGTCGGCATCATCGCGCGCGGTGAGGCGCGGCTCGAGGACGCGGCCGACGCGGTCCATGCGCTCGGCCGCCGCGCCTGTCCGGTCTCGGCGGATGTCGCCGATGCGGCGGCGATCGAGCGGGCCGCGGACACCATCGAGAGCAGGCTGGGCCCGATCGATGTCTGGGTGAACAACGCGATGGCGACCGTGTTCGGACCGGTCGCGAAACTGAGCGCCGAGGAATTCCGTCGCGGCACTGAAGTCACTTATCTCGGCCAGGTGCATGGCACGATGGCGGCGCTTCGCCGCATGCGTACCCGCAACCGGGGCACCATCGTCAATATCGGCTCGGCGCTCGCCTATCGCGCGATCCCGCTCCAATCTGTCTATTGCGCCGCCAAATACGCGGCACGCGGTTTCTTCGACGCGCTGCGCTCCGAAATCCTGCACGACAGGCTCGACGTGCATCTCACCATGGTGCATCTCGCGGCGATGAACACGCCCCAATTCGACTGGGCACGCAACAAGATGCATCACCGGCCGCAGCCGGTGCCGCCAATCTTCCAGCCCGAGGTCGCGGCGCGCGCAATCCATTTCGCGGCGACCCACAGGCGCCGCGAGATCTGGGTCGGTTTTCCGACCGTCAAGGCCATCATCGCGGGCCGTCTCGCGCCGGGGCTGCTCGACCGCTACCTCGCGAGCGCCGGCTATTCCGGTCAGTTGACCCATGCCGACAAGCCGCCGAATTCGCCCGACAATCTTTTTGAGCCCGCCCAAGGCGAATGGGCCGCCCATGGCCGCTTCGACAGCCGCTCGCGCCCGCGGAGCTGGGAGATGTGGACCAGCCGCCACCGCGACGTGGTGACAGCCGCCGCCCTCCTGCTCGGCACGGCGGGCCTCGCCCGCGCCCTGACCACGCTGCGCCGCTGACCCTGAGGCTGCTATAGGCAGCCTCATGGTCCGTCTCCGCTTCGCTCCGAGCCCCACCGGCTATATGCATGTCGGCAATGCGCGCATCGCGCTCGCCAACCACCTGTTCGCGCGCCGCCATGGCGGTTCGCTTCTGCTCCGGCTCGACGACACCGATCTCGAGCGGTCGCGCCCGGAATATGAAGCGGCCATCCCCCAGGATCTTGCGTGGCTCGGCATCGCCTGGTCGGAAACCTTCCGCCAGCGCGACCGCCTGCTGCGCTACGAGGCGGCCGCCGCGCGGCTGCGTGAAGCGGGCCGGCTTTATCCCTGCTTCGAAACGGAGGAGGAGCTCAAATACAAGCGCGAGCAGGCCCGCCGCCGCGGCGCGCCGCCGGTCTATGACCGCGCCATGCTCCGCCTCACGGACGCGCAGCGCGAGGCGGCTCTCGCATCGGGGAAAAAGCCTTATTGGCGCTTCAAGCTTTCCGATCGTGAAATCCGCTGGACCGATCTCGTACTCGGGCCGCGCGCGGTCAAGCTCACCGCCGTTTCCGACCCGGTGCTGATCCGCGCCGACGGCACGCCACTCTATACCTTCACGAGTGTCGTGGACGATATCGAAACAAGCATCACTCACATCGTCCGCGGCGAGGATCACGTCACCAATACCGGCGTGCAGCTCGATCTGCTGCAGGCGCTTGGCGGTGATCCCAGCGCGATCGCGCTCGCCCATCTGCCGCTGCTCACCGACACGGAAGGCGGCAAGCTCTCCAAACGGCTGGATTCGCTCGCACTCCGCTCGCTGCGCCATGACGGCATCGAGCCGGCGGCGCTGGCCGCCTATCTCGCCCGGCTCGGCACCTCGCTTTCTCCCGCGCTCGTTGCCTCGGAAGAACTGGCCCGGACTTTCGACTTTACCACGTTCTCCCGCGCTTCTCCCCGCTTCGACATGGCGCAATTGCTGGCTCTCAATCGCGCGGCTCTGCACGCTGCCCCCTTCGACGCGGTCCGCGACCGTCTCCCGCAGGGGGCGACCGAGCGTTTTTGGCTCGCCATCCGCAGCAATCTCGACCTGCTGTCCGAGGCCCGACTCTGGTGGCAGGTGACCCAAGGCGACATCGTCCCGCCGTCGCTGGCCGGGGAGGCCGACTTCCTGCGCGACGCCGAAGCCCATCTGCCCGCCGAACCCTGGGACGAAACCAGTTTCGCCGGCTGGACCGCGGTGCTGAAGGCGCAAACCGGGCGGTCGGGGCGGCAGCTGTTCAAGCCTTTGCGCCTCGCGCTCACGGGTGAGCCCCAAGGCCCCGAGATGGCTGCTCTGATGCCACTGATGGGCGGCGCGAAGGTCAGAGAGCGGCTCAGGCTGGCTGCTCTGGGCCAGCCCGCTCCCGCGGCGGTCTCTTTCCCGGAAACATAAGGCCCAGGGGGCTAACATCTGGCCTGCCGCGCCACATTACCGACGGCTCTCCCCAGCAAGACGGCTTGGCATGACGGGTGCTAAGCTCCGATCAGCACACGGACGCCTCAGGAACCGCACCACATGAACTGGGACCTCGTCGTCATATTCGGCTTCGTCCTCGCGCTCACCGCGCTGCGCCTCCATTACAAGCGAAGCGATGCCGGCGGCCTCTCCGCCGGCGACCAGACGGCGCTCTCGGGCGCAATGGAGACCGCCAGACGCCTCGAACAGCGGGTGGAAACGCTCGAGCGCATTCTCGATGAGGACGCGCCCGGCTGGCGCGCCCGGGTGCGCGCATGACGGGCCTGCGCATCAAAGGAGTCGCCTTCGCGGCCTGGGCGCTGTTCCTCGCCGCGCCTGCCGCGCTCGCCGGCACACAGACGTTCGCCGGCGACAGGCTGATCCTCACCGCCGGCAGCGATGCCGACGTCACGATCGAGCCCGATGCGTCGCTCTCCCACGCGATTCGTGTCACGGCGAGCAGCGATTGCGTGAAAACCGTCGAAATCAGCGGTCAGGATGGGCCCGGAACCGTTACGGTCAGCAATGAGGCGTGTGACAGCGACAACGACACCCTTGTCATCGCCGTGTCGCCGGGCCTGCCCATCATCGCCGCCAGCCATGGCGACGGCGACCTCAGGATCGGCAACACCCAGGGTCCGCTGACGGCGACGCTCAGCGGCAGCGGCAAATTCACGGCGGGCCGCGTCTCCGCGCTCATTCTGGCGATCCACAGCGATGCGGATTCAACGGTCGCCGCGGTGGACGGCCCCGCCACGATCGACATCACCGGCAGCGGTGATCTCCGGCTGCAGCGGCTCGAGGGGCCGCTTCGCAGCGTCCAGCGCGGTTCCGGCAATCTCGTGGTCGGCGCGCTCGACGCGCCCACCGCCGACGTGGTGATCCAGGGCTCGGGCGACGCGCTGCTCGGCACCGGCACGCTGGGGACGCTGCATGCCAGCGTTTCTGGTTCCGGCGATCTCGGGGTCGCGGCGACCGTCGGCAACGCTACCGTCGAGGCCTCCGGCGGCAGCGATGTGAAGCTCAGCCGCGTCACCGGCCAGCTCACGAAGAACACGAGCGGCGGCAGCGACGTCTATACCGGCGCCGATCTGTTGAGCTTCGGTCTGGGCAAGCTCGCGACCGCCGTGAGCGAACCCGATTCCAAGATCGTTATCGACGACACGCCGTCCCATCGCGGCCGGACCGACGGCGGCCATGGCGGCAGCGGCGTCGGCCACGTGGTCGCCGGCATCATCGTGCTCGCTCTGCTCTTTCTGATCTGGCGCAGCATCCGGCGCCGTGGCGGCCTTGCGTCGTTACGCGCCCAACGTGTGTCGCCGCGCGCGAATGCAACTCATCCCGGCGTGATCGCGCTGCGTGATACGATGGGCCGTCTCGATGCCCGGCTTGCGAAGCTGGAGGGATATGTTACGTCGCGTGAGTTCGATCTGCACCGGAAATTCCGGGAACTGGACCCGCAGTAAGCAGGGCTGAGTGCATGCGCGCCGGGCCCGGCGCACCCGGGTCTGAGCCCAGAGCCCCCATGGACATCACGCTCCATAATAGCCTGACGCGCCGCCGCGAAATCCTCCGCCCCCTCGATCCCGAGCATGTGCGGCTCTACGTGTGCGGTCCCACCGTCTATGACCGACCGCATATCGGCAATCTCCGCTCGAATGTCTGCTACGACGTGCTCGCACGGCTGTTGCGCTATCGGTTTGCTCGCGTAACTTACGTCCGCAACATCACCGACGTCGACGACAAGATCAATGCGCGCGCTGCCGAGGCGGGCCTGCCGATCGAGGCGATCACCGCGCGGACCATCGCCGATTTCCATGCCGACATGGCGACGATCGGCAACCGGCCGCCCGATGTGGAGCCGCGCGCGACCGAGCATATCGCCGAGATGCTGGCAATCATCGACCGATTGCTGAACGCGGGCTATGCCTATGTTGCCGAAGGGCATGTGCTTTTCGCGGTGGCGGCCTTTTCCGATTATGGCGCCCTCTCCGGCCGCTCGCCTGAGGAGCTGCTGGCCGGCGCCCGCGTCGACCCCGCACCCTACAAGCGCGATCCCAGCGACTTCGTGCTCTGGAAACCCGCCCATGCCGGCGAGCCCGGCTGGGACAGCCCGTACGGGCGTGGCCGTCCGGGCTGGCACATCGAATGCAGCGCCATGTCGTGGCGCTATCTGGGCGAGACGTTTGACATCCATGGCGGCGGCACCGACCTGATCTTTCCGCACCATGAGAACGAGCGCGCGCAGAGCCTCTGCGCCTTTCCCGGCAGCCGCTTCGCCCGGGTCTGGCTGCACAACGGCATGCTGCGCGTGAATGGCGAGAAAATGTCGAAAAGTCTCGGCAATTTCTTCACGCTCGGCGAATTGCTGCCGCGCGCGCCGGCCGAGGCGATCCGTTTCCTGCTCCTGCACGCGCGCTACAGTGCCGTGCTCGATTTCACCGACGCAGCGCTCGCCGAAGCTCGCGATTCGCTCGATCGCTTCTATCGCGCGCTCGATCGCGTGGCGCCCGAGGCGGATGCGGAAATCTCGCCTGCGGTGCTGGCGGCGCTGGCCGATGATTTGAACACGCCGGCCGCGATCGCCGCGCTGCACGCGCTGGCGGACGCGGCGCTGGCGGGTTCGCGCGAGGCTGCCTCCGCGCTTCGGGCGAGCGGCGGTTTGCTCGGTATTCTGCAACAATCGCCCGAACTCTGGTTTCGCGGCGGCGAACGCGACGAGGCCATCGAGGCCGCGATCGCCGAGCGGCTGGCGGCGCGGCGGGCGCGGGATTTCGCGCGCGCGGACGCGATCCGCGCGGAATTGGCCGCACGGGGCGTGGTGCTGGAAGACGGTCCTGAAGGGACCACCTGGCGCCGCGTGGCTTTGAAGCAATCCGAAACGTGCTGAGCTTTGCCTCCGGCGGGCAGAGGCTTCGCCTTTGCACTCCGCTGGGGCCGAAGGGCCCCAGACCCCGTTTTCGGGCGAAATGCCTGCGCTCGGGGCCCCGTCGGTGACGGCTGCGGCGTTTTCTGCATGACCCGCAAGGAAGAAGGCGCGCCGCTCACCGCGGACCCTTCAGCCCCTGTGGTCATCCTCGTGCGTCCGCAACTCGCCGACAATATCGGCGCGGCGGCGCGGGCGATGGCCAATGGTCGGTTATTTCATTTGCGTCTCGTCGCCCCGCGTGACGGCTGGCCGCAGGAAAATGCATGGCGCAATGCATCGGGTGCGCAGCGCATTCTCGAAGCGCTGACGGTGTTCGAGACGGTGGCCGATGCGGTCGCCGATCTGCAGCGGGTGTTCGCCACCTGCCCCCGGCCGCGACACGTGATCAAGCCGGTGCTCACGCCGCGCGGCGCCGCGGCCGAACTCCGCGCGGCCGCCACGCGATCCTTGCGCGCCGGCCTTTTGTTCGGCCCCGAGCGTGCCGGCCTCGACAGCGACGACATGGCGCAGGCCGATGCGCTGATCCGCTATCCGATGAACCCTGAATTCACCTCGCTCAATCTGGCGCAGGCCGTGATGGTGATGGCCTACGAATGGTATCAGTCCGCCGACGCGACGCCGCCCCGTGAGCTCGTGACCCATGAAACCCGAGTGGCGACCAAGGCGGAACTGGAGAATTTTCTGACGCACCTCGTCGATCAGCTCGATGCTTGCGGCTTTCTGCGCAACAAACCCAAGCGCCCGGGCATGGTGCGCAATCTACGTCATTTCTTTCAGCGCGGCGAAGTGACCGAACAGGAGCTGCGCACGCTTCATGGCGTCGTCACCGAGCTTGCGATCGGGCGCCGGGAGCGCGGCCGGCTCGAGCCGGACATGCTGCCCGGACCCTGAAACGTTGCACGTCTCGCTGACGGTATGCCTCCGGTGGCAGCGGCGCCGGACGCAACTCAGGCGTGCGGCGCCACCGCCGCCGAAGGTTTATGCGGGCCGCGCATGCGATACATCGCCACCGCGACGGAGACCGACAGCAGCAGGCCCGCGATCTCGATCGGTCGGGCCAGCAGGATGACGAGACCCATGCTGCCGATCCCAAGGGCGGCAAAGGCCGGCAGCGCGCGTATCGAGAAGGGGCGTCCCGCGACGGCCACGTCTTGCGCATGCAGCCGCCAGGCCGCCCCGCAGGCGAGGATGTAGAGCGCGGCACCTGCCAGCGTCGACAGTACGGCGAGTTGAACGAAGCCGCCGGACAGCGCCAGCGCGGCCGCGATCGTCGCATGGAGCAGAATGGCTCTTGCCGGCACGTGCGCGCGATTGACCTGGCCGAGCCAGGCCGGCAGGATTCCGTCGCGCGCGGCGCCGAACAGCAGCCTGGGTGCGCCCAGAATATCGGTGCCGATCCAGATCAGCATCGAGAGCGACGCGGCCCCCAGCATCGCGCCATGGGCTGCGCCGCCGATGCGCCCGGCGGCATCGGCGAGCGGGGCCGCGCTGCGAGCCAGTTCGGCGCCCAGCAGAAGCTGCGCCACGAGCTGTACCGTCAGATACAGAAAAAGAACAAAAATCATTGAGGCAAATATGGCGATGGGCACGGAGCGGTTGGGCCGCGCCACTTCGCCGCTCGCGCTCAGCGGCGTCTCCATCCCGGAGAACGCGAAGACCGCCAGGATCAATCCTCGGCCGAGATCATGGCCCGGCGTTGCAGCCCCGGCGATCGGCGCGGCATGCCAGGCGAGCCCCGCGCCGATCGCGGCAAACAGCAGCAGGGGCACAAGCTTGACGGCGGTGCCGATGGCGACGACGCGGGATGCGCCATGCACCCCGCTCAAATGGAGCGCCGTGATCCCGCCGATCACCGTCACCACGATGACGTCCCGCGCGAGGGTGCCGCCGAGCGCCGGCGAGAATTCCCGCATCGATCCGGCGAGGGCCGAGGCGATCCCGCCCGCGGCCAGCACCGAGGACAGCCAGGTGAGCAGCGACGCCACGAAACCCGGGCCCGGGCCGAACGCCGCGGCGATGTAGCCGGCCGCACCGCCGCTCGTCGGCATGCGGCTGCCAGCTTCGGCGAAGCAGGCCACCACCCCCGCCATCGCGAGTGCGACGATCAGGTAGGCGAGGGGGGCTGCATCTCCCGCCGCGCGCGCCATCGCCGCCGGGAGCGTGAAAATCCCGGCGCCCACGACGCCATTCACGATCGCCGCCGCGAGTGCCACCGGCCCGATGCCGCGGATCAGCGCGGCATCGCGCTCACCACCGTCCATGCGCGAATTATCCGAGATCGGCGCCTGCCAGAGCCTTGAGCGCGAGGCGCGTCTTGCGCCCGTGCGGCGGGCGCATGAATTCCAGTCCCGAGAAGAATCCCGGCTTGTGCACGCCGCGCGCATGCGAAAAGCGGAGGAATCCCTCGCGCCCGTGATAGGCGCCCATGCCCGACGGCCCGATGCCGCCGAACGGCAGATCCTCCTGGCCGGTATGCACGATCGTTCCGTTCACGGTGACACCGCCAGAGATGGTGCGATCGAGAATGGCGCGCTCGGTCGCCGGCTCCTTGGTGAAGAGATAGAGCGCCAGCGGCCGCGGCCGCGCATTGACGAAACGGATCGCCGAATCGAGCGACTCGCTGCGCACCACGGGCAGGACTGGCCCGAAAATCTCCTCCCGCATCAGGCGCGATTCGAGCGGCGGATCGAGCACCACGGTTGGCGGAAAATGCCGCACATTGCCGGTCGCCGGCGCGCGATGCCGCAGCACGCGCCCGCCCTGGGCCTCTGCCTCCGCGACCAGTTCGCCGAGCCGCGCGAAATGCCGGTCCGAAATGATCGCGGTATAATCCGGATTCCCGTCGAACGCCGGAAACATCGCTTCCGCCTCGTCGATCACCAGCTCGGCGAACCGCTCGGCGGACTCCGCCGGTGCCAGCACGTAATCGGGAGCGGTGCAGGTCTGCCCCGCATTGAAAAGTTTGCCGACCGCAATTTTCCGTGCCGCGGGCGCCAGCGGGAAATCGTCGGCCAGGATGACCGGCGACTTGCCGCCGAGTTCGAGCGTCACCGGCACCAGATTTTCGGCGGCCGCCCGCATCACTTCGCGTCCGACATTCGTCGATCCCGTGAACACCAGATGATCAAACGGCAGCGTGCAGAAGGCGCGACCCACCGACACGTCCCCCTGCACCACCGCGACCTGCTCTGCTGGAAAGCGCGCCGCGATCAATTCCCCGAGAAGCGCGGATGTGGCTGGCGTCAATTCCGAAGGTTTGATCATGCAGCGATTGCCCGCGGCGAGCACGTCGATGAGCGGTCCGACTGTCAGGAAAACCGGATAATTCCAGGGCGCCACCACGCCCACCACACCCACTGGCTGATACTCGACCCAATTCTTCGCCGGCTTGAAATTCAGCCCCACCGTGCGGCGCTCGCGTCGCATCCAGCCTGGCAGCTTCGCCCGCGCGTGCGCCGCCGCCGCGATCCCGGGCATGATTTCCGAGAGCACCGTTTCCGGCTTCGACCGGTTGCCGAAATCCGCCGAAATCGCATCTGCCAGCCGCATCTGGCCCGATTTCAGCAACGCCTCGACCCGTCGCAGCGCATCGCGCCGCTGTGCGAGCGAGGGCGCGCCCTCGGCCGCGAACGAAGCGCGCTGCCGTTCGAGAAGCTCGTGAAGCGAGTCTGGTGCCGTAACCCTCTGATCCATCCCCTGCCTCCGCCTCCCGGTTTGGCGCGCGCGCACCCGCCCCTTATCTTCCGGCCGAACCGAGCGGAGCCGCGCATGATCGAACTTTGGACCTGGCCAACCCCGAACGGCCAGAAGATCCACATCGCCCTCGAGGAGCTCGGATTTCCCTACACCACTATCCCCGTCAATATCGGCGCCGGCGAGCAACTTCGCCCCGAATTTATCTCGCTCAACCCCAATCACCGCATCCCGGTGATCGTGGACGATGCCGGCCCGAACGACGAGCGTTTCGTGCTGTTCGAAAGCGGCGCGATCCTCATCTATCTGGCGGAGAAGGCGGGCCGGCTGATGCCGCAGCAGGCCAGTGCCCGCTATCTCTGCCTGCAATGGCTGATGTTCCAGATGGGTGGGGTGGGGCCGATGTTCGGCCAGCTCAATCATTTCTCGATCTATGCGCCGGAGAAAATCCCGTACGCCATCGATCGCTACCGTAACGAGGCCGCCCGCCTGACCCGCGTGCTCGACAAACGCCTCACCGATGCGCCCTATCTCGCGGGCCGCGAATACTCGATCGCCGACATTGCGACCTACCCCTGGGTGCGCGCACTCGCCGACCGCGGCGCCGTGCCGATCGGCGAAACGCCGTCCGTGCAGCGCTGGCTGGAGACGGTCGGCGCACGTCCCGCGGTCGAGCGGGGCATGGCCTTGCTCGCGGAACGGCGAAGCTAGAACGGCGCGTCCGGTGGCCCGGGCTCTGCCCGGGACCCGGTGGTCGGCCGGTGAAGGCGCTCGCCGTTCCGCCCTAGCCAAGCCGCGCCGTCAGCGCGGCCTCGGGCCAGCGCCGGTGCAGCCAGAGCCAGGCCCCCGGACGCTCCCTGATCCAACCTTCGAGCACATCGTTGATCGCCTGCGTCAGTGCCGCCGTGCGCTCGGCCTGGCTCCCTGCCGCCGGGTGCGGCACTTCGTCACCGATCGCCACGCGCAGCCGCGCCGGCCCCAATCGTTCGACATGCACCGGTATCACCGGGCACCGGAAACGCAGCGCGAAGGCCGCCGCGGCCGGGGTGGTCATGGCCGGCATCCCGAACAGGCGCGCCTCGATACCCTGGTTCAGTTTCTGGTCGATCAGCATGCCTAGCGAGCCGCCGCGCGCCAGATGGGCCATCGCCTGCCGGGCGCCCATGGCCCCTTTCGCAAACATCGGGACGGCCGCGCCGACCGCCTCGCGCCGCAGGGCGACGATGAGCGCGTCCACCTCAGGATTGGCGGCCGCCCGATACATCAGCGAGGCCGGCAGCCCGTAGGCGGAGGCGGCAACCGGCGCCATTTCCCAGTTGCCAATATGGCCGGTGAAGAAAATGACCGGTCTGCCCGCGGCCGCGAGCTGGCGCACCCGCGCGCTGTCCGAGATCTCCCAGCCCGGTCCCTCCGCCGTGTTCTCCCGCAGCCCGCCCAGATGCGGCAGCTCGCACACGGTCCGGCCGAGATTGTCCCAGACTTCCCGGACGATGCGCCGCCGGGCCGCCGGATCCAGCTCCGGCATCGCCGCCCGGAGATTGCGCGCCGCCACACCGGAGACCGGCAGCCACGGCCCCAAGGTCCGCGCCACCTTCCCGCCGAGATTGGACGCCCGCTCCGGCCCGAGCCGGCGCAGCAGCGCCACCGCCCCCCGCAGCAGCGTGCTTTCCGCCTGCATCGCCAGCCTGGCGAGCACAGCCTTCACCGAAGCGCCTCTGCGAGCCGGGCGTCGAGGGAGGCGGGATCATCGAAAGCGAGCCGAAGCCCCACGCTCGTCACTCGTCCCCGCCATTCGGGCGCGAGCCGTACGACATCCTTCTCGGTGCAGACCAGCATGGCGCCGAGCCGCGCGGCTTCCCGCGCCAGCGCGTCGAGTTCCGCCGGCCGGAAGACATGGTGATCCGCAAACCCACGCTCGCCCACGAGTCTGATCCCCGCCGCCCGCAACATGGCAAAGAATTTGGCCGGCCGCCCGATGCCGGCGAAGGCCAGTACGCGCTGGCCCGCCAGCGCCGCGACCTCCGGTCCTGGCAGCGCCCGCGCCCGCAGCACCGGCAGACCGATGTCGCTCAAAGCGCCGGTCGTGTCCTCGCCGATCAGCACGACAGCGCCGCACCGCGACGCGGCCTCACGCACGGGTTCGCGCAAGGGCCCCGCCGGCATGACGCGCCGGTTCCCGAACCCGGCGCCGCCGTCCACCACCATCAGCGACAGCGTTTTCGCGAGGCCCGGATTCTGCAGCCCGTCATCCATCACCAGTGCCTGCGCGCCGGCCGCAATCGCGGCGCGCGCACTTTGCACCCGGTCCGGCCCGGCCCAAGCCGGCGCCACCCGCGCCAGCAGCAGGGCTTCGTCTCCAACCTCGGACGCATCCTGTACCGCGGGGTCGACGCGCACCGTGTCTTGCGCGCGCCCGCCATAGCCGCGGGTCAAGTAATGCACCTCGACGCCCCAGGACCGCAGCCGCTCGCCGATGGCGATCGCCACTGGCGTCTTCCCCGCGCCGCCCACCATCGGGCTGCCGCAGCAAATGACAGGCACCGGGGCGCGCCAGCCGGGACGCGCGACGCGTCTTGCCGTGGCCTGAGCGACCAGTGTGCCGAGCGGCGCGAGAAGCCTCCCGGGCCAGCGCGGCCCGCCTGCGTCCCAGAAAGACGGTGCGTGCATCAACCCGTCATCAGTCCCGCCAGGCGTGCCGCGAGGCGCGCCGGCAGGTCCGAGGCAGTCTCTGCCACCCCCCGCGCGGCGTCTCCCATGCGCAGCGCCAGGCTCGGCTCGCGCCAGCATCGCGCGACGAAGTCGGCCAGGGCTTCGGGACTTTCCACGATCTCGATCCCGCCCGCTTCCCGCAATGCGGCGACCGGCTCGGCGAAATTCGCCGTGGCGGGCCCCGTCGCGACCGCGCAGCCCAGGCGCGCGGGCTCGAGCGGATTCTGGCCGCCGCCCGTCGCAAAGCTTTTCCCCATGAACACGACCGGGAACAGCCGGTAGATGAGCCCGAGCTCGCCCAGCGTGTCCGCGACCCAGATCCCGCCGGTCTCGGGCGGATCCTGGCCCGCCCCGCGCCGGCACGCCGCGCATTCGGCCGCGATCCCCGGTCCCCGCTCCGGATGCCGGGGCACGATGGCTGTCACGAGCGACGGGAAATGGGCCGTCAGGGCTCGATGAACGGCCACCACAACGGCTTCGTCGCCCGGATGGGTACTGGCCGCGACCCAGCGCGGCCGATCCCCGAGCACGGAGAGGAGCCGCGCCAACTCCGCCTCATCCGCCGGCAGCGCCGGGGAGGCCAGTTTCAGGTTGCCCGCGACCTCCACCTCCGGCGCGCCCAGCGCCGAGAAGCGCGCGGCATCCGCGGCCGATTGCGCCGCCACGAAGGCGAACTGGTTCAGCACATGCCGGGCGAAGCTCGCCGCCATGCCCCAGCGCCGTGCCGAGCGGGCCGATAGCCGCGCATTGACCAGCGCCACCGGCACCCCGTCGCGCTCGCAGGCCGCGAGCGTGTTCGGCCAGATTTCGGACTCCACGAAACAGGCTGCCTCCGGCCGCCAATGCGCCAGAAACCGCCCGACCCAGCCCGGCACATCGAGGGGGGCGAAGCGATGCACCACACGGGCCTCCAGCCCCATCTCCACGACGCGGCGCTCGACCAGCGTGGCGCTCGTGACGGTCCCGCTGGTCATGACCACGTTCACCCCGTCCGGCAGCTCTGCCACCACCGGCAGCACCGAGACGCATTCGCCCACGCTCGCCGCATGTACCCAAAGCCAGCGCCCGAGCGGGCGGGCGCCGGCCTCGAGACCCTCGCGTTCGGGTAGCCGCGAGGCGATCTCCCGCCCCTGGGCGGCCCGCCGGCGGAGCCAGACGCGCCAGCCAGGTGCCCCGGCCCGTGCCACGCCCTCCCAGGCGACCGCCAGGAGCGGCCGGCGGCGCAGCATGCTTTCGGCGCGTTCGATCGCGGCATCGAGCGCTGCGCCGACCGGCACGGACTCGCCCGTCATCATTGGCAGCGCGCAAGCCGCACCACGCCCGAATGGCAGCGGCACCTCCATACGATCCCAAGAGCGCAGCCGGATCCGCCAGGCCGTGCGCGCCGCGATCGGCACAAAGCCGGCGCCCGACCGGGCCACGAGATAGGCAGCGCCGAACGCCGCCGTCCGTCTTGGGCCCCGCGGCCCGTCCGGTGTCAGCGCCACGATATCCCCGGCATCGAGCGCGCTCATCATGGCGAGCATGCCAGGTGCGCCGCCTTTCTGCCGGCCTTTCCCGCCGCTCGAGCCGTGGATGGCGCGAAATGCGAAGACGCGCATGACCGTGGCGATGAAGCGTCCGTCGCGATGCCGGCTCACGAGAATCGCCGCGCGCCGGGACGGGTCGAGCCGGCGAAGCCGCCACCAGAGGACGGGCACCGCGGGCAGGCATTCATGCCAGAAGCCCACCACGATTTTGGGGTTGGCCGCGACCTCGCGAACGACGCGCTCGCCGGACACCCGCCAGCGCGTCGTGGCGAGCGCGAAACGCAGATAGTGGCCGAGCACACCGGCTAGAACGCGCGGCATGGCCTCGGAGCGCGGCTCGATCAGGCGCGGTCGGATGGCCGTGTCGACCCGTTCAGAGCCATTGGGCTTCGGCTTCAAAGCCCCGCTTTGCGCGGCGAGGGAGGGTCCGAGGCCAGCGCCACGATCGCGATCCCGAGCCGCTCCGCCAGCACCTCGCACCATTGGGACGACGCCAGTTCCCCCGCATCGTCGAGAATTTCGGTCCAGGCCGGGACCTCGAACGACGTCAGCTCCCGCAACAGGGAAAGCGCCGTGCTGCCGACCGAACCGTCCGGCTCGGATGGCGCCATAGCGGGAAACACGTGCCCGGGGGATTTGAGGCTGGTCATGCCCGCCGCCGGATCGCCGGCCGCCTGCAGCGTCATCGCCCGGTCCGCGGCCGAGATACCCGTTCCCTGGCAATTCGCCGCCTCGACCGAGCGGAGATAGACGGTCCGCCCCCCGGCGCTGCGCAGCTCGCCCGTGAGCAGCAGCCCCAAACGCAGGGCGCGCTCGGGGGTGACCGAAAAACAGGTCAGACCTCGCCCCCAGCGGATCGTGGCGTTCACGGTCTCTGCCGTCGCCAGCGCCGCCGCGTGAAGGAAGAACCCGCTCCGCCCCGGCCGGATGACGATCACGGGGGCTCCTGCGGCGAGCGCGGAGGCGGCCTCAAGCGTCGGACGGGCGGCGATCGTCAAGGCGGAAGGCGGCATCGCGAAGAAGGTGCCCGTTACGGTGTAGCCGCGATATAGGCGTGCCGCGCGTTCCCACAAAGCCGCCCTGGCCCGGCCGCCAGGGTTGACGTATAGGGAAGGGCTGGAGGGAAGGCGATGATCTCGGAGATCGAAACGACGCGCGGCGACCGGCTGCTGCACATTCGCCTCAATCGCCCGGCCAAGCGGAATGCCGTCACCCAGGCGATGTATGCCGCCATGGCCGACGCGCTGATCGCGGCCGAAAGCGACGGTACGGTCGCCATCATCTTCTCCGGCGCCGGGCCGCTGTTCTGTGCGGGAAACGACCTGGCCGACTGGAGCGGGTCGCACGAAGCGGGCGGGTCGGCGCCGGTGCACCGTTTCCTAAAGGCGCTCGCTGCCACCACGCGTGTGCTGATCGCCGCCGTGCAGGGGCGAGCCGTCGGCATCGGCGCCACGATGCTGCTGCATTGCGACTTCGTGCTGGCGGAGCCGGACGCGGTTTTGTCCTTTCCGTTCGTCGATCTAGCGCTCGTGCCGGAGGCGGCGTCCTCGATGTTGCTGCCGCGCGCGGTCGGTCATCTGCGCGCGGCGGAACTGCTGCTGCTGGCGGAGCCGCTCGAGGCGGAGGCGGCGATGCGGCTCGGCCTCGTGACGCGCGTGGTGCCGGCCGGGACCGCCGCCGTGGAGGCCGCTTTGCTGGCAGACAAGGTGCTCACGAAGCCGGAGGGCGCGCTCATTGCAACGAAGCGGCTGCTCAAGGCACCGGCCACCACCGTGAGCGCCCGGATGGAGACGGAGACCGAGGCGTTCGCCGAACGCCTGCGCTCGCCTGAGTTGCAGGCCGCGATCGCCCGTTTTTTTGCTTCCCGCAACAAGGCCGCCTGATCCGCATGAGCCTGCCCTCTTCTCTCGCCGGCCGCCTCCGATTGCCCGTGATCGGGGCGCCACTCTTCATTATTTCGAATCCAGATCTGGTGATCGCCCAGTGCCGGGCCGGCATCATCGGGGCTTTTCCGGCGCTGAACGCGCGCCCGCCGGAACTGCTGGACCGATGGCTGGAGCGCCTCAGCAGCGAACTCGGCCCCGGGGACGCGCCCTTCGCGGTCAATCAGATCGTGCACCGGACCAACGAACGGCTCGAGCACGACGTAGCTCTCTGCGTGAAATACAAGGTGCCGATCGTCATCACCTCGCTCGGCGCCCGGCGAGAGGTGAACGACGCGATCCATTCCTATGGCGGGATCGTGCTGCACGACATCATCAATGTCGAATTCGCAAGGAAGGCGATCGAGAAGGGTGCGGACGGACTGATCGCGGTCGCGGCCGGCGCGGGCGGTCACGCCGGAACCATTTCACCCTTTGCGTTGATCGCCGAAATTCGCGCCTGGTTTTCGGGCCCCCTGGCCCTCTCCGGCGCGATCGCCACCGGCGACGGCATTCTCGCCGCCCAGGCGGCCGGCGCAGACCTGGCCTATATCGGCTCGGCCTTCATCGCCACGGAAGAGGCGAACGCAACCGAGGCCTATAAGCAGGCGATCGTGGACAGTGCCGCAGCCGACATCGTCTACACCAACCTGTTCACTGGCGTACACGGCAACTACCTGAAATCGTCGATCCTGGCCGCGGGTCTCGACCCCGCGAACCTGCCCGAAAGCGATCCTTCGCGCATGAATTTCGGGGGCGGTGCGGCGAAAGCCTGGCGCGACATCTGGGGGGCAGGGCAGGGGGTCGGGAGCGTGCATGCGGTCATCCCGGCGGCAGAACGTATTGCGCAATTGCGTGCCGAGTATGAGGCCGCCAAAGCCCGGGTGCTTGGCGCCTGAGCAAAACCCGATCCTGCCCCAATCGGGCCGGCCTGATCAGGATTCCAGCATTTTCCGCAGGAGTTCGACGTCCTCGGCAAAGGCCGCGTCCGAGTTGATCAGCTCCGTAACTTTGCTCACCGCGTGCATGACGGTGGTGTGATCGCGGTTGCCGAACCGCTTGCCGATGTCGGGCAGCGACCGGGCCGTGAGTTGCTTTGCGAGATACATGGCCACCTGCCGAGGGCGCGCGACCGAGCGCGCACGGCGAGCGCCGGTCATGTCGGCGATGCGCATGTTGTAATGCTCGGCGACGCGCCGCTGGATCTCGTCGATCGTGACGCGCTTGTCGTGCGCCTTTAGAACGTCGTGCAGGACCTCGCTTGCGGTCTCCAGCGTGATCGGACGGTTGAAAAGATTGGCATGCGCGATCAGCCGGTTCAGTGCGCCTTCGAGCTCTCGCACATTGGAGGTGATCTTGTGCGCGAGAAACTCGAGGACCTTCGGCGGAACATCAGCGTTCGCCCGGGTGGCTTTGGCTTCCAGGATCGAGATGCGCAACTCGAATGTCGTCGCGTGCAGGTCCGCCACCATGCCGCAACCGAGCCGAGTGCGCAGCCGATCGCCCAGGCCCGAGATTTCGGATGGCGATTTGTCGGCGGAAACGACGATCTGCTTGCCGCCGTCGATCAGCGCATTGAAGGTATGGAAAAACTCCTCCTGCGTGTTGTCCTTGCCTACCAGGAACTGCAGGTCATCGATCATCAGCACGTCGACCGAGCGCAACTGGTCCTTGAACTCGAGGGTCGATTGGGCGCGCAGCGCCGCGATGAAGCGGTACATGAACTTTTCGGCCGACATATAGGCCACCGCCGGGTGGGCTGCGCCCGCGCGGGTGAGTTCGAGCCCGATGGCATGCATCAGGTGAGTTTTGCCGAGCCCCACGCCGCCATAGAGAAAGAGCGGGTTGAATCCCTGGCTTGCCGGTCGCTCCGCCACGCGGCGCGCGCAGGCGTAAGCGAACTCATTGGGCTTACCAACCACAAAACTATCGAAGCTGAATCGCGGGTCCAGCGGAGCGGCGAGGTCGTCGCCGAGACGATAGCTGCGGCTGGTGCTGGCGATCTCGGGCGCGGAGGCGGGTGGCGCGTCCGAAGGCAACGCCACGCTTTCCGCGAAACCGGCCTCGCGTCCGGTGCCTACCCGGATCGATACGCCGCGTACAGCGGCTTCTTCAGCCTGCCAGAGCTTGAGAATCCTGTCGCCGTAATGACTCCGCACCCAGTCCCGCAAAAAACGCGTTGGCAGCAAAACGGTGACTTCGCCGTCCTCGACTCCGGCGAGAACCATCTGTTTCAGCCAGGTCCGGTACTCGACGTCACCCACTTCGGATTGCAATTTGGTGCGAATCCGCACCCATTTGGCGGATAGTTCTGCCTCGTTGTCGCCGGAAGGCGCCGCGGCGGCTGCGCCTCGCTCCATCCAGACGCTGCTCGAGGTCAAACGATCCATCCGTATTCTGTTTCGCTCCCGAACTGCCGGACAACAAAGCACGCCGTGCAAGGAGCCGACGAGCTCTCCGCGCGCTAAAAGTCTGTCCTGTTGTCCGCATCCGGACGCATCCGGCCCATGAACGGTAGGTCAGAAATGGATGGCCTGCAAACGGAATCTGAGGCCCGGAACCCTTATTCCGGTCGCGCTACCGACTGCCCATCGTGGGAAATCAATCAGTCGAGATCAGGAAAGTTCCGCGCGCATCTTTTCTGCAACAGGCCGGCGGAAAGGCCTTGGCGAGCGAGCAAAAAGGCCCGGGCGGCTCGGGCCGCCAGGACCTTTTTCGTTCCCGAGAGGGACTTACGGTGTGCCGAGCTTGCGGATGCGGGCCGAGAGGCGCGACATTTTGCGCGCCACTGCGTTCCGGTGGATCACGCCCTTACCCGCTGCACGTTGCAGTTCGGGTTGGGCGGCGCGAAGGGCGGTGTTCGCCGCCTCTTTATCGCCGCCGGCGATCGCCAGTTCGACCTTGCGCAGGAATGTGCGCATGCGCGACTTGCGCGCCTGGTTGCGGGCCGCGCGCTTCAGCGTCTGTCGAATGCGCTTCTGGGCGGATGCAGTGTTGGCCATGAGTGCTCGTCGCGCTTCCGGTTCGGTCGCCTGAAAGGAATTGGGCGCGCCGGGCAGCGCGCTCAGAAGAGCCAAGCCTTTTATGGAGGCGGTTGGGGCTCGTCAAGTATTGTGTTCGAGGTCACCGAAGCCGCCGGCGCACGCCGGAGCGTGATCACGGCCGCTTCATGCCGCCGCTCGGGGTGCTTGCCAACCGAACGGAGGTCCGCCATATCCCGCCCGCCGGGCGACCCGAATGGGGCGCCGGGTAATCCACACGCGGGGTTCTCCTGGGCAGTTCCCAGGTCCGGTGCCGGCAGCGGCCGTGCCCCGCGGAGGCTCAACCGGACGTGCTCAGAAGAGGAGAGACCCGCCACCATGGCGATGCCCGATTTCACTCTGCGCCAGCTGCTCGAAGCCGGCGTGCATTTCGGCCACCACACCCGCCGCTGGAACCCCGCGATGGCACCGTATCTGTTCGGTGTCCGCAACCAGGTGCACATCATCGATCTTCAGCAGACGGTGCCGATGCTCGATCGCGCGCTGCGCGCGGCACGGGATGTCGTCGCGGGCGGCGGCCGTGTTCTCTTCGTCGGCACCAAGCGTGCCGCGGCCGAGCACGTCGCGGAGGCGGCGCAGCGCTGCGGCCAGTATTACGTGAATCATCGCTGGCTCGGCGGTATGCTCACGAACTGGAAAACCATCACCGGGTCGATCAAGCGTCTGCGGCAGATGGATGAGATGCTGGCCGGCGATACGCAGGGCCTCACCAAGAAAGAGGTTCTCGAGATGACCCGCGAGCGCGACAAGCTCGAGCGGTCGCTCGGCGGCATCAAGGAAATGGGCGGGCTGCCCGATATCCTGTTCATTATTGATACAAATAAGGAAAAGCTTGCGGTCGAAGAGGCCAACAAGCTCGGCATTCCGGTGATTGCCGTGCTCGACAGCAATTCCGATCCCAGGGGCGTCACCTACCCGATCCCTGGCAATGACGATGCGATCCGGGCAATTTCTCTCTATTGCGACCTGATCGCCGGCGCCGCTCTCGACGGCATCAGCCAGGAACTTTCCGCATCCGGCCAGGATGTCGGCGCGGCGGAGGTGCTGCCCGAGGCGCTCGGCGCCGAGACAGAGGAAACCGGCGCCGCCGAAGCGGCGATCCACTGAAGCCAACGCTCCCCCGAACCGAGGCATAGAGAACCATGGCCGAGATCTCTCCTTCGCTCGTGAAGGAACTGCGCGAGCAGACGGGCGCGGGAATGATGGATTGCAAGCGCGCGCTCACCGAAGCGAACGGCAATTTCCAGGATGCAGTCGATTGGCTGCGCAAGAAGGGCCTCTCGGCCGCCGCGAAAAAGTCGGGTCGCATCGCCGCCGAGGGTCTGATCGGCGTCGCGTCCGCGCCGGCCCGCGCTGCGATGGTCGAAGTCAACGCGGAGACCGACTTCGTCGCGCGGAACGAAAACTTTCAAGCTTTCGTCGAGAATGTCGCGAAGGTGGCGCTCGATATCGGCGACGATATCGAGGCGCTTCGCGCCGCCTCCTACCCAGGGAGCGGCCGGAGTGTCGCCGACGAGCTGACTCAATTGATCGCCACCATCGGCGAAAACCTCGTCCTCCGCCGCGTCCAGCGGCTCGCGGTCGCGTCCGGCGTGGTGGCCACTTACGTGCATGGGGCACTTCGCCCGGGGCTCGGTAAAATCGGCGTGCTGGTCGCTCTCGAGGCGCCGAGCGAACTGGAGGGGCTCGAACTGCTGGGCCGCCAGATCGGCATGCACGTCGCGGCCACCCGCCCCGACGCGCTCGATATCGGTGCCGTCGATCCCGCGGCACTGGAAAGAGAGCGGAATATTCTCGCGGAGACGGCGCGCGCGTCGGGCAAGCCCGAAAACATCATCGAAAAGATGATCGAGGGCCGCATCCGGAAATATTACGAAGAAGTCGTGCTGCTCGAACAGGTCTGGGTGCATGACGGCGAAAGTCGGGTCAGAGCGGTGGTCCAGAAATCGGGTGGTAAGTTGACGGGCTTCGCCCGGTTCCAGCTCGGCGAGGGGATTGATCGCGGACCGCAGGGCGATTTCGCCGCGGAAGTGGCGGCGGTCGCAGGGCACTGAAGCTTCCTGTACGCGGGGGCCTTGCCCCCGCGCCCTTGCCCTCCGCCTAACCCTGTTGGCGGAAGCCCCGCTTGTCTCCCGCGCGGCCGCCACATACCCTCTGGCCACCCCCGTCTCGGAGCCCTCATGCCGCCTGAGCCCGCCTACAAGCGCGTGCTGTTGAAAGTCTCGGGCGAGGCATTGATGGGGCGGCGGGACTACGGGCTCGACAGCGACATGCTCGCCACCATCGCCGCCGACGTGGCCGATGTGGTGGCCCTCGGCGTCGAGGTTTGTCTCGTGATCGGCGGCGGGAACATCTTCCGGGGCGTGGCCGGGGCTGCGAGCGGCATGGACCGCGCGCAAGCCGACTACATGGGTATGATCGCGACCGTGATGAACGCGCTCGCCATGCAGTCGGCCCTCGAGAAGCGCCAGGTGCCGACGCGCGTGCTCTCGGCGATCCCGATGGCGAGCGTCTGCGAGCCCTATATCCGGCGCCGCGCGCAGCGTCACATGGAGAAGGGCCGGGTCGTGATCTTCGCCGCCGGCACGGGCAACCCGTTCTTCACGACCGATACCGCCGCCGCGCTCCGCGCCGCCGAGATGAAGTGCGACGCGCTGCTCAAGGGTACGCAGGTCGACGGCGTCTATTCCGCCGACCCGCGCCGCGATCCCGCGGCGCAGCGCTATGACGAACTGACCTATCTCGAGGTGCTGTCGCGCGATCTCGCCGTGATGGACGCGGCCGCCATTTCGCTTGCCCGCGAGAACGGCTTGCCCATCCTGGTTTTCAATATCCACGCTTCCGGTGCCTTCGCTGCCGTGATGCGTGGGGAGGGACGCTTCACCCGCATCGCCGATCCGCCCTGAAACGGCGCCGCCCCGGTTGCAACGCCGGGCAGCCGCAGCGAAAAGGGGCCGCGCTGAAGACCTTGGAGGATCCGGCGTGGCCGCCGACCTGAAATCCCTTATCGATGACCTCACGCGTCGCATGGACGGCGCACTCGAGACACTCCGCCGCGATTTCGCCGGTCTGCGCACCGGCCGCGCGAGCCCGGCCCTGCTCGAGCCGGTACGCGTCGAAGCCTATGGCGGCGAGGTGCCGATCACCCAAGTCGGCACGATCGGCGTGCCTGAGCCGCGCATGATCACGGTCCAGGTCTGGGACCGGTCGCTGGTGGGCGCGGTCGAGCGTGCGATCCGCGATTCCGGGCTCGGACTCAACCCGGCGGCGGACGGGCAGCTCGTGCGCGTGCCTATCCCGGTGCTCACCGCCGAGCGGCGCGCCGAACTGGCCAAGGCCGCCGGCCGTTACGCCGAACAGGCGCGGGTCGCGGTTCGCGGCGTGCGCCGTGACGGCAACGACCGGATCAAGGCGCTCGAGAAGAAGCACGAGATCGGCGAGGATGAGAGCGCGCGCTGGACCGAGGAAGTGCAGAAACTCACCGACGGCTTCATCAAGCGCATCGACGATGGCTTTGCCGAAAAGGACCGCGAGATTCGCCAGGTCTGATGAGCCGCCTCGCGCCCGAACCGGTCCTCGCCGAAGCCCCGAATGCCTCGCCGGCGGCCGGTGCGGTGCCGCGCCACGTCGCCATCATCATGGATGGCAATGGCCGCTGGGCGGCGCGGCGCCATCTGCCGAGGGTGGCGGGACACCGGGCCGGGGCCAAGGCGGTGCGCCGGACCATCGCCGCTGCGATCGATCACGGGGTTGCCTGGCTGACGCTGTTCGCGTTCTCGAGCGAGAACTGGCGCCGCCCGGAGGGCGAGGTGGCCGATCTGACCGGCCTGCTGCGGCAGTATTTGCGCACGGAGGTCGCCGAACTGCATCGCGAGCGGGTGCGGCTCCGCATCATCGGCGACCGCAGCCGGTTCGGTCCGGAAATCACCCGCGAGCTCAGCGAAGCCGAAGCGCTGACGCGGGGCAATGATCGGCTGCAGCTGATCGTGGCGCTCTCCTACGGCGGACGCTCGGAAATCGCCGCCGCGGCGCGCGCGATCGCCGAGGCCGCCGCAGCCGGCCGGATCGACCCGGCAACGATAGACGAGACCAGCTTCGGGCGTTTCCTGTTCACCGCGGATGTGCCCGACCCCGACCTGATCATCCGCACCAGCGGCGAGTACCGTGTTTCAAACTTTTTGTTGTGGCAATCGGCCTATGCCGAGTTCGTCTTCCCCGAGATCCTGTGGCCGGATTTCAATGCAAAACATTTCGAGGAAGCGCTGGCCGAGTTTGCGAGGCGCGATCGCCGCTACGGCGCGCGGTCCGACTGACGCGCCTGGAGCGGAGGCAGCGTCGTGACCCCGGCCCCCTGGTCCGACCTCCGTCTCCGGATCGCCTCCGCCGCCATCATGACCCCGCTCGGCCTCGCGGCGATCTGGGCCGGCGGGGCCGTCTGGCTTGTCGTGCTGGCGTTCCTGGGCGGCATCGTCGCCTATGAGTGGATCCGCCTCAGCCACGGCGCGACGAGTGCTGCCACCGGTGTCGGCTATGTGCTGCTCGCCTGCGTCTCGCTTGCGCTGCTCCGCTTGGCCCCGACCGGCTTCGGGGATGTTCTGTTCCTGATGCTCGTGGTCTGGGCCGGGGATATCGGCGCTTACCTCACTGGACGTCAGCTCGGCGGTCCCCGTCTGGCGCCGGCCATTTCACCAGGCAAGACCTGGTCCGGCGCCGCCGGCGGGCTCGCCTTCTCCATCCTCGCCGGACTCGCGGTGGCCGCCGGCTTCGGCAACCCTCGCCCCTTCCACGCCGGGCTGATCGGGGCTGCGCTGGCGCTGGTTGCGCAGGCCGGTGATTTGCTCGAAAGCGGACTCAAACGCTGGTCCGGAGCCAAGGATTCCGGTGGGCTCATTCCCGGCCATGGCGGCTTGCTCGACCGCGTGGACGGGCTGCTTGCCGCCGCCCCGGCGGGCCTCGTGATCCGGCTGCTGGCAGGGCAGGGGGGATATCTGTGGGCGTAACACCGATCACCGTCACGGTTCTCGGCAGCACCGGCAGCATCGGCCGAAGCACGGTCGATCTGCTGCTCGCCAATCCGGAGCGCTTTCGGGTGCTCGCCCTGATCGGCAACCGCAATGCCGCCCTCCTTGCGGAGCAAGCCCGTGCCCTGGGCGCCGTCCATGCGGTCTGCGCCGACCCCGCCATGTATGGGGAGCTCAGCGAAGCCCTCGCCGGCACCGGCATCGCGGTTGCTTGCGGCCGTCAGGCGGTTCTCGACGCGGCTCGGCTGGGCGCCGACTGGACCATGGCGGCGATCACCGGTGTCGCCGGCCTGGCGCCCACGCTCGCCGCGGCCGAGGCCGGACGGACCGTGGCGCTGGCCAACAAGGAGGCGCTCGTCTCGGCCGGCGAGGTGATGCTGCGCGCGGTTGCCGACGCGGGCGCGACGCTGCTGCCGGTCGATTCCGAGCACAACGCGATCTTCCAGTCGCTCGCCGGCAGCCCGCGCGGTGCGCTCGAGAAAATCGTGCTGACCGCCTCGGGCGGCCCTTTCCGCACCGCGACCCGCGAGGAAATGGCGGCCGCGACGCCGGAGGCCGCGCTGCGTCACCCGACCTGGACGATGGGCGCCAAGATAACGATCGATTCAGCAACCCTGTTTAATAAGGGGCTCGAAGTCATCGAGGCCGCCCGGCTGTTCTCGCTGGCGCCGGACGAGATCGAGGTCATGGTGCATCCCCAATCGGTCGTGCACGGGCTCGTCTATTTCACGGACGGCAGCGTTCTGGCGCAGATGGGAGCCCCCGATATGCGCATCCCGATCGCGCACGCGCTTGCCTGGCCCGAGCGTCTGGCGACGAATTCGCCGCGTCTCGATCTCGCGGCCGCCGCAAAACTCGAATTCCTGCCGCCGGACGAAATTCGCTTCCCGGCGCTCCGGCTCGCCCGCGAGGCCTTGCGGGCCGGGGGAGGGGCCCCCACCATGCTGAATGCCGCGAATGAAATCGCGGTGGACGCTTTCCTGCACCGGCGCATCGGTTTCCTCGATATCGCCGCCGTCGTCGAATCGGTGCTCGAGCGTCTCGGCCCCCGTGCCGCGTCTACGCTGGACGAGGTTCTGGCGCTCGATGCCGAAGCGCGGGATTGCGCCGGCAGGTTCGCAGCGGCCCGCGCCGCCTGAGAGGATTGGGATGGCGCACCTTCTGCAGACGCTCGCTTCCTTCGCGCTGGTGCTCGGCGTCCTGGTCTTCGTGCATGAGCTCGGTCACTACATCGCCGCCCGCGCCTGCGGCGTTTACGTGGAAGCCTTCTCGATCGGCTTCGGCCGCCCGCTCCTGTCCTGGACGGCCCGCAGCGGCACGGTCTGGAAGATCGGCATCCTGCCGCTCGGCGGCTATGTGAAGATGCACGGCATGAGCCTCGACACGCGTGACGAGGCGGCATCCGACGCAGCATCGTTCCGCGACGACGAAGCCTATTTCCGCAAATCGGTCTGGTCGCGGATGTTGATCGCCGCAGCCGGTCCGATCGCGAATTTCCTGCTCGCCTTCGTCTTGTTCACGACGCTCTACGCGGCGGTGGGGCGCGAGGTGCCGCTTCCGGTGGTGGGCCAGGTCGTGCCCGGCAGTGCGGCTGCCGCGGCCGATCTCAAACCGGGCGACGACATCGTCGCGGTGGATGGCTCGCCGGTTACAACGTTCGAGGCCCTGCGGGACCGGATCGCCGTCGCGCCAGGGCGCGACCTCGCGCTCGCGGTGCGCCGTGGCGCCGCCGATCTCACGCTCCGCGTCCATGTCGCCGACGAGGATGGCGCCGGCCGACTCGGGGTCACGTCGGGCCGGACCGAACGGATTCATCTGTCGCCGGTCGGCGCGGTCGCCGCCGGCGGAGGCCAGACCTGGTTCGTATTCGCCGCCACTTTCAAGGGCCTATGGCACATTCTGACCACCGGTCATGGCGTCGCCGATCTCGGCGGCCCGATCATGATCGCCCAGCTTTCGGGAAAGGTGGCGGCGCTCGGCGCGCTCAGCCTCGTCACCTTCATCGCGCTGCTGTCGGTCAATCTCGGGCTGGTCAACCTGTTGCCGATCCCGATTCTCGATGGTGGCCACCTGATGTTCTACGCCGCCGAGGCGCTGCGTGGCCGGCCGGTGCCGGCACGGGCGCAGGAGTATGGCTATCGGCTGGGCTTCGCGATCATCGCCAGCGTGTTCGTGTTCGTTTCCTTCAATGATCTTGTGCACACAGGCGCCTTGCGCTGGGTGTCGCGGCTGGTGGGTTGAGGCGAGGAGCTTCACCTTCCGCAGCCCCCATTGGTCTGGAGGTCCGACGGTTTCGTTGCCAACTGTTATCGATGCGGTTTGAGCCGCTTCGGTAACGGGAGGTCCGCCGGGCCTGGTCCGGTGCAGGGGAGAGACGCTGGCCACGGGAACCGAACTTCCGTTTTTCGAAGTTTGACAGCGGCGCACGGCGTTCTGGACAGCACGGGGAATCTCGTTTAGCCCGCCGGGCACGCGATCCCTACGCTCCTGCCCGGAGCGCGCGTGTCCGCCGGGGGGTTCCTTGCTTCGTCATCGGTTCGCGCTGCTCGCCACTATCTCGCTGCTCTCCGTCGTCGATCTCCCGAGCCAGGCGCAGACCGTCCCGGATCAGCCGCCCGCCCCGCCCGGCGCCGACGAGGCGGCGCCTCCCGCCCCGCCGCCTCCGCCTGTCGCGCACCGGCATGGACGCCGTGCCCGCGGCCCGGCAGCGGCACCCAAGGCGCAGGGCGACACGATCGAGGCCATCAAGGTGGTCGGCAACGAGCGCATCGAGGAAGGCACCATCCTCTCCTACATGCTCGTGCAGCCTGGCGATTCGTTCTCGAGCGACCGGGTGGATCGATCGCTGCGCACGCTCTATTCGACGGGCCTGTTCGCCGACGTGAATCTGCGGCGCGAGGGCAACACGCTGGTCGTGCATGTGCTCGAGAACCCGCTGGTGGCCTCGATCAATTTCGAAGGCAACCACAATATCAAGGCCGCCGATCTGCGCAAGGAACTGACGCTGCGTCCCCGCGCCGTCTATTCGACCCGGATCGCCGAGCAGGATCGGCAGCATCTGCTCGATCTCTACGCCAGCAAGGGCCGCTTCGCCGCGACGGTCGAGCCCTACATCGTCCGCCTGCCGCAGAACCGGGTGAACGTGATCTTCCGCATCGTCGAAGGTCCGCAGACCGAGATCAGCCGTATCGTTTTCGTCGGCAACCACGCTTTCTCGGAAGGAAAGCTGCGCTCGGTGATCGACAGCCGGGAAAGCCGCTGGTGGCGGTTCCTCTCCAATGCCGACCAGTTCAACCCGCAGCGGGTCGATTACGACAAGGAATTGTTGCGGCGCTTCTACCTCGCGCATGGCTATGCGGATTTCGAGGTAACCAACGCGCATGCCGAGCTGTCGCCGGACCGCAAGACGTTCTTCGTCACCTATCAGGTCAGCGAGGGCCGGCCCTATCATGTGGGCAAGGTGGAGGTGCGCAGCGAGTATCCGAAGCTGGACGCCGCGCCATACAAAGGCCTGGTGCTGGTGGCGCCCGGCGAACTCTATAACGGCGATCTGGTCGAGCGTTCCGTCGACGCGATCGAGACGAAGATGCGCCAGAACGGCGTGCTGTTTCCGCGCGTCAATCCGCGCATCGCACGCGACCGCGCGCACCACACGGTCGATCTCGTGTTCGACATCGTCCAGGGCCCGCGCGTTTATGTCGAGCGCATCGACATCACCGGCAACACCATCACCCGGGACAATGTCATTCGCCGTGAGTTCCGCTTCGCGGAAGGCGATCCGCTCGATCCGACGCTGGTGCGTCAGAGCAAGGTGCGCCTCACCGATCTCGGCTTCTTCCAGGATGTGAACATCACGCCGCAACCGGGTTCCGCGCCCGACAAGGCCATCGTCAATACCGAGATCACCGAGAAGGCCACCGGCGAGCTTTCGCTGGGCGGCGGCTATTCCACCGACGCCGGCATTCTCGGGCAGGCCGGCATCAAGCAGCGCAACCTGATCGGCACGGGCATCGAGGCCGGGCTCTCCGGCACCATCGCAGCACTCGAGAGCCAGGTCGATCTGTCGGTGACGGACCCTTATTTCCTCGACCGCAATCTCGTCGCGGGCGGCGACCTGTTCTATTTGAACAACAACAATCTCGCGATCACCGATTACCAGGAGACCCGGTACGGGTTCACCGCCCGCCTCGGCTACTCCTACAACGATCATGTGAGCCAGGCCTGGACCTACTCGATCATCGATCGGAGCGTGAACAACATCCAGCAATACGCCAGCGTGTGGGTGCAGGACGAGGCGGGAACGTCTCTGCTTTCCTCGATCGGCCAGACCATGACGTTCGACTGGCGCGACAGCCGCATCGATTCGCACAGCGGCTTCGTGTTGCGTGTCGGCAATGACTTCGCGGGTGTCGGCGGCGACGAGCATTACATCCGCAGCAAGGTGGACGGCAGCTACTTCATTCCCCTCGAATATTTCACGCAGGATCCCGACTGGAACATCGCGATTTCGGCCGGCGCCGGCTATCTGTGGAATTTGCAGAGCAAGGAGCTGATCATCGACCGCTTCTTCCTCGGCGGCGACAATCTCCGCGGCTTCCTCGACCAGGGCGTGGGCCCCCACTCGGTCGCCTACACTGAGTGTCTCGGCCCGCAATATTTCGTGACGACGCCCGGCGGGAGAGCGTGCTCGAGGCCCGGCTTCTTCCGCGGCAGCGACAGCCTCGGCGGCAACCTGATCTGGACCCAATCGACGGAGCTGCATTTTCCGCTGCCGGTCAGTCAGGATCTGGGGATTTCGGGCCGCGCCTTCGTCGATGTCGGCGGCCTTTCCGGCCTGAACGCGCCGCCCAACGCGGCCGTGAGCTGCCTTGCGACCCTGCACCGCGGCAACAACCCGGCCGCGCCTATCGTCGATGTCCATGGCACGCGGATCACACAGTGCTACTATGACGATGGCAGCCCCCGGGTCGGCGCCGGCTTCGGCATTTCGTGGAAATCGCCCTTCGGTCTGATCAATATCGACCTCGGCATTCCGGTGGTGAAGCAGCCTTACGATCAGACGCAGATCATTCGTTTTGGTTTCGGTACGAGGTTCCAGTGAAACCCATCCCACTCAACACGGCCATCCTCGCGGCGCTCCTGGCATTGCCGGGCACGCCGGCGCTCGCCCAGGCCAATCCCGGCTGGTTCGTGCCGACCCAGCAGCCGCCCGCCGCCGCCCGCTCTTCGACCTATTCGCGCCGCACCCGGGTGCCGGCGCCGGCTCCCCTGCCGCCTCCGCCGACCGCCGACGACACCGCGGACGCCGGCCCCCCGCCGCCTCAGGTGGCCGCCAATCTGCCGCAGCCGCCGGCCCCGCCGCTGCCGGAGATCCCCAAGGCGAAGCCGCCGCCCGCCGCCGTGATCGGCGTGCTGAGCGTTCCCGACGTGGAGCGCCAATCCTCGGCCGCGCAGGCCGTGGCGCGCGTGATCGGCGAGCGCAAGGAACGGCTCCGGGCCGAGGTCGAGCGCGTGCAGGCCAACTGGCGCCAGCTCGGGCAGCAATTCCAGTCCGAACTGCCCCATATGAGCCAGGCCCAGGCTCAGGCGCGTGAGCGCGTCCTGCGCGACCGGGTGAACACCGAACGGCGGCAGCTCCAGGACAAGGAGCGGATCATTCAGGAAGCCGCCCAGGTCTCGGCCGGCCAGATCGAGCGCACGCTGATCAACATCATCCGTCAGGTCGCCGAGGCGCACGGGATGAACCTCGTGCTGCACCGGAGCCAGGTCGCGCTGAACGTCCAGGAGTTCGACATCACCGACGACGTCGCCAAGCAGCTCAACCGCGTGCTGCCGACCGTGATGATCCCGCCCGCGGATGTCGATCCGGCGACGCTGCCCAAGGATTGGGGCCAGGTGCCGGTGTCGCAGGCGGCGGCCACGAAGTAGCGCCGGTGTATTGCCTCCAGCGGGCAGGGGCGTTGCCCTTGCATCCCGCTGGGGCCGACAGGCCCCTCACCCCATGGCTTTAGGGGACCCGCGCTTCTTCGAGCGCGCCGGACCGTTCCCGCTTTCCGAAATCGCCCGCCACGCCGGCGCGACCTCCGACATCGGTACCCTCTTCACGGGCGTCGCCCCGCTGCAGACGGCAGGCCCCCACGAAGTCAGCTTTCTGCATAACCCCCGCTATGCCGAGGCGCTCGAGGCGACCCGCGCGGGTGCCGTGATCGTCTCTGCTCGCCTGGCGCCCAGAGTGCCCAAAGGAACGGTCGCGCTCGTCAGCGCTGACCCCCATGCGGGCTGGGCCCGCGTCGCCGCGCTGTTCCATCCGGCACCTTCCCGCCAGCCCGGCATCCATCCCTCCGCCGTGGTCTCCGATGAAGCGCGCATCGACGACAGCTGCGAGATCGGCCCACTCGCGGTCATCGAGGCGCGCGCCGAGATCGGCCCGGGCTGCCGGATCGGCGCCGGCGCCGTGATCGGCGCCGGCGTCGTGCTTGGGCGCGATTGCCGGATCGGGCCGCTCGCCAGCGTGACCCACGCGCGGCTCGGCGACCGCGTCTATGTCTATCCGGGCGCCCGCATCGGCCAGGAGGGATTCGGGTTCGCGATCACCGATTCCGGCTTCCTGACCGTGCCGCAACTCGGGTCCGTGATCCTCGAGAACGATGTCGAAGTCGGCGCCAACAGCACGATCGACCGGGGAGCGGCGACCGACACGGTGATCGGCGCCGGCACACGCATCGATAACCTCGTGCAGATCGGCCACAATGTGCGCCTCGGTCGCTGCTGCGTGGTGGTGGCGCAGTCAGGCATCTCGGGCAGCACGGTGGTTGGCGATTTCGTGCAGATCGGGGCGCAGGCCGGCCTCACCGGGCACTTGAGCATTGGCGCGCGTGCGCGTATCGGCGCGCAGTGCGGCGTGATGTCGGACGTCGAGGCTGGGGCCGATGTCGTCGGCAGTCCCGCCCTGCCGGTCCGCGAGTTCTTCCGCACCGTGGCCGTGCTGCGCCGGCTGGCGCGCCGCAAGAGCGAGGGAAACACAGGGTCCGATGGACGGAGCGACGGCTGAGGCGAGGGCAGGGCAGGAGACCCGCACGCTGGACATCGCGGGCATCATGCGCGCGATCCCGCACCGTCACCCGTTTCTGCTGATCGACCGGGTCGAGGAGATCGAGCCCGACCACAGCGCCGTGGGCGTCAAGAACGTCTCGATCAACGAGCATTTTTTCGCGGGTCACTTTCCGAGCCATCCGGTGATGCCGGGCGTTCTGATCGTCGAGAGCATGGCGCAGACCGCAGCGGTGCTCGTGGTGGAGACGCTCGGCGGCGATGCGGCCGGCCGGCTCGTCTATTTCATGTCGGTGGAAGGCGCGAAATTCCGCCGCCCCGTGGTGCCGGGAGACCAGCTCCGCATCGAGGTGATCAAGGTGCGCCAGCGTGGTTCCGTCTGGCGTTTCACCGGCATGGCGCGGGTCGCCGGGACCATCGTGGCGGAGGCCACCTTCACGGCCATGATCCTCGATCGCGCCGCCCCAGTCTGAACAACGGGCCGGCAGGGCGCCGTTACTCGCCGTAAAATCGCTTGAATTGGCGGCGAGACGGCTCCCCGCTAGCCTTTGGCGAGGCCGCTACTCGCCCCGGAGTCGAACACGCATGGATCAGCACGCCGCGGTGATGGAGCTCGAAGCGGCAGCCCCCGCCATCCACCCGAGCGCGCAGGTCGCCGCCGGTGCCCGCATCGGCGCCGGCGCCGAGATCGGCCCCTGGTGCAGCATCGGCCCCGAGGTGGAGATCGGCCCCGGTGCGCGGCTGATGAGCCACGTGGTTGTGGACGGCCGGACCACGATCGGCGCGGAGGCGGTGATCTATCCTTTCTGCACGGTGGGCTTGGCACCGCAGGACCTGAAATATCGCGGCGAACCCACCGAAACGGTGATCGGTGCGCGCACGCAACTGCGTGAGCATTGCACCATCCATCGCGGCACCGTCACCGGCACCGGCATCACGCGTGTCGGCAGCGACTGTCTGCTGATGGCGGTCACCCACGTCGCGCACGATTGCACGCTCGGCGACGGCGTGATCGTCGCGAACAACGTGGTGATGGGCGGACACGTCATGATCGGCGACCACGCCGTGATCGGCGGCGCCTCGGCCCTGCATCAATTCGTGCGCATCGGCCGCGGCGCCATGGTCGGCGGCGCTTCCGGGGTCGAAGCGGATGTGGTGCCGTTCGCGACCGTGCTCGGCAACCGCGCGCGGCTCATTTCGCTGAACGTCGTGGGGTTGCGGCGCCGCGGCGCGGACCGCGCCGAACTGCACCGGCTGCGCGCCGCGTTCCGGACCCTGTTCCTGAACGACGCAGAAAATTCCGTATTCGCCGAGCGTCTTGCGGCCTTGCGGACCGAGAGGCCAACCGGGCTCGTTGCCGAAATGCTCGATTTCATCGAGGCGCCGAGCCGGCGAGGGCTCATCCGCAGCGCCATGCGGCGAGGCGATGAGGAGGAGATCGGGTAAGGGTTTGGTTCTTTCTTGAAAAAAAGAACCAAAAAACTTTTCCTTGTTGGGTGCCGTTTGCGCAATCTTCGGATGCGATCGACATCACGTGGTCTCTGAAAGAATGCGCCGAAGCGCTTCCAGATCGGGAACGATGTGGGACGCGGGACCGCGCTTTGCGTGCGGCCGTTCGACAAAAACCGTGGTCAGCCCTAACTGCCCCGCGACCTCGATATCATAGTCCGCGTAGGCGGATACGTGCCACCAGGCCGGCGATGGCGGAACGCCAGTCGCTTCGCTCATGCGCCGCCAGAAATCGGGATTGGGCTTGTAGAGCTGGATATCCTCCGCGCAGAGCCATGCGGTCAGACGAAAGCCAAGCCGCTGCTGGATGGCCTGGCCATGCCGGCGGTCGCTGTTCGTCATCGCGCCGCAAGGCACGATCTCCATGAGCGACCGCAACACCGGCGCATCCGGGTAGAGCGGCCACTGCGCGATCGTGCCGGCAATGCCGGCAGCCGCGTGCTGATCCATGCCGAGAGCAACGCGCAGGCTCCGCTGCGTGATCGATTCGTAATCGGCGAACGCCTCGCGCTCGAGCCGGCCCTGAACGTCGATGATCCGGTCGAACTCGCCGGCCACGAGCACTCGTCCGGCATCACGGCACGCGCTCTCGATGCCGGTCTTCCAGTCGAGTATCGTCCCGAAAACATCGAACGTGATGAGCCGAGGCCGCATGACCGCGATCTTTGTCGCTTTGTGGTGTGCCCCGGCAACCGAAACCCCTTCAAAAAAGGGGTCTGGGGCCCTATGGCCCCAGCGGAGTGCAGAGGCGGAGCCTCTGCCCGCCGGAGGCCAGCCCCATGAACCTGACCTTTAACACGGAGGGCCTGATCCCCGCCATCGCGCAGCAGCACGACACCGGCGAAGTGCTCATGCTCGCCTGGATGAACCGGGAAGCGCTCGACGAGACCCTGGCCACCGGCCGTGTCTGCTATTGGAGCCGCAGCCGCCAGGCGCTCTGGCGCAAGGGCGAGACGTCCGGGCAAGTCCAGCGCCTCGTCGAGCTGCGCGCCGATTGCGATGGCGACACAATCCTGCTGCTCGTCGATCAGCAGGGCGTTGCCTGCCACACCGGCCATCGCTCCTGCTTCTATCGCGCGATCGCGGCCGGCGGCGCAGAGCGGGAGGTGGCACCCGTCGTTACGGACCCTTCGACGCTGTATGGCTGACGCGAAGCTGATCTGGATGCTCGCCGGGGAGGCGAGCGGCGACGTGCTCGGCGCGCGCCTGATCCGTGCGTTGCGTGAATTGCAGCCCGATATCCGCGTCACCGGCGTGGGCGGCGTACGCATGGAGTCCGAAGGGCTGCGCTCGCTGTTTCCGATGCGCGAGCTTGCGGTGATGGGGTTGGCGGAAGTGTTGCCGCGGCTGTTGTCGCTGCGCCGGCGCATGCGCGAAGCGGCCGACGACATCGCGCGCCAGCGGCCCGATCTGATCGTCACCATCGACAGTCCCGGTTTCGCGCTGCGCTTGCTCAAGCGCGTGCGCCCGCTCGGCATCCCGCGCGTCCATTACGTGGCGCCGCAGGTCTGGGCCTGGCGCGAGCATCGTGTGCGTGAGTTTCCGGGCCTGTGGGAACGGCTGCTTTGCCTGCTCCCGTTCGAGCCGGATTTCTTCGCGCGCCACGGCCTGCCCGCGCGCTTCGTCGGCCATCCGGTGCTGCAATCGGGCGCCGACCGCGGCGACGCAGAGCGGTTCCGTGATCGTCACGACATTGCGCCGGATGCGCCGGTGCTGATCCTGATGCCCGGCAGCCGGCGCAACGAAGTGCCGCGTCTCTTGCCGGTGTTCGGCCGCACGCTCGAGCGGCTCGCCGCGGACATACCGAATCTCGTTCCGGTCGTCCCCACCGCGGCGACGGTCGCCGATACCGTGCGTGCCGCGGCGCGCGGCTGGCGCGTGGCGCCGATCATCGTCACCGACATCGACGAAAAGCACGACGCCTACGCGGCCGCCGGTGCGGCGCTGACCAAATCGGGCACGAGCACGCTGGAACTCGCGCTGGCCGGTGTGCCGATGGCGGTGACCTACCGTGTGAATCCTGCCACCGCCTTCCTGGCGCGCCGCCTGATCCGCGTGCCGCACGTCGCGATGGTGAATCTGCTGGCCGGCCGCACCGTAGTGCCCGAATTGCTGCAACAGGATTGCACGCCGGCGAAGCTGGCCGACACAGTGAAGCGTCTGTTGCAGGATCCGGCTGCGGCGGCAGCGCAGCGCGCGGCTTTTGCGGAGGTGGTGGCGGCGCTGCATGCGCCGGGAGACCGGGAGCCGTCCGAGGAGGCGGCGCTGGAGGTTTGTTCTTTTTTTTGAAAAAAGAACCAAAAAAACTTTCTTGCATTTGACTGGGGGTCAACCAGCCCGCTCCAGGCCAGAAAGTTTTTTTGCTTCTTTTTCTTCAGAAAGAGAAGATTGCTTACGCTGCCTCCTCCAATACCCGCTCGCGAGGAAAAATCAGCAACGCCCGCGTCCCCACTTTCTGCGCGGTTTCCAGCGCAAGTCGGCCCCCATGCGCTTTCATCAGGTCGCGTGCGAGGGTCAGTCCCAGCCCGATGCCGCGGCTCTCGGGGCCTCGTGCGGCGAGACCGGCAATCGCAAGACCCAGCCCCTCATCCTCGATCGCAAGCGCCCAGCCTTCGGGATGCGGCTCGGGGGCGATCTCGATCCAATCTCCCTCCCGCGTGGCCAGCGCCGCGCCGCTCAGGATCCGCAGCAGAACCTGATGGAGCGCCCGGCGATCGGCGAGCAGGCGGATGCCGCCGAGATCGGGAGCGATCCGCCAGGCCCGCTGGCCGCCCCCGAGCTGGACGCGTACCTGTGCCAGCACGAAATCGAGCAGAGGCCCGAGGGCCACCGGGGCTTCCTCGAGCCGGCAGGGTGCCCGGCCCGGTTCGGCATGGTCGAGAAGCAGTCCGGCGAGATCGAGCAGCCTTGCAGAAATGCCCTGCAGCATAGGCGCCTCGGGGCCGCGCGCCGCGCCGGCCAGGGCGACCGAGGCCTCGCGCAACTCCGCTCCGGCCAGGCGCAGCCGTCGGAGCGACTCGGCGGAGAGGCTGGCGGCCTGCTCGGCAGCCCGCCGCAAGGCGACAGCGCGGATGCGCTGGCGCGCGATCAGCCCGGCGAGCCCGAGATTCAGCAACAGCGAAATCACGAATAGCTTGGCCATACCCTCTAAATGGCAAAGCCGGATTAACGCCCGCTTTATCCTCCGGTGAGCGGCAGTCCGGCGTAGGGCGAAGTCAGGCCAAGGCCGCGCTGGTCCTCGATCGCGGCGCCGCGCCCCGGTCCGTCCGCCAGGTCGATCCGCCCGTGGCCATAACCATAATAGAGGGTCGCAGGCTCAGGGAGCGGGCCGCCGAACGCGAGGACGAGCCCGTTCCCCTCGGCGCGCACGCTCGATGGCACGCGCACGGTGCCGTCGGCGCCGCGCACCACCCAGCCGGCGCCCCGCAGGGCTGCGGGTGAGAGGGGCTTGAGCGGGTCCGGCGAGAGCAAGGTGACGCGCACCAGACCGCCGGCACGGTCCGCGACGCGCGCGGAAACCGCTCGCGGGGAATCGGCCTGCCGTGCCCGGGCTTCGGGTGAGCCGGGCTTGGCATAGGCGGCGAAGGCATCGGCGACGGCACGGCCCAGCCGGTCGACGAGGCTTTGCGCGTCCGCCGCACTCATATGCAGACCACCGGGACCGGCGCCGCCGAAATCCATGTCGAGATCGCCGGTCTGCGGTCCAAGCCGGGCGTTGAAGCCCGGGTCGGCCGCGAGCGATGCCATGCCGGCGCGAATCCGCTGCGAGCCGTCATCGACGAAGCGCGTGTTGCGCGGCGAGCGGTCGAAGTCGAACGGCACCCAGACAAAGAGATAGGGGGTCGTGGCCGGAGACTGGCCCAGGATCTGGCGCACCCAGGCCGCATCCTGGCGCACGGCGCTGACCCAGCGGGCGGTCGTCATCCAGGGGTCGCTGCTGTCGCTTTCGTTGTGCATCCACAATGTGAGCGTCGGCGCCCGGCGGACCTCGGGCGGCAGGGCACGCAGCGCGGCGAGCAGCGTCGCCTCATACCGGCCCGGTTGCCAGGAGGGCGGACCGCCCTCGATCCAGGCCGGCGGCATTTTGTCGCTTCCCCGCTGCAGGGCAGTTCCGCCGAACTCGGTGACACCGGGACCGCCCCGCACGACGATCCGGTCGTGCGTGCCGTCGAAGCCGAGCAGGGTCTGCGCGCGCTCCGCCACCAGCGCCGGGCCATGGAATTGCGAGAAGAGTTGCGCGTTCGACTGGCCGCGTATGAGCAGAGTGAGATCCATCTCCATCCTTCCCGCAGTTTTCGCGCGCCCGCCGAGGCTGTAATGCCATTCAGGACCACGCGGGAAGATCGGGGATGGCTGAGCCGCATCATGTCGTCATCGTCGGAGGTGGTGCCGCCGGGGCCGAACTCGCGACCAAGCTCGGCGACCGCTTCGGCCGGAGCGGACAGGCGCAGATCACGCTGGTCGATCGCGCCCGCACGCATATCTGGAAGCCGCTGCTGCATGCGATTGCGGCGGGCAGCCTGCGGCGCTCGCAGCACGAGCTGAATTATCTGGCGCAGGCGCATTGGCATCATTTCCGCTACCGCTTCGGCGAGATGACCGGGCTCGATCGGGAACGGCGCGAGATTCTTCTCGCGGCAACCGAGGACGAGGAGGGGCGGGAGATCATGCCGGCCTCCCGGCTCGGCTACGATACGCTCGTGATCGCGGTCGGCAGCGTCACCAACGATTTCGGCACGAAGGGTGCGGCGGAATTCGCGGTGCCGCTGGAGACGCCCGAGCAGGCCAGCCGCTTCAACCGCCGGCTCGTCAATGCGCTGCTGCGCGCCCATGACCGCGGCCGGCCGGTGCAGCCGGGGGAATTGCACGTGGCCATCATCGGCGCCGGCGCGACGGGCACGGAACTCGCGGCCGAGCTGCATCGCACCGCCCGCGAGATCGCGGCCTATGGCCTCGACACCATCGATCCCGACCGCGACATCCGCATCGTGCTGATCGAGGCGGCGCCACGCATTCTCCCCGCCCTGCCCGATCGCGTCGCGGACGCGACCGCGCAGATCCTGCGCGATCTCGGCGTCGAGATCCGGGCCGGCTCACCGGTCAGCGAAGTGATGGCGGACGGCGTGCGCCTCGCCAATGGCGAGACGATACCGAGCGCGCTCGTGGTCTGGTGCGCCGGCGTGAAAGCGCCGGACTTCCTGCGCGAACTCGATGGGCTCGAGACCACGCGGAGCAATCAGCTCCTGGTGCGGCCGACGCTGCAGACTACGCGCGACGATAGGGTGTTCGCGATGGGAGACTGCACCTGGCTGGCGCAGGAGGGCTATCCGAACGGCATACCGCCGCGCGCGCAGGCCGCCCATCAGGAGGCGGATTTCATGGTCCACCAGGTGGAGGCGATCCTGAAAGGCGCCAATCTCGGGACGTTCCGCTACCGTGACTTTGGCTCCCTCGTTTCGCTCGGGCGCGCGCGCACGGTCGGCAATCTCATGGGTTTCGTGATCGGGCGAGCGTTCTTCGTCGAAGGTCTGATTGCCCGCCTGATGTACCGATCACTGTATAAGATGCACGAGGCGGCCCTGCACGGAAACTGGCGCACCTTGCGGGGGCTGCTGGTGGGCGACCGCCCGACGCCGAGCGTCAAGCTGCACTGATCCAGACCCGATTTTCCGTTCTCTCCCGGCGGCGTCCTGCACGCCGCCTTCTCGGACCGCTCGCATGATTCGCGTCTTCTCCGGCATCCAGCCTTCCGGCATTCCGACGATCGGCAATTATCTCGGGGCCATTCGCAACTGGGTCACGTTGCAGGAGGGGCACGAATGCCTGTTCTGCGTGGTCGATCTTCATGCGATCACGGTGTTCCAGGCGCCCGAAACATTGCGCGCTCATACGCGCGAAATGGCGGCCGCGGTCCTGGCTTGCGGCATCGATCCCGCCAGATCGGTGCTGTTCGTGCAATCTCAGGTGTCGGCCCACGCGCGGCTGGCCTGGATCTTCAACTGCGTGGCCCGTCTCGGATGGCTCAACCGCATGACGCAGTTCAAGGACAAAGCCGGCCGCGACCGCGAGGCCGCCTCCTCCGGCCTCTTTGTCTATCCGAACCTCATGGCAGCCGATATTGCCGCCTACCATGCGCGCCGCGTGCCCGTAGGCGACGATCAGCGCCAGCATCTCGAACTCGCAAACGACATCGCCGAGAAATTCAACCACGATTACGGCGTCGATTTCTTCCCCCGCATCGAACCGGTGATTCTGGGGGCGGCCGCGCGCGTGATGAGCCTGCGCGACGGCACGAAGAAGATGTCGAAATCCGATCCTTCGGATCAGAGCCGGATCAGTCTTACCGACGGGGCGGATGCGATCGCGCTGAAAATCCGGCGGGCCAAGACCGACCCCGCGCCGGTGCCGGAAAGCGAGGCCGGGCTCGCCGACCGGCCGGAAGCGCGCAATCTCGTGGGCATCTATGCGGCGTTGGCCGGTTCGAGCGTGGAACAGGTGCTCGCGGAGCATGGCGGGCGTGGCTGGGGTCCGTTCAAGGAGGCGCTGGCCGAGCGCATGGTCGCGACGCTCGCGCCGATCGCGGCCGAGACGCGGCGCTGGCTGGGCGATCCCGGCGCCTTGGACGCGCTGCTGCATGAGGGCGCGATCCGGGCGCGTGCGATCGCCGATCCGATCGTGGCCGAGGCAGAGCGCATTGTCGGGTTCTTGGAACATGCGGCGCCGCGGGCCGGGTTCGGCCCGGGGCGCGCAGGGAACCCGTGACGTCCAGCAGAGGTCCAGGGAGGCCGAGGCTCCCTGGCCGCTTCAGCCGGAAAGTGCCGCCTCGCCTCGCAATTCCTGCGCGATCGTTTCGATGACGCCGACGAACATGGCTTCCGTCAGGCGCTTCGTCGACGTGTTGTAGCGCGACACATGGTAGCTGTCGGCGAGCGTGAGCCGGCCCATCGGGTGGAGCGCGCCATGGGCGAAGGCGGGCCGGCTCATGGGCAGGCCCCGTGCGCGCAGCACGGCCTTGTGCGACACCACGCCGAGCGCGAGCACGAACCGCAAATTCGGCATCGCCGCCATCTCCGCAGCCAGGAAGCCGTTGCAGGCGGCTTCCTCCGCGGGCAGCGGCCGGTTCTCCGGCGGGACGCAACGGACGGCGTTGGTGATCCGGCAATCCTCGAGTGCCAGCCCGTCATCGGGCTCGGCGCCATAGGTTCCGGACGCGAAACCCGAGGCGAGGAGCGTCGTGTAGAGCAGGATGCCCGCATAATCGCCCGTGAAAGGACGCCCTGTACGGTTGGCGCCGCGCAAACCCGGCGCAAGGCCCACGATCAGGAGCCGGGCGGAGAGCGGCCCGAAACTCGGCACGGGGGCATTGAACCAGTCGGGGTGGGTGCCGCGCGAGCCGGCCCGGAACGCTGCCAGGCGCGGACAGAGCGGGCAGTCCCGCCCCGGCTCGGACGGTTCCGGCACCATGATAGGCGGCAGGCCGGCTCAGAGAGGGTCGTGCTGGTCCGCGACGTCCAGTCCGACCGCCCGAACCGGCGCGCGCACGCGCGGCTCCATCTGCCGCCGGGTGAATTCCGGCGCGATCTCGGCCAGCTCCAGGAATTGATCCGCCTGGCGCCGCAGCTCATCTGCCACCATCGGCGGCGTGGTCCGGATCGAGGAGACGACCGAGACCCGGACACCGCGCCGCTGCACCGCTTCGACGAGCCTGCGGAAATCCGAATCGCCCGAGAACAGCACGGCGTGGTCGATCTTGTCGGCGAGCTCGAGCATGTCGATCGCCAGCTCGATATCCATATTGCCCTTCACGCGACGGCGGCCGGTACTGTCGGTGAATTCCCGTGCGGGCTTGGTGACGAGCGTGTAGCCGTTATAGGCGAGCCAGTCGGTGAGCGGCTTGAGCGGGGAATATTCCTCGGTCTCGAGCACGGCGGAATAGTAGTAGGCGCGCAGGACGTGCGCCCGCTTACGGAAAAACTCGAGCAGGTTGCGGTAATCCACGTCGAACCCAAGGTTCCGGGAAGCGGAATAGAGGTTGGCGCCGTCGATAAAGAGGCAGACGCGCTCGGTGGGCAGGAAATTCATTTGGCGATCCTCACACGTACAATTCGCCCGGCCCGGCTGAACGGCCGCCGGCGGGAAAGATTGCAAATTGCTAGAGCCAAAGCCGATGCGCAAGGAAGATACTGCCGGCATGAACTATGTTTCGATTGGCGGGAACCTGCCCTGCGACAATCGAACGGCACTGCAACTTTGCGTTGCAGCCTCTTCGTCGATTGCCCGGATGACGGGTGTCGCCGATGCTGTCCTGTCGCCCTGGTATTCGTCCGCGCCTGTTCCGCCCTCGGATCAGCCCCGTTTCGTCAATGGCGTGATCCGGTTCACCTTTGCCGGTGACCCGGCGAGGCTGCTGGCCGCCCTCCAGGCGCTCGAACGGAAGGCGGGTCGTATCCGAAGCGTGCCCAACGCCGCCAGGACCCTCGACCTGGATCTGATCGACAGCGCCGCGCGCCTGAGCGACGATCCCGCTCTGACCTTGCCCCATCCGCGCGCCCATTTGCGGGAATTCGTGTTGCGCCCTTTGCGGGACGTCGCCCCGAACTGGGTCCATCCGAGGCTCGGCCACACCGTCGGGGCGCTGCTCGCTTCGTTGCCGCCCGCGGATGTGCGCCTGATATGAGCCTTTGCGGTTGCACTCGCGGCCGGGTGCGCCTAGGTGGCAGGGTTTGCGACACTGTTGATCGAAAGGCCCGACCATGGCGCGAGTCACTGTCGAGGATTGCGTCGAGCGCGTCCCCAACCGCTTCGAGCTCGTGCTGCTTGCGGCGCAGCGGGCGCGCAATCTCAGCCGTGGCGAGGAACTGACGGTCGATCGGGACAATGACAAGAACCCGGTCGTCGCGCTGCGCGAAATCGCGGATGCCACGGTCGAACTCAGCCGCCTCGAGCAGGATCTGGTGAAGTCCCTCTCGCGCGCACCGGAGCCGGAGCCGGCCGATGAGGAAGTGCTGGACCTGATCCCGACCGACCAGAATATCTTCGGCCTGCAGGACGTCTCGGCCGAAGAGGAGGCGGCGAACATGGCCCAGGAGGAGGTCTCTCCGGATGACATCGAGGCGGCGATCGAGGCCGAACTCGGCGGTCGTCGCCGCTGAGGCGGTCCGACGGGGGCCGGCTTGAGCCCCGTCTTCGCGCCTGAAGGCGGCGCGGCCGCGCTCGCCGCCAGGCCGCTCGCGCTCGCCGAAAAGGTCGCGGCCTACGCGCCCGGCAGCCGCACCGAACTGATCGAGCGGGCTTACGCCGTCGCCAGCCGGGCGCATGCCAATCAGAAGCGCGAGAACGGCGATCCCTATGTGACCCATCCGCTCGCGGTGGCCGACATCCTGGCCGGCTACCGACTCGATGTCGCGAGCCTCTGCACCGCGCTGCTGCACGACACGGTCGAGGATACCTCCGTCACCCTGGCCCAGATCGGCGAGGATTTCGGTCCGACCATTGCGACGCTGGTCGACGGCGTCACCAAGCTCACCCGGCTCGAACTGCAATCCGACCGCACCAAACAGGCGGAGAATTTCCGCAAGCTGGTGCTCGCGATGTCGCGCGACATCCGCGTGCTGATCGTCAAGCTTGCCGACCGGCTGCACAATATGCGCACGCTCGGCTTCGTGCGCGATCCGGCGCGCCGGTTACGCATCGCCCGCGAAACAATGGACATCTACGCGCCGCTCGCCGCGCGCATCGGCATGGATGCCATGAAGGGCGAGCTGCAGGTGCGCGCCTTCGAGGTGATGGAGCCCGAGGCCTATCACACGGTGCAGGCGCGGCTGAATTACCTGCGTGGCCAGGGTGCGGACGTTATCGAGGAGGTGCGCCGCGAGCTCGAGAAGATCTGCCGAGAGGCCGGCATCGATGTCGTGGAAGTCTCGGGGCGAGAGAAATCCGCCTTCTCGATCTGGGAGAAGATGCAGCGGCGCAACGTCGCCTTCGAGCAGCTCTCCGATATCATGGCGTTCCGGATCGTGGTCCGCACGCGCGAGGAATGTTACGCCGCACTTGGCGCAGTCCACGCGGAATATCCGGTGATCGCGGGCCGCTTCAAGGATTACATCTCGACGCCAAAGGCCAATGGCTATCAGAGTCTCCATACCGGCGTGACGTTGCGCTCACCGCGCAACCAGAAGATCGAAATTCAGATTCGCACCAAGGAGATGCACGACCTCGCCGACAACGGTGTGGCCGCGCACTGGAACTACAAGGAAAACGACCGCGAGCCGCCGGAGGAGACGAAGCGCTTCGGCTGGGTGCAGGATCTCCTGGAAATTCTCGAGAACTCCTCGGCGCCGGACGAATTTCTTGAGAACACCAAGCTGGAGCTCTACCAGGATCAGGTCTTCTGCTTCACGCCGAAGGGCGAGCTGATTCAGCTGCCGCGGGGGGCGACACCGATCGATTTCGCCTATGCGGTGCACAGCCAGGTCGGCGACACCTGTGTGGGCGCCAAGGTGAACGGGCGTCTGATGCCGCTCCGGCACGAACTCGCCAACGGCGATCAGGTCGAGATCATGACCGCGCGTGGCGGCACGCCTTCGCCCTCCTGGGAGCGCTGGGTCGTCACCGGCAAGGCGCGCGCGCGCATTCGCCGCTATGTCGCGGCCCAGCAGCGTGCGCAGACCATCGACCAGGGACGCGCGGCGCTGACCCGGGTGTTCCGCCAGGAGGGACTCGACGGCTCGGAGAAAGTGCTGGAAGTGGCGCTGAAGTCACTGAAATGCGCGACCCTCGCCGACCTTTACGCAGCGGTCGGAAGCGGCGCGGTCGGACCGCGCGATGTGGTGCATGCCGCCTATCCCGAAATGCGCGAGGCCGCGCGCGGACCGCGGACGATCCCCGGATTGCTCGCGCGCGGCTCGGCCAGCCGCACGGTCGCACGCGAGTCCGGCGCCGGCATTTCCGGTCTCGTCGCCGGGATGGCAGTGCATTTCGCGGGTTGCTGCCATCCGCTCCCGGGCGATCGGATCATCGGCATCGTGACCACGGGCAAGGGCGTGACGATCCACACGCGGGAATGTCCGACATTGGAGAGTTTCGCGGCCACTCCGGAGCGTTTCATCGATGTCGATTGGGAACACGCCGCCGCGGACCCCAAGCGGGGCGAGAAACATACCGGTCGCATCAGCGTGATTGCCGCCAACGAGCCGGTCATGCTGGGCAATCTGACCAATGCCGTCGCGCGCCACGAAAGCGGCGTCACCAACCTCAAGATCGTCAACCGCCAGCAGGATTTCATCGAAATCCTGATCGATGTGGAAGTGCGCGATTTGCGCCATCTGGGCCAGGTCATCGCCGGATTGCGGGCGGTCTCGGGCATCACGCAGGTCGAACGGGCGCAGGCTTGATTCTCGGTCTCGGCAGCGATCTCTGCGACATCCGCAGGGTCGAACGCGTGGTCGCGCGCTACGGCGACCGGTTTCTCCTACGCGTCTTCACCGAGACCGAACGGGCCAAGGCGCTGTCGCGAACGGAAGCACTGCGGGCCGCGACCCTGGCCAAACGGTTCGCCGCGAAGGAGGCCTGCGCCAAGGCGCTCGGTACTGGCTTCTCGCGCGGCGTCTTCCATTCCGACATGGGTGTTGTCAACCTGCCTGGCGGCATGCCGACGCTGGCGCTCGGGGGCGGCGCACGAGCCCGCCTCCATGCCATCACCCCGCCTGGCCTCGAGGCCGAAATCGCGCTGACGATGACCGACGAACCGCCTTACGCCTTCGCTCAGGTCATCATCTGGGGGCGCCCGCCCGGCCAGGCCGTCCCCGGGTCCGCCGTTCCTTGACACGGGAGGGGTGCCCGCGCTTCATCCGCCCGGCCCCCGCCCAGGATTGACCGAGGATGCAGCCCGCTCCGAAGACCGCCCGCAACAAACAAGCCTCCGGCAGTCTCGTCGAGACCGTCAAGACGCTCGTCTATGCCGGCCTCATCGCGCTCGCGATCCGCACCATCGCCTTCGAGCCGTTCAACATCCCCTCCGCCTCGATGGTACCCACCCTGCTCGTCGGCGATTTCGTCTTCGTCAGCAAGTATTCTTACGGTTACTCGAAATATTCGATGCCTTTCTCGCCCCCGTTCTTATCGGGTCGGCTGTTCGGATCGCTGCCGCACCGTGGTGACGTCGTGGTGTTCCGCTACACCCGCGACACCTCGATCGACTACATCAAGCGGGTGATCGGCCTGCCAGGCGACCATGTGCAGGTGAAGGGCGGTCAACTCTATCTGAACGGCAAGGAGGTTCCCCGCCAGCCGCTCGGCGATTACGAGGCGGTCGACGAGAACGGCCAGCGCGTGCTCACGAAGGAATATCGGGAGGCGCTGCCCGACGGTCCCAATCATCTCATCATCAAATACAGCGACGACGAGCGCTACAACATCGCGAGCGAACTCGACGCCAACAATACCCCGGAATACGTTGTTCCCCCGGGCGATCTTTTCATGATGGGTGACAACCGGGACAACTCCGCCGACAGCCGCTTCCAGAACGATCTCGGTTTCGTTCCGGTCGAGAACCTGGTGGGTAAGGCGCAGTTCATTTTCTTCAGTTTCGACGCGGAATATCCTTGGTGGGAATTCTGGATGTGGCCGCTCGAAGTGCGCTGGGGCCGGCTGCTCAAGCCGGTCGTCTGACGCGGCATTGAGCGAGACGAGCGTCACCCGCGCCGAGACGCTGCTCGGCCATGCCTTCGCCGATCGCGCTCTCCTGGCCCAGGCGCTCACCCATCGCTCCGCCGCGCAAGGCAGACGCCGGGCGCGCGGCGAACGGTCGAACGAGCGCCTCGAGTTCCTGGGCGATCGCGTCCTTGGCCTGCTCATCGCGGAATGGCTGGTCGAGCGCTTTCCCAACGAACAGGAGGGTGAACTCGGCCCGCGACTGGCCCATCTCGTCAGCCGCGAAACGCTGGCCCAGATCGGCGTAGCCCACGGTTTTCCGGCGCTGCTCTCGCTTGGGCCCAGCGAGAGCTCGACCGGTGTCGCGCAGCTCGGCAACGTCGTCGCGGATGCACTCGAGGCGGCGCTCGGCGCGCTCTTCCTGGACGCCGGGCTGGAAGCGGCCCGCACCTTCGTGCGGCGCGCCTGGCACGATGCCATCGAAGCCCATCCCGACCCCCCGAAGGATGCCAAAACCGCGCTGCAGGAATATCTCCTCGCGCGCGGGCTCGATTTGCCACGCTACGAGCTGGTTTCCAGCGAAGGTCCATCGCACGCGCCGATTTTCGTCGTGACCGCCATGGGCGCCGGCCAGAGCGGCACCGGTTCGGCCGGCACAAAGCGCGCGGCCCAGCGGCTCGCCGCGGCCGATCTGCTTGCGAAACTGACATGACGCGCTGCGGCTTCGCTGCGATCGTCGGCGCGCCGAATGCCGGCAAGTCGACGCTGCTCAATCGCATGACCGGCGCGAAGCTCTCGATCGTCACGCCCAAGGCGCAGACCACGCGCTTCCGCGTGCTCGGCATCGTCATGCGGCATGAGTCGCAAATCCTGCTGGTGGACACGCCCGGCATCTTCCAGCCGCGCCGCAAGCTCGACCGCGCGATGGTGCAGGCGGCCTGGAGCGGCGCCGAGGACGCGGATCTCGCGCTTCTGGTGGTCGATGCGCGCGCTGGCATCACGGAGCCGGTCGAGGCCATCGCCCGTGCGCTTCGCAAGCGGCATCGCCGCGCCTGGGCCGTTTTGAACAAGAGCGATCTCGTTCCCGGTCCCGCACTCCTGCCGCTCATCGCCCGACTGCGGGAGTTGGCGGAATTCGAAGAAATTTTCCCCGTCAGCGCGATGAGCGGCGATGGTGTCGACGCGCTCCTCGAAGCGCTTGCGGGCGCCATGCCCGAGGGTCCCTATCTTTACCCCGAGGATGAACTCACCGACCTGCCCGACCGTCTGCTCGCCGCAGAAATCGTCCGCGAGCAGATATTCCTTCAGACGCGCGAGGAAGTCCCTTACGGCACCACGGTCGAAACCGAAAGCTTTGCCGAGCGCCCGGACGGCTCGGTGCGCATAGACGCGACGATCTATGTGGCGCGTGCGGGACAGAAGGCCATCCTGATCGGCGAAGGCGGTGCGCGCGTGCGCAGCATCGGCGCGCGCGCCCGGACCGAACTCACGCGCCTGCTCGAGCGTCCGGTCCATCTGTTTCTCAACGTCAAAGAACGCAGCGGCTGGGATGAGGAGCGCGCCCGCCTGCGCGCGCTCGGACTCGAAGACCCGGATTGATGGAATGGGCGGCGCCAGGGATCGTGCTCGCCGCTGCGCCCTATGGCGAGGGCGATGCGCTCTGCGCCGTGCTGAGCGAGGAAAGCGGCCTCTATCGCGGCCTCGTGCGCGGCGGCGGCTCCCGCGCGCGGGCCGCCACGTGGCAGCCCGGCAACATCGTGCAGTTGCGCTGGACCGCGCGGCTTCCGGAACAGCTTGGCAGCTTCACGGGCGAACTCGTGCATGCGCCTGTCGCCTTCGCCATGCAGGATCGCGTCGCACTCGCCGTGCTCGCCTCGGCATGTGCAACAGCGGCCGGCGCGCTGCCCGAGCGGGAGCCCCAGCCGGCCATCTTTCGCGGACTGCTCCGTGTCCTCGCCGGCCTCGCGACCGGCCCGGAGGTGCTGACCGATCTCGTGCGATGGGAGCTCGACCTGCTCCGCGAGCTTGGTTTCGGCCTCGACCTGTCGCGCTGCGCGGTGACGGGCGTCACCGGCGGATTGGCGTATGTCTCGCCCCGCACTGGTCGCGCGGTCTCCGCCGAGGGCGCCGGCCTGTGGCGCGAGCGATTGCTTCCGCTACCCGGCTTTCTATACGGCAACACCCCGCCCGACGCCGCCGGTTGGCGGCAAGGGCTGGCGCTCGCCGGGCATTTCCTGGCGCGCGACGTGTTCGGTGCGCGGCACCAGGCATTGCCGGCGGCGCGGCAAAGGCTCGCGGAGATCGTAGCGGGGTTGCCAGAGGACGATAGCGAGGGTCATTGAAGGGCGCCCCGCCCGTTGCCCGCCGGAGACAGTCCGCACGATGCCCGATCACATCGAAGATGTCCGCCTCGCCGACGCACTCTCCGAGCGCTATCTGGCCTACGCCCTTTCCACGATCATGCAGCGCAGTCTGCCGGATGTGCGCGACGGGCTGAAACCCGTCCACCGCCGTCTCATCTACGCGATGCGTCTGCTCCGCCTCGACCCTGACGCGGGCTTCAAGAAATGTGCGCGCATCGTTGGCGACGTGATGGGCAAGTTCCATCCGCACGGCGATGCCGCGATCTATGACGCGATGGTGCGGCTCGCGCAGGATTTCGCGGTGCGCTACCCGCTGGTCGAGGGCCAGGGCAATTTCGGCAATATCGACGGCGATAATCCGGCGGCGATGCGCTACACCGAGGCGCGCCTCACAGAGGTCGCGCAGGCGCTGCTCGACGGCATCAATGAGAATGCCGTCGATTTTCGCGCGACCTATGACGGTGAGGAGCAGGAGCCGGAGGTTCTGCCGGCGGGGTTTCCCAATCTGCTGGCCAATGGCGCGGCCGGGATCGCGGTCGGCATGGCGACCAGCATTCCGCCCCATAATGCCGGCGAGATCTGCAGCGCGGCGATTCATCTGATCCGCGATCCGGGCGCCGGCACCGATGCCCTCCTGCAACATATGCCGGGCCCGGATTTCCCGACCGGGGGGCTCCTGGTCGAGAACGCGGACGCGATCCGCGCGGCTTACGAGACGGGGCGCGGCGGGTTCCGGGTGCGGGCGCGCTGGGCGGTGGAACAGGGGCGGTTCGGCACCTGGTCGGCGGTGGTGACCGAAATTCCCTATCAGGTGCAGAAGACGCGGCTGATCGAGCAGATCGCCGAGCTGATGGAAGCGAAGAAGCTGCCGCTGCTCGGCGACATGCGCGACGAGAGCGCGGAGACCGTGCGCATCGTGTTCGAACCGCGCAGCCGGACCGTCGAGCCCGAGGCGCTGATGGAGACGCTGTTCCGGGCGACCGCGCTCGAGCAGCGTTTTCCGCTCAACATGAATGTGCTGACCGCGGACCGGACGCCGCGCGTGCTGCCGCTTCGCGAGGTGCTGCGCGCCTGGCTCGATCATCGCCACGTCGTGCTGATCCGCCGCTCGCGCCACCGGCTCGAGGCGGCGCGCAAGCGGCTGGAAATCCTCGACGGGTTTCTCAAGGTCTTTCTCAATCTCGACGAGGTCATCCGCATCATCCGCGAGCAGGACGATGCGAAGGCGGGTCTCATGCGCGCGTTCGGACTTTCCGAGGTGCAGGCGGAGGCGATCCTGAATATGCGGCTGCGCAGCCTGCGCCGGCTCGAGGAGATGGAAATCAAGCGTGAGCATAAGACTCTCACGCGCGAGGGGAAGGAACTCGAACGCTTGTTGGGGGACGAGAAACTGCGCTGGGCGCGGATCGTCACCGAGCTCGAGGCAATTCGGGAGAAATTCGGTGATGGTCCGCTCGGCGCGCGCCGCACCACGATCGCCGGCGCGCCCGTGGCGGTCGATGTCGATGCGGCGCTGCCGGTCGAGCGCGAGCCGATCACCGTGCTGCTCAGCGAAAAAGGCTGGCTGCGGGCGGCGCGCGGGCATCTCGCGGACGCGGAGGGGCAGAAATTCAAGGAAGGTGATGCGCTGCGGCTCATGCTCGCCTGCGAAACCACCGACCGGCTGGCGGTCTTCGCGAGCGATGGCCGCTGCTACACGCTGCGCGCCGGCGATCTGCCGCGCGGCCGGGGCGATGGGCAGCCGATCCGGGTCATGCTCGATCTCGCGGCGGAGGACGATATCCTGACGCTGTTCGCCTGCCGGGAGGCAGCGCGCTATCTGGTCGCGTCCAATACCGGGCGCGGATTTGTCGTGCGCGGCGCCGATCTGATCGCCGAGAAACGCACCGGCAAGCAGATCCTGAATCTGAAGGATAGTGAGACCGCGCGGATCTGCGTGCCGGCCGAAGGCGATCACGTCGCGGTGGTCGGCGAGAACCGCAAGCTGCTGGTGTTTCCGCTCGCGGAACTGCCGGAAATGGCGCGCGGAGCGGGCGTGCAGCTGCAGAAATACCGCGAGGGGGGGCTGGCGGACGCAAAAGTGTTCCGGCTGGCGGATGGGCTTTCGTGGAAGTCCGGCGAGCGGACGCGGACCGAGACGGGATTGCGCGAGTGGCTGGGAGAGCGGGCGCAGGCGGGGAAAATGCCGCCTGCGGGGTTTCCCAGATCAGGGCGGTTTGGGGGGTAATCGGAGGCTGTGAGAAAATCCGGTCTGGCGGTCATCTGGCGGCCGTTCGCTGCGCTCCGATGCTCACGGGCTTAAGCCCGCTCCGCTCCGGTGCTCGCGAACGACCGCCAGCTGACTCGCCATCGTGTGCGCCATCGGTTCAAGCACCGATGGCGAGGGGGCAAAGCCCCCTGGCCGCCGGAGGCTAGAGCGGAGTCACGCTGACTGGGGATAGCCGGCGTGGCGGAAGTAGTTGGCGCACTCGTTTGGGGTGAAGGCGTCAGATAGCGGCCCGAGCGCCTGCCAAAGCTCATCCATCGCGCGCAGTGCCTTGGCTCGGAGCTGCG
>DAIDJM010000044.1 GCA_027451405.1 Acetobacteraceae bacterium | reverse complement strand
TCTTCGCGCGGGGGAGCATGCCGTATTCCGCCGTCACCCAGCCCTGGCCGGAGTTGCGGAGAAAGGGCGGGACGCGCGCCTCCACGCTCGCGGCGCACAGCACCTCGGTCCCGCCCACGCGGATCAGGCAGGACCCCTCGGCGTGGCGCGCGAAGCCCGGGGTGATCGCGACCGGGCGCAGCGCGTCCGCGGCGCGGCCGGAGGGACGGGCAGAGAGAGCGGATGGCGACGGTCCGGCGGCGGTGGCGAGCGTTGCGGGACCCGGGACGGGGGACATGCGGATAATCCTGTCGATTTCAGCGAAGGAGGCGGACCATAGCGGACGAATTGACCAGGGGCACCCCCGTCCCTAGGTAACGACCGGGAGTGCCATCTCGATGGATCAGACGGTTCCGACGCCAGGCTCCGGATTGCGCGGGGCGGGACGGACCGGCCCGCCGGCGGCGGCGGCGCTGGATGCACGATCCGCGGCAGTGCTGCGCGAGATCGTCGAGCAATATGTCGAAACCGGCGAGCCCGTCGGCAGCCGCACCCTCTCGCGCCGCCTGCCGGTCTCCCTCTCGCCCGCCACCATCCGCAACGTCATGGCCGATCTCACCGAAGCCGGCCTCCTCTTCGCCCCCCACACCTCCGCCGGCCGCCTCCCCACCGAGCAGGGGCTACGCCTCTTCGTCGACGGCCTGCTCGAATTCGGCGACCTCCCCGAGGACGAGCGCGAAGCGATCGCCCGCGCGCTCGCCGCCCAGGGCCGCAGCCTCCAGGACACGCTGGCCGACGCCTCCTCCATGCTCGCGGGCCTGAGCCAGGCCGCCGGCATGGTGCTCGCCCCCAAATCCGACGGCGCCATCAAGCACATCGAATTCGTGCCGCTCGGCTCCGGCCGCGCCCTCGTGATCCTCGTCGCCCAGGACGGCCAGGTCGAAAACCGCGTCATCGAGGTCCCGCCCGGCCTGCCCCCCTCGGCCCTGACGCAAGCCGCCAACTATCTCAACGCCCGCGCCCAGGGCCGCACGCTCGCCGAACTCCGCCGCCGCGTCGCCGAGGAAATGGCCGCCGACCGCGGCCAGCTCGACGCGCTCGCCGCCACCGTCGCCGAAGCGGGCCTCGCCACCTGGAGCGACAACGAACGCGGCGGCGCGCTGATCGTCCGCGGCCAGGCCCGCCTGCTCGCCGACGTCACCCAGATCGAAAACCTCGCCGCCATCCAGATCCTGTTCGAGCGCCTGGAAACCCAGGAGACCATGCTCCGCCTGCTCGAACTCGCCGAAAATTCCGAAGGCGTGCGCATCTTCATCGGCGCCGAAAGCGCCCTCTTCGGCACCTCCGGCGTCTCCATGATCGTCGCCCCCGCCCGCAACGCCGCCGACCGCATCGTCGGCGCCATCGGCGTCATCGGCCCCACCCGCATCAATTACGGCCGCATCATCCCCGTCGTGGACTACACTGCCCGCGTCATCGGCCGCCTGCTCGGGTAAACCCCCATGTCAGACCCACAAAAACCCGTCACCATCGACGCCGCCGACCGCGAAGCCCACATCCCCCACACACGCCGCAAACTCCGCCTCTGGCCGTGGGTGCTCGGCGCGGTGCTGCTTGCGGCAGGGGCGGTGGCGGCGCTCATCGTCGAGCACCGGTAAGGATTCGTTCTTTTTTTGAAAAAAAAGAACCAAAAAAACTTTTGCGATGAGCACCGGACCTGGCGCCACCTCCCCGATGCGACTCGCATCCGGACGCGGGGTGCCGCCGCCCTGAAACAGACAAAAGTCTTTTTGCTTCTTTTTCTTCAGAAAAAGAAGATTCCTTTCCTACAATCTTGCCCCGCGCCCCTTGATCCCCTAACTCCCGCCCCATGAGCGAAACGCCCGAACCCACCGAGGACCCGGACGACCCCATCCGCGCCCTCGAAGCCGAGCGCGACGATTTCCGCGACCGCTGGATGCGCGCCGTCGCCGAGACCGAGAATGTCCGCGCCCGCGCCAAGCGCGACGTCGAGGAAACCCGCCAGTACGCGGTCCAGAAATTCGCCCGCGACGTCGCCGAAATGGCCGAAAACCTCCGCCGCGGCATCGAGAGCCTGCCGAAGGCCCAGCCCGGCGAGCCCGAGATCGTCGCCAAGCTCCGCGAGGGCTTCGAGGGCGTCGAGCGCAGCTTCCTCTCGCTGCTCGAACGCAACGGCATCGTCGGCGAGGACCCGGTCGGCCAGAGCTTCGACGCCAACCTCCACCAGGCCATGGCCGAGCAGCCCACCGCCGAGCACCCGCCCGGCACCGTGCTGCAATCCTGGAGCCGCGCCTGGACGCTGAACGGCCGCCTGCTCAAGCCGGCGATGGTCGTGGTCGCGAAAGGTGAGGCCCCGGCGCCGCAAAGCGTCGACACCACTGCCTGAGCCGCGCGATTCCCCGCCTCGCCGCCCTTGTCCCCCGGCAGGGGCCTCAATACATCGTCATGAACCATAGGGCCGTGCGTGGTGCTTCGGGCCGCCCACGGCCGCTGAAAGGAGTTTTTGCCCCATGAGCAAGGTCATCGGCATCGACCTCGGCACCACCAACAGCTGCGTCGCGATCATGGAAGGCCGCGACGTCCGCGTCATCGAGAACAGCGAGGGCGCCCGCACCACCCCCAGCATGGTCGCCTTCACCGAAAGCGGTGAGCGCCTCGTCGGCCAAGCCGCCAAGCGCCAGGCCGTCACCAACCCCTCCAACACGCTCTACGCCGTCAAGCGCCTCATCGGCCGCCGCTACGACGACCCCACCGTCGCCAAGGACCGTGAGCTCGTCCCCTACGCCATCGTGCGCGGCGACAATGGCGACGCCTGGGTCGAGGCCCGCGGCACCAAATACGCGCCCGGCCAGATCAGCGCCTATGTCCTCGGCAAGATGAAGGAAACCGCCGAGGCCTATCTCGGCGAGAAGGTGACGCAGGCCGTCATCACCGTCCCCGCCTACTTCAACGACGCGCAGCGCCAGGCCACCAAGGACGCCGGCCGCATCGCCGGCCTCGAAGTGCTGCGCATCATCAACGAGCCCACCGCCGCGGCGCTCGCCTACGGCATGGACAAGAAGAACGGCGGCACCATCGCGGTCTACGACCTCGGCGGCGGCACCTTCGACATCTCCATCCTCGAGATCGGCGATGGCGTCTTCGAGGTCAAAAGCACCAACGGCGACACGTTCCTCGGCGGCGAGGATTTCGACGCCCGCGTGATCGACTGGCTCGCCAGCGAATTCAAGCGCGAGCAGGGCATCGACCTGCGCCAGGACAAGCTCGCCCTCCAGCGCCTCAAGGAAGCCGCGGAGAAGGCCAAGATCGAGCTCTCCTCCAGCAAGGAGACCGAGATCAACCTGCCTTTCATCACGGCGGACGCGAGCGGCCCGAAACATCTCGTCGTCAAACTCTCGCGCGCCAAGCTCGAAAGCCTGGTCGATGACCTGATCCAGCGCACACTCGAGCCGTGCCGCGCGGCGCTGCGCGATGCCGGCGTCCAGGCCGGCAAGATCGACGAGGTGATCCTGGTCGGCGGCATGACCCGCATGCCCAAGGTCATCGAGACGGTCAAAAGCTTCTTCGGCCGCGAGCCCGCCCGCAACGTCAACCCCGACGAGGTCGTGGCGATCGGCGCCGCGGTCCAGGGCGCGGTGCTCAAGGGCGACGTCAAGGACGTGCTGCTGCTCGACGTCACCCCGCTCAGTCTCGGCATCGAAACGCTGGGCGGCGTCTTCACCCGCCTGATCGACCGCAACACCACGATCCCCACCAAGAAGAGCCAGATCTTCTCGACCGCCGACGACAACCAGCAGGCGGTCACGATCAAGGTCTTCCAGGGCGAGCGCGAAATGGCGGCCGACAACAAGCTGCTCGGCCAGTTCGACCTGATGGGCATCCCGCCCGCGCCGCGCGGCGTGCCGCAGATCGAGGTCACGTTCGACATCGACGCCAACGGCATCGTCTCGGTCTCGGCCCGCGACAAGGCCACCGGCAAGGAACAGCAGATCAAGATCCAGGCGAGCGGCGGCCTCTCGGATGCCGACATCCAGCGCATGGTGAAGGACGCCGAAGCCAACGCCGAGGCCGACCGCAAGCGCCGCGAACTGGTCGAAGCCAAGAACCACGCCGAAGCGCTGATCCACCAGGTCGAGAAAAACCTGTCCGAGCACGGCGACAAACTCGCCCCCGCCGACAAGGGCGAGGCCGAAGCCGCCATGGAGGCCGCGAAGTCGGCGATCGAAGGCGCCGACCTCGACGCCGTCAAGAAAGCCACCGAGCGTCTCTCGGCCGCCGCCATGAAGATCGGCGAGCAGATGTACAAAGCCGAGCAGGCCGGCGCCGCGAGCCCCGGCCCCGAGGCCGCCGCCCCGGGTGGCGACAACGTGGTCGACGCCGAATTCGAGGAAGTCGACGAAAACAAGAAAAAATCGGCCTAGGGACTCGGAAACAGGTGATGGGGTCTGGGGCCTTCCGGCCCCAGCGGGCCCGCCCTCGGTGCGCCACCGGTGCGAGCACCGATGGCGAGGGGGCGGCGCCCGTGGCCTTTTCGTGTGGATGATTTGATGGCCAAACGCGACTATTACGCCGTCCTGGAAGTTTCCCGCGAAGCCACCACGGAGGATTTGAAGAAATCCTTCCGCAAGCTCGCCATGAAATACCACCCGGACCGCAATCCGGGTGACAAGCAGGCGGAAGCCCAGTTCAAGGAAATCAACGAAGCCTACGACGTCCTCAAGGACGATCAGAAGCGCGCCGCCTACGATCGCTTCGGCCACGCCGCCTTCGAGCACGGCAACGGCGCCGGCCCCGGCAATTTCGATTTCGCCGGCGCCGGGGGCCTAGGCGACATTTTCGACCAGATGTTCGGCGATTTCGTCGGCCGCGGCGGCCGCCAGCGCACCCGCGCCGGCGCTGACGTCCAGGCCGCCGTCGAGATCGACCTGACCCAGGCCTTCTCCGGCACCAAGGTCCAGGTCCGCGTCCCCACCCGCGTCACCTGCGAAGCCTGCCGCGGCACCGGCGCCGCCGACGGCAGCCGCGCCGCCGACACCTGCCAGACCTGCGGCGGCGCCGGCAAAGTCCGCGCCCAGCAAGGGTTCTTCCTCATCGAGCGGACCTGCCCCACCTGCGGCGGCGCCGGCCGCGTCATCCGCAACCCTTGCCGCATCTGTAACGGCGCCGGAACCGTCCAGCGCGAGCGTGCGCTCCAGGTCAGCATCCCCGCCGGCGTCGAGGACGGCACCCGCATCCGCCTCTCCGGCGAAGGCGAGGCAGGCGGCCAGGGCGCCCCTAACGGCGACCTCTACGTCCATGTCGCGATCCGCCAGCACGATCTGTTTCATCGCGAAGGCGCCCATATCTATTGCGAAGTGCCGCTCCGCATGAGCCAGGCCGCGCTCGGCGACGAAATCGAAGTCCCGGCGATCGACGGCAGCCGCCAGAAAGTGAAAATCCCCGCCGGCACCCAAACCGGCGCCCAGTTCCGCCTGCGCGGCCGCGGCTTCTCCGTGCTCCGCAGCAACGCCCGCGGCGACATGGTCGTCCAGGCCAAAGTCGAAACCCCGCAAAACCTCACCCGCCGCCAGCGCGAACTCCTCGAAGCCTTCGAAACCGAAGCCAAAGGCCAGGCCCGCAGCCACCCCGAACACGAAGGCTTCTTCGCCAAAATGAAAGAATTCTTCGACGGCCGCGAATAAGCGAGGATTCTTCCCACCGCCATTGCGAGGCGCGAAGCGCCGCGGCAATCCAGGTTGCCTCGACCTGGCGGTCTTTTCGCGTTCCCGGCTTTGCCGTCAAAACGAAAAGTAGCCAACAAGATCCCGACTTCCTCCCCGCCATTTCCAAAAACAAAAGTCTTTTTGCTTCTTTTTCTTCAGAAAAAGAAGATGCTTTCTTTGCTCTACGCATCATAAGACTCTTCTTTTTCTGAAGAAAAAGAAGCAAAAAGACTTTATCGGTTTATCCCGGACCCATCGCCGTCATTGCGAGGCTCGAAGCGCCGCGGCAATCCAGACTGCCTCGACCTGGCGGTCTCTCCACGTTGCCGGCTTTGCCATCAAAACGAAAAGTGGCCAAGAAGATCCCAACTTCCTCCCCGCCCCTTCAAAAACAAAAGTCTTTTTGCTTCTTTTTCTTCAGAAAAAGAAGACTCTTCCTTCTTCCTTTGAACAGGTAAAGCAGGAGGAGCAAATCGCCCCTCCTGCCATCAACCCTCTTTCCGTATTGGCTCCCGGCTACGAGGTCCGGAACCAAATCGAAAGATTTTTTGCTTCTTCTCTTGAGAAAAGGAAGACTTTTTCCTTCCCGTTCCGCATCAAGCCCCGTTCGCGCAAACGGCGATCGAGGTTCCCACGAAGGTCGATCCCACCAGCGGGCTGATGGTGCTCGAAGGCGCCCCGAAATAGACGGGGTTCGCCTCGTCCTGCAGGTCGTAGGTCACGCCGTTCAGCGTGTACGCGTAGTCGCCGTAGTTCGCGTTGCGTTCGAGCGGATCGCCCACCTCGTAGATGCCGCAGGCCGACTGGTTGGTGGTGAAGGGATCGTCGATCCATTCCGCGAGTTCGTGGCTGAGCGCCGAGACGTTCTGCGCGAACGCGCCCGCGTTCTGGATGTAGGTGGCGTGGGCGTAGGGCCCGTTCGAACTCGTCACGCTATGGTAGCCGCCGATGCAGCAGCCCGAGAGACTGTTGCCGCTCTGCGTCAGGTAGGTCTGTGTCGTGACGAAGATCGGCAGCGAGTTGGCTGGCAGCCCGAGCGTCGTGATTTCCGACTGGAGCTTCTTGTCGAGCCAGTTGATGTTCACGAGAATTCCGCTGGTCAGCCCGAGCACGTTGCTGATCACGCGGCCTTGCCGGGACGGTACGCTGAGAACGAGGGTCGGCTTCACCACCGGGCTGAGCAGCACGTGATAGCCGGCGGCGGCGCCGCCGATGCCCCAGAAATTCGCCTTCTGGAACGCATCGGTGAACTGGGTGTTGCCGATCGCGACGCTGCCCTGTGTGAACGGGTAGTTCTGGAATGTCGGCGACGCGGTGACCGAGGAAATCACGGTGCTGCCGTCCTCGGTCTTGCTGCCGTAGGTCAGCTTCACCGGCACGATATAGGCGGTGATGGTGGTCGAGGCGGCGCCGAGCCGTGGGTCGGTGCCCACGAACGCCTCGGTATACGTGCTCGATCCGTAACTATAAGTGAAGTTCCAGGTTGGCGTCGCCGCTCCCGGCGCCTGCACGATGTTCGAATGTAGCCGCACGAACCGTGTGAACATCGGCCGCGGCCCATCCGGCGCCTTGGCCGCCACCGCCGGCAACGCAACCCCGAGCGCCAGTACTGCGCCCGGCAACGCACGAACGAATGAACGCATATTGAGTCCCCCTCGGCCCGGGCTGGGCCGTTCTTTGTGGGACCCGGAGCATGACTCAACCCGAAGTAGCGTCAATCCGCCACCGCGAAAATATCGCTTCCGGTGGCAAAAATGCCCGTGGATAATCTTTTCCGCCCGAGGGCAGGAATGGCGCACCGATCTGCCGAGACGTTTTTCGTTCCGCAGTAAAATCGACCTCGACGAGCCCGTACCCGTCGCTTTCCGCTTGACTTTCCGTCCGGAATGTGTTCCTGTTTTGTTCGTGTCCGAGACCCAAGCCCCGCCGCCGCCCGATCCGGCCGCCGCCGAGCGTAACGCCCGTCACGCCAGGGATCTGCGCGAGCTCTCCGAGCTCACGATGGGGCTGGCCCGTCGCGCCGCCGCGGCGGCCACCGAGGCGCTCGATCCCAACCTCCGGCGGCACAGCCCCTTTGCCGAGGAGGGCCCGAAGGACCCCACGCTGCCGTTCAACCGGCTCGCGACCCAGGTTCGCAAAATCATCGAGCTCGAAGTCACGCTCGCGGCGGGGCAAATCCCCCGGTCGTCGCGCGAGCCGGAAATCTTCGAGGACCCCGACATTGCCACGCTCCGCGAGGCGCTCCATGCCGGCGCCAATGCCCGCGACGCGGTCACCCGCACCATGCTGCGCCAGCAGATCGACGCGCAGATCGAGATGGAATTTCTCTATTCCGACACGCCGCCGGACTATTTCGACATGTTCCGCCGCGTGATGATGGGGCTACAGCTCGACATCAATCTCTACACCCTACCCGAACCGGTGCGCGCCATCTTCGAGCGCGGCGGACCGCCCTGCCTGCACGCGCCCGAGCCCGACGCCCGCAAGCCCCCGCATTGACCCGGTCAGCGCAGCACGGAATTGAGTTTCATGGCGATCGCGGTCGAGCCCTTCACCTTGAGCTTGCCGGTCATGAACGCCATGGTCGCGTCGAGCTGGTTGTGCATGATTTTCATCAGATCGTCCGGAGCGATGCCGATCGTGCAATCGGCGTCGTCGTCGGCGTGCGTCATGGTCGCCGGGCTCTTCGTTCCATCGACGAACAGCCGGTCGTCGCCGAAATCGAATTTGATCGTGGAGCCCAGCTCGCCGAACTTATCCAGCCGGGACGCGAAAATGGACTCGATTTCGCTGACGCTCACCGCTTCCTCCCTCGAATTTCGCGCGGCACGCTAGAGGTGCCGTCCGACGCTGTAAACGGAGCGGCATGAGCGTGCTTCTCGGTGGCGCCGACCTCATCGTCGGCCCGGTCCGCCTGGCCGGCCACGCGCTGCGACTGGCCGAGGGCCGCATCGCCGCGATCGAGCCCGACGACCCGCAGGATCCCGCGCGGGTGGCGCTCCCCGCCGGCTCGGTGCTGGCGCCCGGCTTCATCGACATCCAGGTCAATGGCGGCGGCGGCTTCCAGTTCAACGAGACGCCGACCGCGGAGGCCGCGCGCGCCATCGCCGCCGCCCACCGCCGCCTCGGCACGGTCGGCATCCTCCCCACCCTGATCACCGACACGCCCGAGACCACCGCCCGCGCCGTGGCCGCCATCGAAGCCACCCGGGGCGACGGAATCCTCGGCCTCCATCTCGAGGGCCCGCATCTCAGCCCCCGCCGCCCGGGCGTCCACCGCCCCGACCGGATCAGGCCGCCCGACGAGGCCGATCTCGCCTTCCTCGCCGGGCTCCCGGCCCGTCTCGGCCGCCCGGTGATCGTCACGCTCGCCCCCGAGACCATGCCGGAGGCGGCGCTCGAGCGCCTCGCCGGCGCCGGCCTGATCCTCTGCGCCGGCCACACCGAGGCCCCGCCCGACCGCCTCGCCCGAATCGCCGGCTTCACCCACCTTTTCAACGCCATGCCCCCGATCGCCGCCCGCGCCCCGGGCCCTGCCGCCGCCGCCCTGCTGCGCGACGACGCCTATGCCGGCCTGATCGCCGACGGCATCCACGTCGACCCCGCCACGATCCGCCTGCTGCTGCGCTGCAAGCCCGCCGAGCGCATCCTGCTGGTCTCCGACGCGATGGCCCCCGCCGGCACCGATCTCCCCGAGTTCAGGCTCCAGGGCCGCCGCATCCTCCGCCAAGCCGGCCGGCTCGCGACCGAAGACGGCACGCTGGCCGGCGCCGACCTCTCGCTCGCGAGCGCGGTCCGCGTCATGGCCGGGCTCGGTGTCCCGCTCCCGCAGGCCGTCGCCATGGCCTCCACCAACCCCGCTTCCTTCCTGGGCCTCGCCCATGAGCGCGGCCGCCTCGCCCCGGGCCTGCGCGCCGACCTCACCCTCCTAGGCCCCGACCTCGCGGTCCTCGCCACCTGGCGCGACGGCGCCCGCGCGCCCGCATGACCGAGGCCGAAGCCCGCATGGCCGGCTACGTCGCGACGCTCGGCCGTGGCCCCGGCCGCTCCCGCGCGCTGACCCGCGCCGAGGCCGCGGACGCCGCCGGCCTCCTGCTCGACGGCGAGGCCCACCCCACCCAGACGGGTGCCTTCCTGATGCTGCTCCGCTACCGCGGCGAGGACGCGGACGAGATCGCCGGCCTGGTGGACGCGATCCGCGCCCGCGCCGCCTTCGAGGCGCCGGCCGCCCTCGACTGGCCCTCCTATGGCGCCGGCCGCACCCGCGGCGCCCCCTGGTATCTCCTGGCCGCCCTGGCGCTCGCCGCCGCCGGCACCCCGGTCCTGATGCACGGCACCAACGCGTTCTCGAGCGGCATGAGCGTCGCCGCCGCGCTCGCCTCCCTCGGCCTCGCCCCCGCCGCCAGCCCCGTCGACGCCGCCCGCCGCCTGGCGACCGACCGCTTCGCCTATCTCCCGCTCGACACCCTCTGCCCCCCGCTCGCCGGCCTGCTGGCGCTGCGCGGCCTCCTGGGCCTGCGCTCCCCCTTCAACACCGCCGCCCGCCTCATCAACCCGGCCGCCGCCTCGGCCTCGGTCGACGGCGTCTTCCACCCGCCCTACCTCGCCGCCCACCTCGCCGCCGCCGAGCGCCTCGGCCAGCATCGCCTGCTCGTCATCAAGGGCGGCGGCGGCGAAGCCGAGCGCAACCCCGCCCGTCCGGTCGAGGCCCATCTCTGGATCGCGGGGCAGGGGGCGTCTTCCCGCCTTCTCGCCGCGCTCACCGACGCCCCGCACCCCGATCCGGAGCCGCCGCTGGCGTCGATCTGGGACGGCTCCCTGTCTCACCCGGCGATCGAAGCCCGCATCGTCGCCACGATCGCGCTCGCCCTCCTCGCCCTCGGCCAGGGCGGTGACCCGGAAGCTGCATCCATCTGGCAGCAACGGCCCGCAAACCGCTGCGCCCAAACCCGGAATCCGCTAGGATGACGCCATGAGCCTCGTGCGCACCGCGAAGAACGTCGCCAAGTCGCTGGTCTGGCCGGTCCTGTTCGCCTCCCTCACGCTCTATTTCGGCTGGAACGCCACGCGCGGCGAACACGGCCTGAAGACCTACCGGCTCCGCCAGGCCCAGCTCGTCACGTCCCAGCAGGAGGAAAAGCAGGCCGAGGCCGAGCGCGACGCTTGGGAAATCCGCGTCTCGGGGCTGCGACAGAACCAGATCGACTCCGACACGCTCGACGAGCGCGCGCGCGCGATGCTCAACCTCGCCGACCCGGCCGACATCGTGGTCCCGCTGACCCCGCCGAAATCAGGCGGCCAGCCAGGCGAGCAGCGGGTCCCATAGAGCCCGCCGCGCCGAGGACCCCGCCACCATCCCCACATGCCCGGCTCGCGGCCGCAGCACGGCCGCCCCAGGAATACGCCCCGCGAGCGCCTCGGCGCTTCCGGGCGGCACGATCCGGTCCCGTCCAGGAATCGCGACCAAGGCCGGCACGCCCAGACGCTCCGGCCGCACCGGCTCGCCGAGCAGGTGCCACCCACCCGCCGCAGGGGCGTTGCGCCCATACCACCCCTCGATCGTCTCCCGCGCCACGGGCGCGGCGAGCGGCACTCCGTCCGCCAGCCAATCCTCCACCGCCACGAACAGCCGCGCCCGGAAGCTGGCCGGATCCTGCCTCCCGAAATCGCGATATTTGGCTGCGATCGCCAGCGGATCGAGCTGCGCGAACAGCGCCTGCAGCGCATCGACCGGCAACGCCCCATGCAGCCCCATGACCGGCTCGAAGAGCGGCAACGAGGCCGCCATCCGCCGTGCTGCCCGAGCCCCCGCGGCGTGAAAATCCCAGGGGCTGGCCAGCAGCACCAGCCGCCGCACCCGATCCGGCCGCCGCAGGGCCGCCGCGACCGCCATCAGCCCCCCCATACAGTAGCCAAGCAGGTCGACCGGCTCGCCGAGGCTGCTCAGCGCCCGCTCGAGCCGCCCCGCCACGTAATCGGCCAGGGAGAAGCTCCGCTCGGCGCCCTCAGGAAAACCCCAATCGAGCAGCAGCGGCCGCCGCCCGGCTGCAGCCAAGTGCCGGAGCATCGAATGTTCCGCCATGAGATCAAGGATGTAGGCCCGGTTGACCAGGCTCGGGACGACGAAGAGCGGCTCTCCTCCCTGCGGCCGATAGTCGAGCAGCCGTGCCGATCCCTCCGCCCAAACCACCGGCGGCTCCTGGACCGCGCGCTGATAAGGATGGCGCCGATAAGCGGCGATGCCGGCAAGGAATGCCGGATCAGGACCGGCGGGTTTCCAGTTCGGCCAGCCGCCGCTCGAGTTCGGCCATCCGGGCGGCCAGCTCATCCCGAGATGGAGCCAGAGGGGCCGCGGCCCCATCCGGTTCAGCGGTCCCGGCACCATGCTCATGGCACCCCGCGAGCCACGCGGCGGCTGTCTCCGCCCTGTCCATCCAGCACCGCAACCCGGCTTCCCAGAGCTCTCGCGTATCCCGGTCCGCCGCGCGGGCCGCGAGCTCGCTGTGCCACAGCGTGATCCAGTCCCGCATCAGGGCGGCGGGATCGGCAGGGCCCGGATCGCTCATGGATCATGCCGGATCGATACGATCGCATGCGGCGCGAAAAGCCTGGGCAAGCAAATTTCCTTTGACGACAGGACGGCGCTTCATTTTGTGCAGCGCGGCGCGCATGGTATCGAAGCGGGGCAGGCCATGCCACGCGCGGGTATGGCGCAGGAGACGAGGATGACGCAGCCGGAGGGCACCGGGGCCGGTGCAGCGCCGGGCGAGCCACAGGCCGCCCCGGTCGTCGTGAAGAAATACGCCAACCGCCGCCTCTATAATACCGAGAGCTCCAGCTACATCACGCTCGACAATCTTGCCGACATGGTGCGCCAGGGCCGCGACTTCGTCGTCTACGACGCCCGCACCGGCGACGATATCACGCGCAGCGTCCTGACCCAGATCATCGTCGAGGAGGAGAGCCGGGGCCAGGCCCTGCTGCCCACGAATTTCCTTCGCCAGCTCATCGGCTTCTATGGCGACAGCATGGGGGGGATCGTCCCCCGCTATCTCGAGCAGACCATGGCCGCGATCGCGCGTCAGCAGCAGCAGGTGCGGGAGGCCATGCAGCAGACCATGGGCACGCTGCTGCCGGGGGGGTTCGAAGAGATGCGGCGGCAAAACGTTGCCATGGTGGAGCGGGCCATGAGCCTATTTTCGCCTTTCTATCGTCCGTCCGCCTCTGAGTCCGAGTCTGCGCCCGCCGCGCCGCCCGCCACCGAAGAGGTCACTGCGCTGCGGGAAGAAGTGGCGCGGTTGCGGGAAGAGCTTGCCAAGAGCGGTGCGAACGGGACAGAACCCGCCAAACGCCGGCACACCGCCGGTTCGTGAACCGTAAACAGTTTGCTTGTCACAATTTTGCGCGTAAGCAAGAAAACGAATCTACAATCTGGCCGGTCGTGGCTAATTTGCCGCGCTCCCATCCAAGGAGACGATCCGTGACCCAGACCATCGTCGAACTGACGCGCACCCGGCGCATGGCCGGACCGGAAACGGAGGCCGAGGACATGTCGGGGGAGGAGGCGGGCGCGAGCCGAGGCGGCGCGCGGGCCAACGAAGCGGACCGACATGTCGGTGCGCGCATCCGCGAACGGCGTATCATGCTGGGCCTGTCTCAGCAGCAGCTCGCGCAAATGATCGGCGTCACCTATCAGCAGGCTCACAAATACGAGCGCGGATTGAACCGGATCTCGGCCGGGCGCCTGTTCGACATCGCGCAGGTCCTCGCCGTGCCCATTTCATGGTTTTTCGAGGGCATGAAAGCCGAAATTCCGCCTGCGGAAATCAGCCCGCGGCAGCGCATGTGCCTGGAATTGGCGCGTAATTTCGCGATGATTGACAACGAGAAGCACCAGGAAGCGCTGAGCCAGATGGCTCGGGCGCTGGCGGCACAGGCGCAGGCGCTGTCTTCCTCGAACTGAGCGTCGGCGTCCGGCGCGCACACCGTTCCGGCCGCGGCAGGGCGAGGCCCACCCATCCCGTCAGGCCGTGGGTGGATTTGGGCCTTGTTCGCTGGGCGCGTGACTCAGGACCCGCACGGCAAACCATGCCGCGACCGCTCCGAATGCCAGAAGGCTGATTCGTTCGGCGGACGGCTCGAAACTATCGTCGACCACGGCCAGTGGCGATTGCGAGCCGGAGGCGCCGATGAGGGCGGCCATGGCGACGCCCACCAGGCTCTCGCCGACGATCAGCCCGCTCGCGATCAGCACGCCCCTGCGCTTCGCGGGCTCTGCGTCGTCACGGCCGGCAAGTAGCCGGTTGAGCACCGCGCCCAGCACGGCCCCCATGGCCAACGTCACGCCGACCGTGGGTGGCAGGTAGAGCCCGATTCCGACCGCGAGCACGGGCAGACGTGGCGCCCGTGGGATCAGCGCGAGCACACGGTCCAGCACGATCAGCCCGACGCTGACCGCCATGCCAAGCAGAATGAAGCCCCATTCCAGGGTGCCCCCGAGGATGCCGGTCGCGATCTTTGCCATCAGCGTCGCTTGCGGAGCCGCGAGCGCCTGGGCGGGATCCATGCCCGCATGCGGCAGTGCGCCTGGAAATCCGTAGGCGGCGTAGAGCAGATCGAGGATCGGCGGGATCACCAGCGCGCCGGCCACGCAGCCGACCATGAGCGCCACCTGCTGGCGCCACGGGGTTGCGCCGACCAGTTGCCCGGTCTTGAGGTCCTGGAGATTGTCGTTGGAGATGGTCGCCGTCGCCAGGATCGCTGAGACGGCGAACAGCACGAAACCGATCGCGGCCCGGCGGGAAACCGGGCTCGCGAGGCCGCCCCCCAAGGCTAGCAAAAGAAGCAGAAGCAGGCTTGCGCCGATCGTCGCCAAGATGGCGATGCCGGAGATCGGGCTCGAGGAAGAGCCGACCAGTCCGGCCATGTAGCCGCAGGCCGCTGCGACCAGGAAGCCGAAGCCGACGGCGAAGAGCGTGAAGAGCGAGGCCAGGACCGGGGCGGAGAGGATCGCGAAACCCGGCTCGCCCGCGAGAAATGACAGGAACAGTATGTAGATGGCGATGCTGGCGGCCGCGAACAGCGCGAAGACCGGCAGCCCGCCGAGGTCCCGCTCGGTGCGCGGGCGCATGCCGGGCGTGAAGCCGGCGCGCCCAAGGGAGGTCCGCATGCCGGCGAGTGTGGGTGCAACCAGGCCGGCGAGCGACCAGACCGCGGCCACGCCGATGACGCCGGCCCCGATGAAGCGCACTTTCTGCGCCCAGAGCGCCGTCGCGTAATCGGCGATCGGCATCCCGGCCGGCGCGGGGTTGAGCAGCGTAAGCAGCGGGACCGCGGCGCCCCAGGCGATCACCGCGCCGAGCAGCATCGCCATGCCGGCTTCGAGGCCGATCAGATAGCCCGCCCCGAGCAGGGCCAGCGAGAAGCCGGTCGAGAGCCGGAAGATAGCATTGCCGGCCCGAAACCAGGCGCTCGTGCCGTCGGCAAGCAGGTGCAGGCCGGCGGTCGCGAAGGCGAACAGCGCCGAGACGATGCCTCCGGCGGCAATGTCGCCGGCGCCAGGCTCTCCGGGGATGCGGCTGCGGCGGTGGGCGCCGACCCGCAGGATTTCGGCCGCGGCCACGCCCTCAGGATAGGGGAGCGTGCTTTCGGCAACCATCGCGCGACGCAGCGGTATCGTGAACAGGACGCCGAGGATGCCGCCGGCGAGGCAGACGCCGGCGCTCTGCCAATAGGGGAAACCATGCCAGGTGCCGGTCATGACCAGGCCGGGGAGCACGAAGATGATGGAGCTCAGCGTGCCGGCGGCGGAGGCCTGCGTCTGCACCATGTTGTTCTCGAGGATCGAGCTGCCCCCGAGCAGCCGCAACACGGCCATGGAAATCACGGCGGCGGGAATGGAACTCGCGAAGGTGAGGCCGACCTTCAGCCCGAGATAGACGTTGGCGGCGGTGAAGACGACGGTGATCGCGGCGCCGAGCGCCAGCCCGCGCAGGGTGAGTTCGGAGAGCCTTGGCTCAGGATGCGGCTGCATGGGTTTGCGTGCTGCAGAGGCGAATGGATCAGTGGCCGCCCTTGCCGCCATTGCCGCCGCGCGCGGCTTGGCCGCGCACGGCTTGCTTGGTCGCTATATTGACCTGCCAAGCGCGTGGCTGGCGCCGACGGATGAAATTGGCAATGTCGGGGCGCAGGTAGACCCAGCAGCCGAGTGCCCAGAGAATGCCGCCCGTCAGCACCACGACCGCGATCCGATGGGCGCTCAGCCAGAGGAGGAAATCCGTCATCGTGTCGTCGCACCATGTTGCATCGCGCGGTATTCCATAAAGGAAGTCGGGGTCTTAACGAAACCTCCGCCAAACGCGCAGATCCCATTCGGCTCTGATGCAGAAATGGGACGGTTTCGTTGCGGCGGCTGGGGAAGCGGGCTAGGGTCGGCAATTGTCGGGAGCAGAGCCGCGTCAGACGGTGTCGCCCGGGAAGGAGGATCGGCCGATGACGAAAGGTACGGTGAAGTGGTTCAACCCCACCAAGGGGTACGGTTTCATTGCGCCGGAGAGCGGTGGCAAGGATGTTTTCGTACACATCAGCGCGGTGCAGAAGGCCGGCTTGCGCAACCTCAACGAGGGGCAGGTCATCGGCTTCGAGGTGGAGCAGCAGCAGAACGGGCGCGCCGCGGCCGTGAACCTGTCGCGCGCCGACTGAGCAACGAAGAGCCGGCTTACGCATGAGCATGAGTGCGGGCCGGCTCGACGCAACGGCCGTGCGCGCCGCCTATCGGCGGTGGGCCGGCATTTACGACGCGTCATTTGGCGCTGTCTCGCTCGCCGCGCGGCGGCGCGCGGTGGCTAGGGTGAATGCGGGAGCCGGTGTTCGCGTCCTCGAAGTGGGCGTGGGCACTGGCCTCGCCCTGCCGATGTATGAACCCACCAAACGCGTGACCGGCATCGATCTTTCGCCAGAGATGCTGGCCAGGGCGGAAGCGCGGGTGGCGCGTCTCGGACTTACCCACGTGGAGGCGCTGCTCGAGCGGGACGCGGAAGCGACCGGGCTCGCCGAGGGGAGTTTCGATTCGGCGGTGGCGATGTTCGTCGCCTCCGTGGTGCCGCACCCGAAGCGCCTCATGGCAGAGATGCGCCGCGTGGTGCGGCGCGGCGGGCAAATCGTGGTGATCAACCATTTCTCGGCGGAGGGGGGGGTAAGGCTCGCGGTCGAGCGGGGGCTTGCGCCGTTCGGCCGCGCTCTCGGGTGGCATCCCGATTTCCCTTTCGAGGAACTGCTGAATTCGCAAGAGCGGGCGGCTGCGCGGTTCACCCCAGTGCCGCCGGCCGGATTGTTCACGCTGGTCGAGTTGCAAAACTGAGCCAGCCGGCCCCGGCCACTTGCTGCACCGCACCTTGCGGTTTGGCAGGGTGTCCGATATCCCAATGCGTATCCCTACTTAGAGCGAAAACCATGACCCACGCTCTTGGCCGCCGGTTTTGGGCCTTTTTTCTGGGGGGCCTCCTGATCTTTCCGGTCGTGGCGCTCGCGGCCGATCCCATCACCATGGCTCCCCATCCCTGGCAGATCGGCATGCAGGCCGCACACTCGCCTGTCGAGCGCCAGATCCAGGCCCTGAACGGACCTGTCACAATGATCATCCTGCTGATCTCGCTATTCGTGGCGGGTCTGCTGGCCTACGTGGTATGGCGTTACGATCATCGGAAAAACCCGGTGCCCGGCACGTTCAGCCACAATTCCACGCTGGAGGCGGCCTGGACAGTCATTCCAGTGCTGATACTCGTGGGGATCGCGATTCCGAGTTTCCGCCTCGTGTATTTCGAGGACCGGACCCACGACGCGGACATGACGATCAAGGTCACCGGCCATCAGTGGTACTGGCAATATACCTACCCGGATGCCGCAGGGCTGCATTACGACAGCTATGTCATTCCCGACGACGAACTGAAGAAGGGGCAGTTGCGCCACCTTGCTGTGGATAATCCGTTGGTGCTGCCGGCAGGCAAGAACATCCGCATCCTGACCACCAGCGCGGATGTGATCCACAGCTTCTTCGTGCCCTCCCTCGGTGTGCAGCGCTATGCGATTCCGGGGCGAACCATCGAGACCTGGGTGAGGATCGATCAGCCGGGAACTTATTACGGCGAATGCAATCAGATCTGCGGCATGAATCACAGCATGATGCCGATCGAGATCCACGCCGTGAGCCCGGATGATTTCAAAGCCTGGCTCGCGCACGCCAAGACGCAATTCGGCGAGAACGGGCCGGTCCGCGGCACGCTTGCCTTCGCTTCGGAGCGCTGACATGTCGGTCACCACCCACGGCCGCGACCTCGGTCACGGTAGCCACGCGCATCACCCGACCTTCGCGCAGCGTTGGCTGTTCTCGACCAATCACAAAGATATCGGCACGCTTTACCTGATCTTCGCGGTTTGCGCCGGCATCGTTGGCGGCATCCTGTCGGAGATCATGCGCGCGCAGCTCATGTTTCCGGGCAACCACATTGTAACCAGCGGTCAGGCCTGGAACACGATCATCACCGCGCACGGCCTGATCATGATCTTCTTCACGGTCATGCCAGCGATGATCGGCGGTTTCGGCAACTGGTTCGTGCCGATCATGATCGGCGCGCCGGACATGGCGTTTCCACGCCTCAACAATATCAGTTTCTGGCTGCTCGTGCCGGCCTTCGTGCTGATCCTGACGGGGCTTTTCCTCAACGAAAGCGGCAGCGGCTGGACGCTCTACCCACCGCTCTCGAACGCAACCTACGAGACCGGCCCGGGCATGGATTTTACCCTGTTCGCGCTGCATCTCGCCGGCATTTCGTCACTGCTCGGCGCGATCAACTTCATCACCACCATCTTCAATATGCGCGCCCCAGGCATGACGCTGTTCAAGATGCCGCTGTTCGTCTGGTCGATGCTGGTGACGGCGTTCCTGTTGCTCCTGTCTCTGCCGGTGCTGGCGGGTGCGATCACCATGCTGATCTGCGATCGTAACTTTGGCACCGCGTTCTTCGATCCCGCCGGCGGTGGCGACCCGGTGCTGTTCCAGCACCTGTTCTGGTTCTTCGGGCATCCCGAAGTCTACATCATGATCCTGCCGGGCTTCGGGATCATCAGTCACGTGGTCTCGACGTTCAGCCGCAAGCCGGTCTTCGGCTATCTGGGCATGGCGCTGGCGATGGTGGCGATCGGCGTGGTCGGGTTCGTCGTGTGGGCGCACCACATGTTCGTGTCGGGCATCTCCGTCGACACGCGGGCCTACTTCATGGCGGCCACCATGATCATTGCGATTCCGACTGGAATCAAGGTGTTCTCGTGGATCGCCACGATGTGGGGTGGCTCGATCGAGATGAAGACGCCGATGCTCTGGGCGGTAGGCTTCATCTTCCTCTTCACGGTGGGGGGCGTCACCGGCGTCGTGCTGTCGAATGCCGGAATCGATCAGGTCCTGCACAACACTTATTACGTGGTGGCGCACTTCCACTACGTGCTGTCGCTGGGCGCCGTGTTCTCGATCTTCGCCGGCTGGTACTACTGGATCGGCAAGATGAGCGGCCGGCAGTATCCGGAGAACTGGGGACGCATCCATTTCTGGGTGACGTTCATCGGGGTCAACCTGACTTTCTTCCCGATGCATTTTCTGGGTGCCGCCGGCATGCCGCGTCGCTATCCGGATTATCCGGATGCGTTCGCGGGCTGGAACTTCGTCTCCTCCATCGGTGCTTATATCAGCGGCATCTCTGTGCTGATCTTCCTCTATGTCGCCTACCGCACCTTCACGTCGCCGGTGACGGTCGCCGATAATTACTGGGGCGAGGGGGCGACCACGCTGGAATGGACGGTGTCTTCGCCGCCGCCCTTCCATACGTTCGAAGAACTGCCGCGGGTCCGGTGATGACCCCGTCCGCCATCGCAGCGCCTGCTCCGGCGCTGCCGGCGGAGTGGCAGGATTATGTCCGGCTGCTCAAGCCGCGCGTGGTGAGCCTCGTCGTGTTCACCGGCGCCGCGGGGCTCGCTGTGGCGCCGGGCCATCTCCATCCGGTGCTGGCCATCACGGCCATCCTCTGTATCGCGGTTGCCGCCGGGGCTGCCGGGTGCCTCAATATGTGGTGGGAGCGCGATATCGACGCGCTGATGCGGCGTACCGCGAAGCGGCCGATCCCGGCCGGGCGCGTGACGCCGGGTGAGGCGCTCTCGCTCGGTATCGTCCTCTCCGTGGGCAGCGTGATGGTCATGGGGCTCGCGACCAATCTGGTCGCGGCTGCCCTGCTTGCTGTTTCGATTGCGTTCTACGTTCTCGTCTACACAATGTGGCTGAAGCGGCGGACGGCGCAGAATATCGTGATCGGCGGCGCGGCCGGCGCTTTTCCTCCCCTGATCGGCTGGGCTGCGGTGACCGGCCAGATCGGCATGCTGCCAGTATTGATGTTCGCGGCGATCTTCCTTTGGACGCCGCCACATTTCTGGTCTCTGGCCCTTTTCGCCTGCAAGGATTACGCTCGTGCGGGCGTCCCCATGTTGCCGGTCGTTGCGGGTTGTGCCGCTGCGCGGCGCCAGATCTTTCTTTACACGCTGCTCCTGGCTGCTGCGTCTGTGCTGCCGTGGGCGCTGGGTGAGGCCGGAGCCGTCTATGGTGTGGCCGCGGTCGTGCTGGGCGCCGGTTTCGTGGTCCAGGGTTGGCGCGTGTTGCGTGACCGGCAGGACGAAGCCGGCGTGTCGCTGACGGATGATGGACCTGCGAAGGCGGCGTTCCGCTATTCGCTGACATATCTCGCGGTGCTGTTCACCGCGCTCGTAATCGACCGGCTGGTGGGCTGATGGATGAGGATTTCCCGCCGCGGCCCGGTCTGTTCGAATCGGCCGAGATCCGGCGGCGGCAGCGCGGGCGCAATCTCGCGTTGCTGGTTGTGCTGGTCCTGCTCGCCGTTCTGTTCTTTGCGATTACGATAGCCAAACTGTCGCATTCCTGAAGGGGGCGCCCGCCCCCCGATTGTTGGAGCCAGGTCGATGGACACCGCACCTCCCGAAACCCTTGCCCATGAAGGGGGCCTCGCTGCACCCTCGGGGCTGAAGCAGCCATACCATCTGGTCGATCCGAGCCCGTGGCCGATCATCGGCGCGCTTGGCGGCGGGTTGTTCCTGGCGGGCATCGTATTCGCCGCCCATTACGGCAATTACTGGGTGATGGGCGCGGGCGGCGCGATCATCGCGTTCGTGATGTTCAATTGGTGGCGCGACGTGCTGCGCGAGAGCCGCACGCCGGGTCTGCATTCGCCGATCGTGCAGCTCGGATTACGCTACGGGATGACGCTGTTCATCGCCTCGGAGGTGATGTTCTTTGTCGGATTCTTCTGGGCCTTTTTTCATTACGCCCTGTACCCGAGCCATGTGCTGCATCCTTCGGACGTGACCGCGGCGGCCAATGCCGTCTGGCCGCCGCCCGGGATCGAGACGTTCGATCCGTTCAAGATACCGTTCTTGAACACGATGATTCTGCTGCTCTCGGGCTGCACGGTGACCTGGGCGCATCATTCGCTGATTGAAGGTGATCGGCGGCATATGATCATGGGTCTCGGGATCACGATCCTGCTGGGCATGTGCTTCACCTCGCTGCAGGTGGTGGAATACAGCAATGCCCCGTTCCATTTCGCGGGCGGTGGCATCTATCCCTCCGTCTTCTTCCTCGCGACGGGATTCCACGGATTCCACGTTCTGGTCGGAACATCGTTCCTGATCGTCTGTTGGCTGCGAGCGCGGGCCGGCCAGTTTACGCCGGAGCGGCATTTCGGCTTCGAGGCGGCCGCCTGGTATTGGCACTTCGTCGATGTCGTTTGGCTGTTCTTGTTTGTGTTTATCTACGTCTGGGGATCGGGGGTCACTGCGACGGAATAAGAGGGTTTTCTTTTCCGAAAAAGTGAACCAACAAATGTCTGTTCCTTGCGGTCCGGGCCTGTAGAGGTCCGGATCGAACCGAACAAAGTCTTTTTGCTTCTTTTTCTTCAAAAAAAGAAGAATCCTTCCTTCCATGCCCCAACCCGGCTTCCTGGAAGCGACCCTCAAATGCCGCTGTCCGCGCTGCGGACGCGGGCCCCTGTTCGTGGGCTGGATCCGCATGGCCGAGCGCTGCACCGGCTGCGGACTCGATCTCTCGCGTGTGGATATCGGCGATGGGTTCGTGGTGCCGACGCTGATCGTGCTGGGCGCGATCGTCGTGATCGCCGCCTTCTGGGTGGATTTTCGGTATCAGCCACCGCTTTGGGTGCACGCGCTGATCTGGCCGCCCATCACTTTGGGGCTGGCGCTGGTGATGACGCGGTACCTGAAGAGCTTTCTTGCGGTGCAGCAATACCACGTCCGGCCGGAGACCCTGTGACGATCAGCCGTGCATCATCCAGCGCCTCACGGTCTCCCAGACTTCGTGATCGGGCGTTTTGATCAGGTCGCGAGGGATAACGGCGGCAACGCGCGCGGAGGTTTCCGGACTGAGCGCATCGCGCAACTCTCCGAGCAGATAGACCGGCGCGGCCAGCACGATGCGATCGAAGCTGGCGGCGCCGACATGCTTCCTGACCTGCTCCGCCACGTCTCGCGCGAAGTGCCGCTTCGACTCGATGTGAAGGTCATGCCGGGGTTGCAGCGCATGATGCGCGGTCGAGCCGGTATGGAAGCTGGCGCCCGGTGCATCCGCGCCGATGTCGGATGCGCGGTGATGCGCTTCCGTGGAGTCGAACGAGAGTTCCGTGTGCGCGCTTTCATGCCCTTCGGCTCGCAGAAAGCGAGCGTGCTCGCCGTCGGCGACGACGATCAGAGTGGTTTCGGGGTGCATGGGGCCCTCCCTGGATCGGGCTCCAGGATCATGTGCCGATGGGACGGCCTATGCGTTGACGCACATCAACAGCCGACGGCGGTTCTTCCGCGGCAATCGCTTTTCAGAGAAACGCTTCGCGCTCCACGAGCGCGTTCACGAGCCGCAGGGCGTCGGCGGCGAGCAGCGCTTCCGGGGCGATCGGTGCCTCTCGGACGCGGCCCTGTTCGAGGGCCAGGCCGCGGGCGATGCCGGGCAGCGCCCCGTCCTCGAGGGGCGGCGTGATCCATTGGCCGCCGATGCGCGCGAAGACGTTGGCGGCGGTCGCCTCGGCGACCCGGCCTTGCGTGTTGAGGAGAATGGCGTCGTCGGCGCCGGCGCGCTCGGCTTCCATGCGGGCGATGATGCTGTCGAGCATCGAGAGGGATTTGATGCGCGAGAGCGGCGAGAATTCGTTGCGGCGGGTCTTGGTGGCGATCACCAGCCGGGCTGGGGCGGGGATCGGCAGCGGGGTCGCGGCGATCACCAGCGTCGGCGTCGGGTTGCGCGGGGGCATGATGCCGCGCAGCGCGGGGCCGCGGGTCAGCGTGATGCGGATGGCCGCGGCGCACAGGTCCGACGCGGCCAGCACCTGGGTCATGGCCTCGACCAGTTCCGCGTCGCTGTGGCGGATCGGGATGCCGAGCAGGGCGGCCCCGTCGTGCAACCGGGCGAGATGGCGATCGGCATGGAGAATCCGGCCGCTCTCGGCGCGGAGGGTTTCATAGACGCCGTCCGAGAGCGTGAAGCCGCGGTCGTGGGGCATGATGCGGGCGTCGGTGGCGGGGCGCAGCGTGCCCTCGAGCCAGACGACCGGGTCAGGCGGCATCGCCGAAAGCCTCGAGGAGCGGACGGAGCTTCAACCGCATCTCCGCATATTCCTCCGCGGGATCGCTTTCGGCAACGATGCCGCCACCGGCTTGAGCGGTGACCGTGTCGGGGCCGATCGTGAGGGTGCGGATCAGGATCGAGCTCGCGAGCGCGCCATCGAAGCCGATATGCACCAGGCTGCCGCAATAGGGGCCGCGCGGTGCGGGCTCGAGTTCGGCGATGATTTCCATGGCGCGGCGTTTGGGGGCGCCGGTGATGGAGCCGCCGGGATGAAGGGCGCGGAGCACATCGACCGGGCCGAGGCGCGGACGAAGGCGGGCGCGGATCGTGGAGACGAGGTGGTGGACGGCCGGAAAGGTTTCGAGCGTGTGCAGCGCCGGGACCTGGACGCTGCCGATCGCGGCGACGCGGCCGACATCGTGGCGGAGCAAGTCGGCGATCATGAGGTTTTCCGCGCGGTCCTTGGAACTGTCGCACAACGCCTGGGCGAGGTCGGCGTCGGCCTTCGCGGTGGTGCCCCGGGGTCGGGTGCCTTTGATGGGGCGCGTCTCGAGGGCGCCGTCGGGTGTCAGGGTCACGAAACATTCAGGCGAGGCGCTGGCGATCGCGAGCGAGGGGCCGAGATCGAGATAGGCCGCGTAGGGCGCGGGCGAGGCCCGGCGCAGCGCGAGATGGAGGGAGACGGCGTCGAGCTTGGGCCGGGCGGCCAGAAAGCGGGCGGTGAGGTTGGCCTGATAGATGTCGCCGGCCTCGATATAGGCGAGCACGCGGCGGATTCGGGCCTCATGCACGGCCCGCGGTGTTTCTTCCCGCCAAACGAGGTGAGGGCGTGGGAAGAGGCGGGGCGTCGCGCGCAGCCGAGCGGCGATGGCCGCCGCCTCGGGGGCATCGTCGCAGGCGAGCCAGGCCTGCCGGCGCGCGCGGTCGAAGGCGATCAGCGTGCGCGAGAAGAGGAAGGCGAGATCCGGCTGATCTGCCGGGCGCGGATGGGTGGGGGCCGGATGGAACGGAGAGGGGAACTCGTAGCCGATGAACCCGATCGCGGCACCGGCGGCGAAGGGGACCGGTGACGCAGCCGGGGGCAGCGCGCAGGCGGCAATCTGTTGCGTCAGCGCATCGAGCGGATCCGCGGTCGTCGAGGACGAGGCCGACCAGGTAAGTTCGCGGAACGGGTGCAGCGCCAGCAGGGCGTAGCGGCTCGCCGGTCCGATCGGGCCGCGACTGTCGAGGAAAGCAAGCTTCTCACCCGCGAAGGCGGCGAGGGCGGCGCCCGGCTCGATCCACGGGAGTGGTCGCCAGGCGCCGGGATCGGGCGCGGGAGCCTCAGCCGCGGAGGATCGCACGGAGTTTCTGCGCCATCTCGGCCGGCGTGTCGGCATCGGGCAGGATCGTGCGGTAGCCGCCGCCCGGGCCCATCACGTAGATGAAAGCGCTGTGGTCCATGGCGTAATCGCCGTGCGCGAGCGGGCGGCGTTCGGCGTAGACGTGATATTCCTGTTCCACTTTCGCAATTGCTGGCGCCGCGCCGGTGAGACCCACGAATTCGGGCCCGAAGGCGCGCACGTAATCGCGCATGACGGTGGGCGTGTCGCGGGCGGGATCGACGGTGATGAAGATCGGCACGATTTCCGGCTGCTCGGATTTCGACAGCTTGCCGATGGCGACGGCCAGATCGTTGAGCGTGGTCGGGCACGCGTCAGGGCAGTGGGTGTAGCCGAAATAAACGAGCATGAAACGGCCGCGGAAATCGTGGTCGGTGACGGTCCGGCCCTGCCCATCGACGAGCGCAAACGGACCGCCGATCGCGGCCGACCCCTCGCTCGCCTTGCGGCCAAGCCATTGCGCGACCCCCACGATTCCCCCGGCCGCCAGCAGCAATGCCAGCGGCAGCGCGATCCAGAGGGTGCGCGCCCTCATGGCGCCGTGCGGCGCACGGGGGCGGCGATCGTGATGTCACCGGCGTGCGCGAAATGCAGCGTGAGCGGCAGCGTGCCGCCGGGCGAGAGCGGATGTTTCAGGTCCATCAGCATCACATGCATCCCATGCGGTGCGAAGCGCACCTTCTTGCCGGGGGGCAGAGACACATGGTCCATGTCGGCCATGCCGCTCATCGCCCCGTGAGTCACGGTCGTGTGCAGCATCGCCATGCCCGCCTCGGGCGTCGACACCGAAAGCAGCGTATCGCCCACCGGGCTCTCGATGGTCAGGTACGCGGCCGTATCATTTTGGTGCGGCAGGCTCGCGCGCACCCAGGCACCCTCGACGGAGGGGGCCGGCGAAGCCGCCGCCAGCAGGACGGCCGCACAGGGCAGGAACCAGGCGCGCATGCGTTACTCCCGGCGATAGGTGATCACGAGCACGTCGCGATGGGCAGGGCGCGAAGGGTCCACCGGCTCGACTGGCGTCACACCGTGATAGACGCGGTCGTCATCGACCAGCGCGGCCTCGAGAGGCTCGGAGAGCGTGAAGCTGCCGAGCGGGCGCCGTTGCAGATCGGCGATGCGGGTTTCGCCGCTGGCGACGTTTTCGCGGCGCACCAGGATGACGGCGACCCAATCGACGCCGTCGCGATGCATGCCTTCGGGAGTCGGCTGGCCCGGCGCTCCGGGCTGCGCCTCGATGCGGAATTGATGCAGTTCGACATGCCAGCTGTCGGGGCGCATGTCGGGTGGCGTGCTGTTCGTGAACAGCTCGGTCATGGAGGACAGGAGCGACAGCAGTGCCGGATGCGCGGCGATTTCGGGCAGCACCGGCTCGAACCAGCGCGCCACACCGCCATTGAGCGGATTGTAGTCGCGGCTTTGGTAATGCGGCTGGTGCGGCTTGCGGCGGATGCCGGCGGCGCCGGCGGAAAATGCCGCATAACGGCGACGCCGGTAGCGGCCGCCATCGGCCATGTAGGTATCCGGGCCGAGCGCATCCCAGCTCGCCGCGAAGCCGGGCCAGTCGGCAAAGCCACGCAACTCCAGCACGGCGCGCATCTCGGCGGCCGGCACATGCACGAAGCCCTCTCGGGTCAGGCACTCGGTCCAGGCTTCGGCAACCGGTTTCATGTTGGGCTTTCTTGTTGGGACCATCGTGGCGCCTGGGGCCGATCCTGACGGCCCCGGGCATCCTCACCCGGTATTGCCGAGGGCTGCCGGCGGTGGGGACTCGCGGAGCTGATGCGGCGGCGGCGGCGCTGCGGCATCGGCGATCTGCGGCTCCGCGGCGGGGGCGCGGCGGGTGAGGATGGTTTGCGTCGGTGTGGCGATCTGGATGCCGGCTTCCTTGAAGCGCAGCGTCATGCGGCGGTTGAATTCGCGCTGCACCGCCCAGCGCCCGCTGTCGGTGCAGACGATCTGGCCGACGATCGTCATGACGCCGGCATCGACGCGGTCGACGCCCCAGAGCTGGAAGTCGCTGCGCATCATCTCGGCGAAGCGTCGCTCACCGCGCATCTCCTTGGCAATGTTTGCCAGAACATCGCTGACATGATCGGGGTCTTCCTCGATCGGCACGTTCACGCTGACGGCGGCATTGCCGATCCCGCGATTGACGTTGGTCACGGTCGAGACCGAGCTGAACGGAATGATGTGCACTGAGCCGTCGCCGGCGCGCAGCCGCATGGTGCGGATCGAGAGATTTTCGACCGAGCCCGAGAGACCGGCGACCGTCACCCAATCGCCGACCTGCATCGCGTTCTCCAGCAACAGGAAAATGCCGGTGATGAAGTCCTGCACGAGTTTTTGCGAACCGAAGCCGATGGCGACGCCGAGGATGCCGGCGCCGGCCAGCAGCGGGGCGATGTTCACGCCGATTTCGGAAAGCATCGTGAGGCCGAAAATACCGACGAGGGTCGCCAGCAGCAGCGTGCGCAGGATGGGCAGCAAGGTGCGCAGCCGGGCGGCGCGCACCAGCTGCGCCTCGCGCGTCATGCGGACGAGCTGCCGGTCCATGGCGCTGTTGGCGATTTCCCAGACCGCGAGCGCGACCAGGCCGGCGATCAGGATCGTGATGAGCGCGGAGGCGAGGCGGCCGCCCAGCGCGGCGCCGCGGAACCAGCGCATGGTTTGGACACCCCAGATCTCGAGCACGCCGAGGCCGGTCGCCAGCGTGACGATGGTGCCGAGCGTGTAGCGCAGCAGCGGGTAGTAGCGGTTGGCCCGGGCTTCAAGGCCGGGATAGCGGCGGGCGATCTGCGGCGAAATGCGGAACAGACGATCGAGGCCGCCGAGCAGGACGATGGCGGCGAGGCGGCCGGCGACGAGCGCGCCGCCGGTGAAGAGCGTGAGCCGCAGCAGGCGCGTGTAGCCGTGATGGACCTGGCCGGCCCAGACCAGCCAGCCGCCGAGCAGCACGAAGATCGTGAGCAGGTGCCAGTTGGCGGCGAGCCGGTCGCGCAGACGGTGGGTCAAGCCGGAGCGCCGGCGACGGCCGCGAATCCAGAGCGCCACGTTGCGCCGGCATTGCAGCACGATCACGACCAGGAAGATCACGTCGATCAGCGCGACCGCTTTGAAGAATGCGCGGGCCGCGGCCATCGGCAGCCGGAATTCCAGGCCGATCGCGACCAGCGCGTAGCCGATCGCGGCAACCGCGAAGAGCCGCCTGACCCAGCCGAGCGCGTAGGCGGCGCCGATGTCGGAGAGCTGGACCAGGCGCAGGCTTGGATATTGCGGCGACACCAGCACGCGCGTCAGTGCCGCCGCCAGCCGCCAGAGCAAGTAGGCGACGATCGCGAAGCGGAGCAGGTTTTGGGCCGTGTCGTCATTCAGCAGGGTGCCGGCGTAACCGATGGCGAGAAAGGCCCCGACGGGCGCGAGTTCCAGAAGCAGACGGAACAGCGCGAAGGGCAGGCGGCGCAATGTGTGCAAGGCGCGGGACCGGCGGGCCGGGGGCAGAGGGGCGTTCGGCGGCGAGGGGTCGGGCTCGTCGAGGGCAGGGCCGGCATCGCTTGGGTCCGGCTCGGGCAGGGATGCCGGGGTGGGTGCCACGCTGGCGGGCGCGCGCGCCGCGAGCGCCGAGACCGGACGCCGGAGCAGCGCGAAAAGACCGAGATCGGCGGCGATGGCGGCGGCGAGCACCAGCCCTACCCGCCATGCCGCATCGAGGACACGGGCGCGGGCTTCCGGATTCTGGAAGCTGTGCAGCGTGAAGCGCCAGGCCAGCGGCAGATTCCCCAGCAGCCCGCCGAGCGCGTTCACCTCGCCGGAGAGTTGGGACAACCAGGTGGAGCCCTCGGCGATCACCTGCGCGCCGAGGCTGTTGGGCGCGAGCGCCACGGGCTTCGGCGGTGCGGTCGCCTTCTGCGCATGCACCATGGTCTCGAGCGTGGCCGTGAAGGCGGCGCGCTTCTTGGGGTCGTTCAGCAGATCGAGCAGCGATTGCGCTTCCGCCGGGGTGACGGAAGTGCCGGGCGGCGCGGGCGCGGCTGGCCCCGCCATCGCGGTGGCGGGCAGGGCCAGTGAAAAGATGACGAGGACGCACATAGCCCTATGCACAAGACGCAGGGCGTGCCTATTTCCGGCCAATGTCAAACCTGATCTTCGTCCTTCTGCTGATCACCATGGCCGGCGTGCTGGGGATTTTGGGTGCCGGCATGCTGGGTGTCGTCAAGAGCAACGACCCGCGGCGATCGAACAACCTGATGCGATGGCGCGTGATGCTGCAGGGGCTCGCGGTGGTGCTGTTCATCCTGCTGCTGGTGACGCGGCAGCACTGAACCAGGGCGGGCGGGGCGCGGCACCCCGCCCCGCGTTCAGATCCGGGCGCGGCGGCGGCGCAGGGCTTCGTCGAGCCCGAGACCGACGCCGGGATCGCGCCAAAGCAGAATCAGGGTCGCGATCAGGCCGCCATTCATCGCGGCCGAGCCCAGATACAAATGATACATGCCCCAGACGAGGCCGGGGCCGAGCGCCATCGCGCCCAAAGCCGCCGCGTAGGCCGCGAACCAGGGGCGCGGAACCGGCGTGCCGAAGCGCCAGAGGATCGCGCCTGCGGCCGCGGTCAGCATGGCGGTCTTGAGCAGCGCCATGCCGCGCAGGAGGCGCGTGAGGTCAGGGCCGGCGCGGTGGATGGCGGACGCGGTTTCGGCCGGGCTCGTGATCACGAAGCCGGCCGCCAGACCGAGCGCCAGGATGGCGAGGAGCGCGGCGCGGCGGTGGGTGGCGGTGAGCGCGGGGCGGGCGGTCTGGGTGGCGAGGGAGAGGGACATGCTGTCGCTCCTTCGGTTTGCGCGTAGAATTGGGCGAGATGGGGCGAAAGGCTAGCCCTGGCTTGCCGATCACGGTGACGATCTGCGGCCGGCCTCTCCCGCGGCGTTCCAGGCGCGCTCTGGCTTCGGCCGGAACGAGAACCAGCGGTGGCCCAAATAGCTCGTGACCATGGGAACCGCGACGGCGATCGCGTGGGCGACCGTGTCGGGATGGAAACCCCAATGCAGCGCGGGCAGCGCATCTTTCGCGAGCAAAATCCCGACGGCCCATACCTGCGCCAGGCCCAGCAGGTTGACCAGGGTGAAGCGCAGGGCTTGCGCGGCGGCGTGGCCGTGCGAAGCGAAATGAAACACAAAAAGACGATTGAGCACGAATGCCGTGATCATGCCGCAGACATAGGCCGGCACGATCGCGATCGCGAACGGCAGCCAGGGCGCGAGTAGGGCCCGGGTGGCGACGTTGACGATCGCGGCGATAAGGCCGGCCGCGAGGAAACGGAAAAACTCACGATGCATAGGCGAAAAGGCTTTTTATTCTGAAGAAACCAAAAGCCGCCATCTTGTATGGGACGAAGCGGCTGTGGGGCGTTTTCCAGCAAGAAAAAGTTTTTTGGTTCTTTTTTTTCAAAAAGGAACATCCTTCGCCATACGCCTTCCGAGACGAAGGCTTTCCGCCGTCCCCCGATCCTCCGGATAATAAAAACACGTATCCGCAATCTGCAGGCCCGCGATCGCGGTCTGTATTGGTGGCAGCCGTGACGCAAACCCGGGTGGGCAGACGGGCTGTGCGTGGCGCAGGCGGCCGACCGCGGCATCGAGCAGGTTGGCGCGCGTGACGCTCGGGTTGATGCGCGTGAGGCAGGCGAGGCTTTCCTCGATCAGGGCGTCGTCGGGCCTTTGCCAGCGCGTGTGGGTGGTCGGCATGTAGAACGGCACGAAGACGACATGGCCGCCGACCGGGCGGAGATTGGAGAATTCGATGATGCCGGGGATGCCGATGTCGGGCTCGTCGACATTGACCCAGAAATGGGGGGTGACGGCGCGGTCGAGATGGAGGACGACGCAGGCGACGCCGATATTTTCGATGGAGCCATAAGCGTCGAGTGCGGACGCGGGAAGATCGGGCGCGAGCCCCGCGATCAGCGGCGTGGGTACCGTGGCGATCACCGCGTCCGCGGGAATGGTTTCGTCACCGGCGAGAACGCCGCTGACGCGACCGTTCTCGGTGAGGATACGCGTGACGGGAGTCGAGAGACGGAGGGTGCCGCCGCGGACCCGGATCGCATCCGCCATGGCTTGGACGAGGGTTTCGGACCCGCCTTCGATATAGCCGAGCTCCTCCTGGAAGAGATTGCGGCGGGAGAGGCCGACCCGGCGGATGCGCGTCCAGATCCAGGCGGCCGAGATGTTTTCGGCGAGCTCGTGGAATTTGAGCGCGAACAGCCGGTGCCACATTTTTTGGTAGACGCCGGCGCCGCACCAGCCTGTGATCCAGGCGCGGGCGGTTTGATGTTCGAGCGCGGGCCAGCGATCGCGGCGCATGCAGGCGAAGGCGAGCAGCGCGTAGCGGAATTTTTCCAGCAGGGTCAGGTGCGGGTAGCGCAAAAGTGCGCGCGGGGTGCCCCATTCGTGCAGGCGTCCGCGGGTGAAATGGCCCATGCTGGTGGCGGCCCAGCGCATTTTGTGGGCGATGCCGAGTTCCTCGAGAATCGCGAAGATCGGCGCGTCTGTTTTACAGACAAAATGATAATAGCGTTCGATCGACAGCGGGCCCAGTCGGAAATGCGCGGCCATGCCGCCCGGTTCCGGCGCGGCTTCGAGCAGCGTGACCGCGTGGCCGAGGCCGGCGGCTTCGTAGGCGGCGGCGAGACCCATCATGCCGGCGCCGATCACGACCACGCGGGGCATCAGAAGGCGAGCTCCACGTCGCACCAGGGTTTTTCTCGGAACGTGCGGTCCAGGGCGTCCTGCAGCCGGGTCGGGGTCACGCCGAAGATCGCCGGCCAGTCGATGATTTCGAAGAGTTCGGGGATGGCGAGCGCCGCGAGCTGGCGGCGCGTGAAGGGCGGATCACGGTCGATCCGCGCATAGGCGCCGAGCAGCGCGTCGAACAGCGCAAACGGGATCGTCTGGAGATGCGTGCGGGCGCCGCAGGCGCTGCGCAGAGCGCGGATCAAATCGATATAATCCACGGTTTCGAGACCGCTGATATTGTAGGCCCCGGTCGTGTCGCGGGCGATGCAGGACGCAATGATCGCGCAGAAATCGCCGGCGAAGAGCGGCTGCCGCCGGAAGCGTCCGTGGCCGGGGATCGGGAAGAGTGGCGACTTGCGCATGAAGCGGGCGAGCCACCCGAGATGCTTGCGATCGAACCAGCCGAACATCAGCGTCGGCCGCAGGATGGCGTACGGGATGCCGCAGGCGGCGACGAGCGCCTCCTGCGCGCGTTTGGTTTCGGCGTAAAGGTCGGTGGCGGCGGAATTCACGACCGAGGAGGAGAGGTGGACGATGTGCGCGATGCCGCCATGCCGCGCGGCGCGCAGCACGTTTTCCGTGGCGGTGATGTTGTTACGCCGGAACGGCTCGGGATCGGTGCCGCCGATCTGGGCCTGGCCGAGCACGAGGGTGCTGCCGGGCGTGAAGGCCGCCTCCCAGGGACCGCGCTCGGCGAGATCGGCTTCGATCACGGTCATTGCCGGATGGAGGCAGCGGAGGGTCGGTGTGTTCGCCGGATGCTTGTCGAAGCCGACCAGGTCCCGGTAGCCCTGGGCCGGTAGGAGGACCGCGAGATTTTGGCCGATCAATCCGGCGGCGCCGGTGATCAGGACGCGGTGGGTGGCCGGCATGGTGGCCGTGCCTAGCCTGGGGCGTTAGGCTGGAGCAAGCGAGACGGTCGCGGTCGGGGAGGGGTTGGCGTGGCGCAGGAGGTGCTGGCGGCCGGCGATGCGGCGGAGGCCTGGAAGGCCGCGAAGCGGCGGAACTGGCGCGAGGCCGTCCGGATCGGAACGGAAGCCAACCGGCGGCGGCGCGATCCCACGCTCGAGATGGCGCTCGCGCGCTGGCGATGCCTGGCCTTCTCGGGCGGCCGTGGCTCGGAGCGGCCCGACGCTGCGTTTCCCGCCCCCGCGTTTCCCGACCTTGGGCCGCCCGGGGACGGTGTTCCGGAATGCCAGGCGGGGGATTTGACGCCCGAGCGGGTGGCAGGGGCGATCGCGCATAAGGGTTCGCTGCTCGTGCGCGGCCTGCTGTCGCCGGAAGAGGCAGAGCAGTTGCGGCAGGGGATCGATCACGCCTATGCCGCGCGGGAGGCGCATCCCGAGGGCGATCCGGAGGGCTGGTATTGTCCGTTGCGCATGCCCGGCGACGAGGGCTCGCGCTCTTTCATCGGCGAGACGGACTCCATCCTCACGGCCGACAGCCCGCGCCTGCTTTTCGAGCTGATCGAGCGGTTCACGGCGCGCGGCGTCATCGATCTGGCGGCAGGCGTCCTGGGTGAGCGACCGGCCTTGTCCATCCTGAAATCGACGTTGCGGCGGACGCGTCCCGGGCGCGGCGGCGGATGGCATCAGGACGGCGCGTTCTTGGGGGATGTCGGGGCGCTCAATGTCTGGCTGGCGCTCACGCCGTGCGGCCGGGACGCGGTGGGCCTCGATGTCGTGTCGCGACGCATTCCTTACGTCGTGCAGACCGGGACGCATGGCGCGCCGCTGGATTGGATGGTGGGTGACGGCATGCTGGACGTGTTCGAAGCGGGCGGCGTGCGGATCGAAAGCCCCGAATTTGCGGCCGGCGATGCGTTGCTGTTCGATCATTTGATGCTGCACCGGACGGCGCTGACGCCCGGCGCCACGGCCACGCGGTATGCGATCGAAACCTGGATGTTTACGCCGTCGGTTTTTCCGATGGAGCAGCTGCCGCTGGCGCTGTGAGTCTCGCTTCCGCGCGCTGGCGGCGCGCTTGCCAGTTTCTGCTTGGGATATCCGCGCTTGGCGTGATCGTGCAGGCGGTATTCGTCGCCTGGCGTTTCCGGGTCGTCGAGCCCTGGATGGACGACTGGTTCTGGGTCGCGACGTTCCGGCGCATGACCGAAGACGGGTTCACATGGCAGGATCTGTTTGCTTTCCACAACGAGCATCGCATCGTCACCACCCGCCTCGTGCTGCTCGCGGACTCGCTGTGGTTTCACATGCTGGGCTGGTTCCCCCTGATCGTGAACCTGCTGCTGCTTGGGGGCGCCGGGCTGGCGTTCGGGAGGCTGGCACGTGTCGGGCCGTTGCCACCCCTGTTCTGGGCCGCCTGGTTTCTTTCCTTGTGCCAGTTCGACAATCTGATCCTGCCGTTTCAGGTGCAGTTTGGATTTTCGATCGCCGCCTCCGTCGCCGCCGTCGGTCTGCTGGCGCTCGCCACGGTTCCGGGCTCGCGGCATCCGGCGGCATTCTCCGCGGGGGCGGGCCTGGCGGCGGTCGTCGGCGCTCTTTCCATGGCGAGCGGCCTTCTGCTCGCGCCGGCGCTCGCGCTTCTGGCCTTTCTGCGGCGCGCCTCCTTGCGGGCTGCGGCGCCGGCGCTCGCCATGGCCGGATCGGCGGCGGCAACGGACCTCATCGGCGTGCCGGTCGCGCTGCACCATCCGGTCCCGATCATCGACCGGGCCAGCTTCGCCCTCGGTTTTCTGGGCAGCGCGGCGGGCGCCGTTCCCATGCTCGCGCGCGCTGTCGGCCTCGTAGCGGCCGCTGCGCTGGCATTTTTCCTGGCGAGCGCGGTCCGGCGCCGCCCCGTTCCACCCGCCACGGCCGCTCTGATCGCGCTCGGCACCTGGGTCGTGCTGAACGCCGCTGCCGGCGCGGTGACCGATCGGGCCTATTATGGCCCGGCCGCGGCGCTGACGCCGCGCTACGCATCCATGAGCCTCCTGCTGCTCGCGGCGTTGGCCGCCCTGGCATGGCGGGAAGTGACCGCCGCAGCACGGCCACCTTGGGTGGCGCTGGCCGCCGTTGCCGCGCTTCTGGCGCTCAATAACCCGTCCTATGTGCGGCGAGCGGCTGATTTTCGGCTTTTCGTGCAGGCCAATGCCGAAGCGCTGAGAAACGGCGTCGATGTCACGACGCCGGCGATGTCGCTTCTCCTGGGCGATCTGCCGCTGGGCCCGCTGATCGCGTTTCTGCGCGCGAACCGGCTGAACCTGTTCGCGCCGACCTATGGGCCGCCGCACTCGGTGCTCGACGCAGCCGCACGCGATACACCCGTTTCGCTGCCGGCCTGCCGGGGTTCGGTGGACAGCGCGATGCGTCTCGACGATCGCGCGGCCATTTTACAGGGGTGGTTGGCGACGCCGGGCCGCTTGCGCAACGTGGCCTGGGTTGTGGCCCGGGATGACGGGGGAATCGTCGGCATTGCGCGACCGCGCGACGGGCGGGGCGACGTCGTGGCCGCGATGCACGCGCCGATCCGGGGCTTCTCCGCCTTCGTCAGGCTGCATGGCAGCGGGGCGCCGGCGGAGCGGTGGGTTTCCGTCTCTGTATTCGGGTCGTTCGGCGACGGGGCGCGGCGGCTTTGCGCGCTGCCTTCGCCCGCGCTGCTCGGTCCGGTCGAAATGGTGCCGGAACATGCGCTGCGGCATGTGGCGGTTCTTGCAGCCCAGCCGGCCGGCGCCAGCGGGCCGCCATGGCAGATCGACGCCGATGAAGGGCGTTGGCTGCGTTTCGAAATCGCTGCCGTTCCGTTGGGCCGCGCGGTTGGGATCCGGTTGACGGCACGCCCCGACACGGGGGGCCTCGCGATCACTTTCCGGATGGCGGACGGGGTTTCGTTCTCCCAGAAGCTTCCGGCGTTGCAAACCGGCGAGGAGCCGTACGTCGTGTTGCTGACCCCGGAGGTGATGCGCCGGCATCCCGGGAAGCTGTCCATCACGGTCCGGGCGACGCCGGCGGTGACGGCCGATACCGTCGAACTGGTCCTGGCGGAAACGATCCCGGGCTGGTCCCGGTTATTCTGACGGAACGGCGCGGGCGGCCGCCGGGATCGGCGCCGAGCGTGCCTCGAACGCGCGGGCGATCCGCCGGCCGTGCCGGCGTAGCGGCGTCTCCAGGAAACGGTAATTCAGGTCGGCCAGAAGAAGGGCGAGGCCAAGTCCGATCGCGAGAGCGGGCAGAGTCAGAGAGGGATCGGGCACGAGATGCCCGGTCAGGCGGAAAAAGAGTTCGTTGGTGCCGCAGAAGACCGGGGTATGCACGAGATAGAGCGCGTAGGAGCGGGCACCGATCCAGGTCAGCAGGCGTCTCACCGGGCCTGGAGCGAGGCAATATCCGCGATCGTAGCCGGCGACGAACACCAGCGTGGCGGCGAGCACGGCGATCATATCGAAGCGGAACGGGACGATCCGTTGCTGGAACGCGCTGAGCGCGGACATCAGCGCGAGCGGCGCCAGGAGGCAGAGTAGGCGTGCGGCGCGATATCGGCCGAGAAAGACCGGCTCCACCACGCAGTGCAGGCCAGACCTTTCGAAAAACGCCAGGAGCACGCCGAGCAGGATCGGCTGCAGCCGGACGCAGGCGAGGATGCCGTATGTTTCGGGGACGAGAAAAAACAGGATGGTGAGGCCGATCAGCGCCGAGAGCAGGTGGCGCCGCAGCGCGATCGCCAGCATCGGCAGGCCGAGATAAAATTGTTCTTCGAGCGACAGGCTCCAGTAGGGCGCGCTGGCACCCAAGCCGAAATGGCCGAAGGCCATGCAGAAATGGATGTTGGCGACATTGAGGTAAGCCGCAACGACGGCTTCGAAATTGTCGTGAAAATAGCCGAAATGCAGGCTGCGGTTGAAGAACGCGGCGGCGGCCAGAATGATGGCGAGCCAGAGCCACGCCGAGGGCAGGAGACGCCAGGCCCTGCGAATCCAGAATCCGATCGCGACCACGAACGCCTCGGCCCGGGAGGGAGCGGCGGCCAGCGCGGGCAGCAGGCTGCGCGCAATGACGAAGCCGGAGATGGCGAAGAACAAATCGACGCCGGACCAGAAATCGACATAATGATCGAAAATATGCGCCAGCCCGGGCATCGGCCTCGGTAACAGCACCGGAATGTGGGACGCGAGGACCATCAGGATCGAGATGCCGCGCAGCAGCTCGATCTCGGCGATTCGGTCGCGTCCCGGCCGTTCGAGGACGCGCCGTGCGTCTGGCATCGCGATCATGGCGGTCTCGGGCTCACGGTTTCAGAACTCTGCGACAATGTCGCGTGGCTCGCTTTATCCGGTGAGGCGGAGGCCGGGGCAAGCCGGACCCGGGACCCGTGAGCGCCGATTGACCGGCCGGGCCCGGTCCGACAGAGAGATTTCATGTCGCTCGACCCAGCCTTTGTCGCGCATGTGCTCGATCCCCTGCTCGCCGCGTGGTCGCCTGCCTCGCTGCTCCTGGATCAGATCGGCGCGGACGATGCGCTGGCCTTGCACCTTGCCACGGCGGCCCCGGGTGCTGCGCTGCATATCGCGGATCGCGACCCGCGCTTCGATGCGCGCACACTGGCCGGCCGGCTCGCGAATCGCACGGTGTTGCACGCCTCCTTCGCTGCCAACGTGCTCGAGCTGATTGCGCCACCGGATCTTTTGATCCTGGCGGGCGATCCGAACTGGTATACGGTGCATTCGGCGCTCACGACGGCCGCCCGCCGGGCATCCCGGTTTGCCGCACGGTTTCCCGTGGTGCTCGTGGCACGGGCCGGGTGGCCTTACGGCCGGCGGGATGGCTATGCCGACCCGGCGGCCATTCCGGAGCCATATCGGGCGCCGCACGAGCGGGCGGGTGTGCGGCCGGGCCAGGCGTCGCTGGCGGCGGGAGGCGGGCTTTATCCGGACCGGATCCACGCGCGCGAGGAACATGCGCCGAAGCTCGGCGTGCTGACGGCGATCGAGGATTTCCTCGATGCCCATGCCGGGGGCGCCGACGCGCGGCCGCGGCTGCAGGTCTTGCCGATGCTCGAGGGCCTGGCCTTGCTGTTGCCGTCACCCTTGCCGCCGGCGCTCGACGGCTGGGCGGACTCGCTGCGGCTCGGGTCTGCGGCGCGGGAACTCACGTCGATCGCGGATCTGGCGCGAGCCAATCGGGAAGCGGAGCTCGCGGAGCTCCACCGCGCGGTGGCCGGCGAGCGCGCGCGGGCCGACGCACTGCGGGCGGCGTTGCTTAGAAAACGGGACCTGTCCCTCGGGCCTGAGCCGGGCGCGGCGCCTGGGCTCTGGCGGCGGGCGCTGCGGCGGGTGCGGCGGAACGCAGAGAGGTCCGGGCCACCTGAGGCGGATCTCAGCCGCCTACGGCAAAGCCCGGTGTTCGATGCAGAGTGGTATGGCGAGCGCTATGCGGATGTCGCGGCTTCCGGCGTCGACGCGGTTGTGCATTTCCTGGAGCACGGGGCGGCTGAGGGCCGGGATCCCGGGCCCTTTTTCTCCACATCCTGGTATCTGACCACCTATCCCGATGTGGCGGCGGCGGGCCTCAATCCGCTGCTGCATTACTTGCGGAGCGGGGCAGCCGAGGGGCGCGATCCCGGTCCGACATTCTCGACGCGCGGCTACCTCGCATCCCAGACCGAGATCGATGCCGCCCGCATCAACCCGCTCGAGCACTGGATTCGCGCGCAGCGCGGAGCCTGATCGCCTGATGCGCGGCTCTTGACCCGGTCCGGGGGGTTGGGCAAGGCCGCACGCAAGGGAGCCGCGATTGGATCAGTCTGGCACCGTGGCGCGGACGGCGGGGGCGGTTCTGGGTGCAGCCGCCGGAGTGGTTCGCGGTTGGGCGCGCGGCGAGGACGGCACGCCAGCCATCGTGGAACTATGGCTAGAGGGCGGGTTTGTTTCCGATGCGATCGCATCGGGTCCCGCCGGCGCGTTCGAGCTCCCTCTTCCCGTGGCGCACCGGCCGCCGGTGGCACAGCCGGCCAGCGTGCGGGTCCGCCATGGAGAGGCGCTTGATGGCGGTACGCTCGTGCTCGATCCCGCGCTGTTCACCGCCGGCTCGCCGGCGCGCGAGACCTGGCCCGCTCTGCCTTGGAAACTTGAGGCGGAGTTCGAAGGATTCATCGACCGTTTCGGACCAGGACGGGTGCATGGCTGGGCACAGCGACGGGCATCGCGGAGTCGGAAGCCTGAGTTCTTGCTGGTCGAGGACGGGCAAACGCTCGGCTCTTTCCGCGCTGCGCTTTGGCGCAAGGATCTCGAGGAAGCCCGGCAGGGGGACGGGCGCTGGGGCATCGATGAGGCGTTGCCGCACGCTTTGCGGGACGGGAGGCTGCATCGCGTTTCATTGTGCGATCCCGAGGGGGGCGAGGTGCTGGCGGGGCCTGTCCTGGTGCGGTTGCCGCCAGCGGAGACGGAACCTGCTGTGGCGCCGAGCCGGCCCGAAGATCTGCGGCCGCGTCGGCAGCGCCCGGCCCGCACCGACATCCCAGCCGGAATCGCGTACAGCTTCGTCGTCGTCTTCCACAATATGCGGCGGGAAGCCGCGCGGACGTTACATTCGCTGACGCGCGCGTATCAGCGCGGGATAGGCGCGCTCGGCTACGAGGTGCTGTGCATCGATAACGGATCGACGGAAACGCTCGATCCTGCCTGGGTGGAAAGTTTCGGGCCGGAATTCCGACTGATCCGGCCAGACGCCGTGCACCCCTCGCCGGTCGGGGCCATCAATGCGGCAGCGGCAGAGGCGCGGGGCACTTATCTCGCGATCATGATCGACGGCGCGCACGTGCTGAGCCCTGGCGTGCTTCGCGAGGCCTGGGATGCGGCGGCGGAGGCGCCCGAGGCAATTGTCGCGGTACGGCAATGGTTTGTCGGTGGCGACCAGCGCTGGCTGGCGGCCGCGGGCCATACCCGCGAGCATGAGGATCTCTTGTTCGACCGCATCGATTGGCCCGAAGATGGCTATCGGCTTTTCGAGATCGCCACGCCCATCTGGGAGAGTCCGAATTGCTGGGTCGATGGCATGATCGAGAGCAATTGCCTGTTCCTGCCGGCTTGTCTTTGGCGCCGGCTGGGGGGCATGGATACGCGCTTCGATGAGCCGGGCGCCGGCTATGCCAATCTCGACCTTTTCCACCGCGCGGCGATGGAGACTCCGGAGCCGATCGTCGCACTCCTCGGGGAAGCCTCGTTCCATCAATTTCACGAAGGCACGACGACGAACGTCCCCGTTGCCACCAAGGAAGCGCGGGTCCGAGCGTACGAACTGCGCTATGCCGCGCTGCGGGGCCAGCCTTTCGCCGGCTTCGAGCCGGTGGATATTCGTGTTCGGGGGCGGATGCAGACGCTGCGCGCATTCTATAGCCGGCAGCGTCCGGCTTCGCCGGCGCGGATCGGTGTGACCCATGCCATCCGGCCCGGATCGCTCCCCCACCATTTCGACGACCGTGCACAGACATATCTGCAATCGACCTATGTCGAATGTCGGCTGCACGAGGAAGTGGGCTGGCTCGGGCAGAAAATCGGGGTCGCACCGGCGGATGCGATGCAGATTCAGGCCCTGCTGGTCCAGTTGCGCCCGGATCGCATCGTTATGGTGAATGCTGCCGCCGGTCTGGTTTCCTTTGTCGAGCATGTGCGCCAGCTCGCGGGTCTCGCGACGACACGGGTGGTGGCGGTCGGGGCCGGGACGGAGGGTTTCGGGGACACCGTGATCTGGATCGCGGATTCGGCCGTGGGAGCCGTTCCCGTCGTGCGGCGGACTATCGCGACGGCCGAAATGGTTTTCGTCATCTTCGCGCCCGACCAGAACGACGATTTGCCGATCGGGGCGCTGCGGGAATACGCGGCGATGGTGACGCTTCGCTCCTATCTGGTATTTCTGGGAACAGCGTTCGGTCAGCCTTTGATCGGCTACTCGCGGCGGTTCTACATGAAAGCGATTCAGCTGCTTCTCGAAAGTGAGCCGTTCGCGATCGACGAAACCTGCAACAACCAGCTCATCACGACATCGCCGATGGGATATTTGCAGCGCATCGAGCCGCCACCCACGCTCTGATCTGCGCTCGCGCCGGGAGAAATCTCATGCACCGGTTTTGGGACAGCTATATCTCGAAGATCGTGGGCGCCGCAGCGCCGAAGCGCATGATCGAGATTGGTGCCGAATTCGGCTGGAATACCGAAAAATTGCTGCAATGGTGTGCCTCGCACGGGGCGTTTCTCGAAGTGGTCGATCCTGCCCCGCATCCGGTGCTGCACGACGTGCTGGCGCGCTATCCGGACCGGCACCGGTTCCACGCGCTGAAAAGCTTCGACGCCCTTGCCGTTCTGCCTCCGGCGGAACTCGTTTTGCTCGATGGAGACCACAATTGGCATACGGTCTATAACGAGTTCCAGCTTATGTTTTCGAGCGCGGTGCGGTCGAAGGTCCCACCACCCATTGTCGTCATGCATGACGTCGCCTGGCCTTACGCGCGGCGGGACATGTATTACGATCCGGCAGGGATCGACCCTGCGGATCGGCATCCTTACGCCCTGCGCGGTATCAGGCCGGACGTTTCGGAACTCGTGGACGACGGGTTGAACGGCCATTTCCGGAATGCGACGCACGAAGGCGGCCTACGCAACGGCGTTCTGACGGCGATCGAGGATTTTCGGGCAGCCTGGCCCGGAGAGACGCGGTTCTGGCGTCTTCCGTTCTTCAACGGCCTCGGAATTGTGGTGCCGGTCGAGCGCGTCACGCCGGCGCTGCTTGCGGTCGTGGAGGGGTTCTTCACGCCCGAGGCCTTACTGGCCGCCTGCGAGAGGCTCGAACGCGACGGCATGGCCGTGAGGGTGGAGCTTGCGGCAGAGCGCCAGACCTTGACGCGGCGAAGCGAGGCTTTGTCCCGGGCACGGAGCCGGATACTCGAGCTCGAGCAGGAGGTGGCCGAGCTCCGAGCGGCCCGACGCGAAGCGGCAGCCACCGAAGCCGCCTAAGGGGCGCGATATCGGGTGTTGACCTGGTCGGCGGGAGCGACTAGATGCCCGGCTCCGCCGCGATCCGAGCGAAAGCCCGGGGCGCGGCGGACGGCTCTCCGGGGTCGGGTTCCTTGACAATTGCATCGGATAGGAAGGGATACGCGGACGGCGTCTCTTTGGCTGTTGGCTGATTTTGGCTTTTGGGCTGGGGTTGGTTGGCGGTGTTGTGGTGTGGTTTTTGTTTTGGTTGGGCTTTGGGTTTATCCTGGGGTTTGATCGGCTGGGCTGCTCTGCTTGGGGGATGTTGCGTCGGTGTATTCTTTTATACGCAAGACGCAGTGTTTTGTTGAGTAGAAGCGGTGATCCTGGCCTACCCC
>DAIDJM010000043.1 GCA_027451405.1 Acetobacteraceae bacterium | reverse complement strand
CTCAGGCGGCAGAAGCGGGCCGATGATAGCCCATTGAGCATCCGTCAAATCGCCGCGCGCCAAGGCTACCTCCGCCAAGGAGACAGTCTTGAATCAGCCGCCAACCGATTTGGGAATCCCTTTTGTCAACAGGACCCAGGCAGCCGCGCACGCTACGGAGCCACCGGATCTTTCGTCCTTTCGGACAACACCACGCCGCGCTGGCGCTCGGTCTCGTGCAGCAGGCGACTCAGGGTATGCTCAGAGCTTCCGCCGCCTTTCGCAGGCCCCCGCACGCCGGTCGGCCACTGCGAAGCTTTCTGCAAAACGAATGTGGAGCCGATATGACGATGACACAGCTCAAAACACCGAAGGTCGCCTTGGGTACCTGGGCCTGGGGCGATAGCGGTGAGATCGGCGATGGATATTTTGGCAGCCGCTTCACCGAGGCCGGTCTCGAAGAGATTGCCGACAGGGCGCATGCGGCTGGTTTTACCCTCTGGGATACTGCTTTCGTCTACGGCATGGGCCGGGCCGAGACATTGCTTGGGCATGTTCTTCGGCGCTTCCCCCGCGACGAGTATCAACTCTCCACCAAATTCACGCCGCAGGCCGCGGGAGCCGGCGCAGATCCGATGGCGGACATGCTGGAGCAGAGCCTGACCCGGTTGGGCACAGACGTCATCGATCTTTACTGGATTCACAATCCAGCAGACGTTGCGCGATGGACACGGCACCTGATCCCCCTGCTGCGGAAGGGGAAGATCAGACATGTCGGCGTTTCCAATCACAATCTGAGCGAAATTGAACTCGCCAACCGCATTCTCGGCGAGGCCGGATTCCGTATAGAGGCCGTCCAGAGCCACTACAGCCTGCTCTACCGCCGGCCCGAGCAAGCCGGCATTCTTGATTACTGCCACAAACAGGGGATTCCCTTTTTTGCCTACATGGTGCTCGAGCAAGGTACCCTGACGGGGCAATACGGTCCTGATAATCCCCTGCCAGAAGGCACCAGGCGGGCACAGACATATAATAGTCTCTTGCCGCAACTGACCGCGCTGACGCACGCGCTTGCGGCGATCGCAGAAGAGCACGCGGCCGCCATTCCGGACGTCGCGACGGCTTGGGCAATCGCAAAGGGTACGACGCCGATTGTCGGTGTCACCAAGCCCGAGCATATGGAGGGTCTTGTCCGAGCCAGCCGCATCACGCTTGACAGCGCTGACATTGCAAAGCTGGAGGCGCTGGCCGACGCCACGGGCGTGAACACGCGCGGATGGTGGGAAAACGACATGTAAATCGGCAGCCACCGGCGGCGATCGGTGACACCGCCGGTGGCAGCCGTTCGGCGCGTCGTGGATGATGCCCCGCAGCGCGAACTTGCTGCCGCAATGCTGGAGGCGCCGAGCGTCAATCGCTCGGTCATGGGTTGGCTTGGCACACCCGGAGCCACGCCCGGCAGTGTACGGGCACATTCGATGGTGTAGCCCCTCATGCCTGCAACATCGCCAGCATCTGCCTGAAGCGCTGGCGCTTCAGGCAGATCGGCTGTTGCTCTAGGTGAACAGCCTCGGCTCAACGCGGATTGCGGTTGAGGTTTCGGCTTTGGCAGGCCTATGCGTTCCGCCGGCTATCCGAGGACGGCATATGGATATCACGCCCTTCAAGATCCATGTCGAAGACGAGCGGCTTGACGACCTTCGGCGCCGCCTCCGGAATGTCCGCTGGCCGGTGGCACTCGATGCCGACGCTTGGGACGACGGCACGAGCCTCGCCTTCATGCGGCGTCTGATCGACCATTGGCGGGACCGTTTCGATTGGCGAGCGCAGGAGGGGCGGCTCAACAAGTTGCCGCAGTATCTGGCAAGGATCGACGATCTTTCGATCCACTTCATTCATCAGCCCGGCGTCGGGCCAGCGCCGCTGCCGCTCATCGTTACCCACGGTTGGCCGGGTTCATTCATCGAGATGGAACGAATTGTTCCGCTTCTCGCCGATCCGGCCGCCGTTGGCGGCGATCCGGAGGATGCTTTCCACGTCGTCGTACCGTCGCTGCCGGGTTATGGATTCTCCGAAGCGCCGGATCGGCCCGGTGTGGGAGCCCATCGCATTGCCGGCTTATGGCTCAAACTGATGGAAGGTTTGGGATATACCAACTTCGGGGCCCAGGGCGGCGACATCGGCGCAGGTGTTTCAACCTGGTTGGCGCACCGCTTTCCCGAACGGATCGTCGGATTACATCTCAATTATATCCCGGGAAGCTACCGGCCCCCTCTGGGCGATGGTCAGGCCGCCGTCACGGCGGAGGAGCAGTCGTTTTTAGCTGAGGCGGCCGCCTGGGCGGCCACAGAAGGCGCCTATGCTCACCTACAGGGGACAAAGCCACAAACGCTGGCCTTTTCATTGGCGGACTCGCCCATCGCCCTCGCGGCATGGATCGTCGAGAAACTTCGCGCCTGGAGTGACTGCGACGGCGATGTCGAGCGAGCCTTCACCCTCGACGCCATTCTCACCAACATTTCTCTCTATTGGTTCAACGGGACGGTCGGCTCATCACTCCGCCTCTACAAGGAGAATCGTCTCCACCCGTTGCATTTCAAGGCTGGCGAGCTCGTCGCCCCGCCGTTGGGCGTGGCGCTGTTTCCGTGCGAACTGCCGATGCCACCCCGGTCTTGGGTCGAGCGTTGCTATAACGTGGTCCGCTGGACGCCGATGCCGGAAGGCGGCCACTTTGCGGCCATGGAACAACCCGACCGCCTTGCTCGAGATATTCGCGAGTTTTTCCGGCCCCTGAGAAACCTTGAAGCTTCTGAGGCGCGATCGTCAGCTGCTTCTGTTGGCCGGGCGGCACCATAGTAAGCGGGCGCGGGTGCTGCGGCAGGTTCAGCTTTCGGCACCCATCGCGATGACGCCAATCGAACCAGCTTCGCCATTTTGTCGACAAAAGGATGAAGCGGCAAATTTCCGAGGCTGATGAACTCCACAAACGGTCTGCGGAAGGGGTCTTCATGAGGAGGCTTGTTGCGTAATGAACCGGTCTTTACCGGGTGTTTTGGGCCCTTCCGCTCCCTTGGCATAGCGAGGCTTCGGGCTGAGCATTGAACGTCTCGATGACGCTGGGTTTACCCGCGGCCTGTCCGGTGCCTGAGCCGATACAACTTCGTGATGACCGTATTTCATGCAGACATCGAGACGTCGAACGCGCGCGCCCGAACGCCGCTACATCCGGTTCCGGGGAGCAGGCGTGCCGTCCGACCAGATTGGCACTCCGATGAGGAAAATGCACAAGGGCGGCAGGCTCGCGCTCTCGGTTTCGTGGCCGGGCGTCAGGAACCAATAGTTTCCGCCGATGATGGGGGTGTCTGGCGCATTCGCACCCCAGTCGGATGCGTTCTTGACCGCGACATAGAACATGACGTGCGGCATGTCGTGATCACCCTGATCCGTCAGATACGCGGATTTCGACATCATGTAGCTCATGGCGCCGGATTCGAGAGGCTGGATTTCATGGGTGCTGAAGGCGGTCCGGAGCCGCGTGATGGTTTCGGCCGTGGTCCGGCCTGCCAGCACCATCGACGTGACGAGTTTCGCGATGGGAAGGACGGAGCGCGCGGCCTGCGGATTCTGACATTCGGCCGCCCGGATCTTCGGATTCCACCGTTCCGGAGATTCGAGCGAACCGCTGAAGCTCCGCGACACCCAGCACACAAAACCGTTCGTGCCGCTCGCCGCGGTCTCATAGCCGGTGCGTGTCAGGACCAGGATCGTCGCGTCCTTGGAGACGGAGCTCGGCGCGGCGCTCCGGGCCAGCGCGATTTCCTGATGCCGGTCCATGAGATAGGCGTCGATGGGCGCCATGTGCGCATAGGGGGTGGTCGGGCTGGCCAGGGCAGGAGCGGTGACGGCGAGAAACCTGGCCGCGCGGGCCGTGGTTCTGACGGCCGATCGGCCCGTCGCCGTCAGCAGCCTTATGATCCTCGCCGCGGTACAGGACCGCGGGTCGCGGTCCTCGACGTCCTTCGCAATCCGGATGGCACGCATGGTATGTCTCTCCCGTTTCGTGTCGGCCCGGTCGGCCGGCACTGGAACGTCGAGCGAGACCGCCGGGAATCGACATCGTCCCCCTTAATTTTCGTGGCCGGCAGCGCGGCGCGAGGCGCCATGCCCCGCCGGCTCGCCTCCACGCCACTCGTCGCGAAAAAAATCGCCCATCCTTGTCGAAACGCGTCACCCTCGTCCGTCGACATGGGCGAGGCGCCAATACCGGCCGCCTCACCGAACAGGAGACAGGCCGTGCGAGTCATGGTTCTCATCAAAGCCACGGAAGACAGCGAAACCGGCAAGCTTCCGCCCACCGAAGCCTTCGAGGCCATGGACAAGATCACCGAGGAAATGGCGCAGGCCGGGGTGATGATCGCCGGCGCCGGCCTCAAACCCAGCGCGGAGGCCAAGCGCGTCGCATTCGAGGGGCAGGCCCGCACCGTCATCGACGGCCCGTTCGCCGAGATCCGCGAACTCGTCGCCGGCTTCTGTATCTGGGAGGTGAAGGATATGGCGGAAGCGGTTGCTTGGGCGAAACGCTTCCCCAATCCCGGTCCGGGCCGAACCGAAATCGAGATCCGGCCCTTCTACGAAGTGGCCGACCTCGCCGGCGTTCTGCCGCCCGAACCCGCGGACGCCGCTCCGCGCAGCGCGGAGCGCACGAAGCTCGGCGTCGCCTGACGCGGCCCTTGCCAGGGCGGCCGCCCGGGGCAAACGTCCGGCGTGACCGCCCGCGACACGCACCCGGCGATCGAGGCCAGTTTCCGCATCGAACGGGCCAGGCTCATCGCCGGCCTGGCCCGTCTCACGCGCGATATCGGCGCCGCCGAGGAACTGGCGCAGGAGGCGCTGCTCGCCGCCTTGTCCGAATGGCCGAAGACCGGCGTGCCGGACAATCCCGGCGCCTGGCTGATGACCGCGGCGCGACGCCGCGCCATCGACGTGATCCGGCGGGACCGGATGCGCGCCCGCAAGCATGCAGAAATCGCCGGCACGCTGGAGGAGGGCGACAGCGGCGCCACGGAGGCGATCGAGGCCTCGCTCGACGACCCGATCGGCGATGAGCGCCTCGGCCTCATTTTCACGGCCTGCCATCCCATCCTGCCGCGCGAGGCGCGCACCGCGCTGACGCTCCGCGTGGTGGGCGGCCTCACCACCGGGGAAATTGCCCGCGCCTTCCTGGCGCGCGAGGCAACGATCGCGCAGCGTATCGTCCGCGCCAAGCGCGCCATCGCCGAAGCGGGGCTGAGCTTCGAGGCGCCGCGCGGCGCCGAACTGGCCGCGCGCCTGCCTTTCGTGCTCGAGGTCATCTACCTGATTTTCAACGAAGGCTACGCGGCGACCGTCGGCGAGGACCTGGTTCGTCCGGCTCTGTGCCTCGAGGCGCAACGCCTTGGCCGCATGCTCGTGGCGCTCCTGCCCGTGGATGCGCCCGGCAAGGCCGAGGCGTTCGGCCTGCTCGCACTGATGGAAATTCAGGCTTCCCGCCTTGCCGCCCGCGCCGGGCCGGATGGCGGTTTCATACCCATAACGGAACAAGATCGCGCGCGCTGGGACAAGCTGCTGATCGGGCGCGGTCTCGACGCGTTGGCGCGGGCCGAGGCATCCGGGGATGGCGGCGTTTACGCGCTGCAGGCCGCGCTCGCCGCCTGCCACGCCCGGGCACGCCGCGCCGAGGAGACGGATTGGGCGCGCATCGCATCCCTTTACGACCGGCTGCGCGCGATCGCGCCGTCGCCGGTGGTCGATCTCAACCGCGCCATCGCCCACGGCATGGCGTTCGGTCCGGACGCGGGGCTGCGCCTCGTGGAGCCACTCCGGGATGTTCCCGCGCTGCACGCCTACGCGCCTCTGCCGGCGGCGCGCGGCGATCTTCTGTTCCGTCTCGGACGCTGCGCGGAAGCCCGCACCGAATTCGAAAGCGCTGCGGCGCTGACGCGCAATTTGCGGGAACGGGATTTCCTGCTCGCGCGGGCCGCGCGCTGCGCGACGGCGAATGAAGGCCCGCATGGCTTGGCGAATTCACCGACAGGTTCGACCGTCTCGCCAAAGCGAGCGTGACGGGCAGCGGTGATGTCCCGATCGCGCTCCGGCGTTGCCACTGGCGGCCCGGGCTCTGCCCGGGACCCGCCGCTCTGGATCAGCCTTGCCAGCGAAGCGGCTTTCTAGAGTCATCGGGTCTGCGACCTTTCGCCCCCCAAGCGGGGGGCAGAGACGAGCCTCTGTCCGCCGCTGGCATCGGGTTTGCGTCTGCAGAGCGTGTCGGACCCACGTCCGATTTTGTCGCACTCCCAGTCTATCTCTCGGTTCGAGGGGGAAGGCGCCATGGCGACAAGCAAGCGGCAGGGTGAATCGACCGGCGAGGAAGGCGGGTTTTCCTACACGGTCGCGCTGTACGCCGCGCGGATGCAGGCGGCGACCGAGCGGCGGGGGCGGGCGGCCCGGCTCGTCATGGGCGCGTTTGCCTATTTGCGGGATGGGAGCGGGCTCGAGCGGGCCCCGGAATTCGAATTGCTGGGGCAGATCCGGCCGGCGGAGCGGGCGGCGACGCCGCAGGAATGGGCTCGGGCGGGGGAGGCGCTGCGGGCGCGGGTGGCGGCGGGGCCCGCGGGGGTCGAGCGCGATATGCTCAAGCGGCTCGAGGCGATTGGCGACGCGATCGGGCTCGGCGAGGCGGATCGGCGCATTTTGGGACTCGCGGTCGCCTACCGGCTTTCGCCGGTGATCGAGACATTTTTCGACCGGCTGCGCGCGGCCTGTCCGCGGCTCGTGGTGTTTCAGCGGAGTTCGCAATTTTGTCTCGAGCCGCTGCTGCTGCCGGCGCTGCTCGATCTGCCGGGGAGCGTCGTGCGCGAGGCGATCGCGCCGGAGGGCAAGCTGCTCGGCGCGGGGCTGCTGCAGGTCGATCGGGATGGCGAATGTCATGTGCTGGGGCGCGTGCTGCGGCTTGTGCGCCAGGCGGGGGAGCCGGCCGATATGCGCGCCGCTTTGTTGCGCGCGGCGGAGGATGCGCCGCTGCCCTGGGAGGCGTTCGGGCATGTGGGCGAGGCGGCCGAGCGGGCGGCGGCGCTGCTGCGCGCGGCGTTCGCGGCGGCGGAGCCCGGAATCAATATTCTGCTGCATGGCCCGCCCGGCACGGGCAAAACCTCGTTTGCGTCGTCGCTGGCCGCGGCGGCGGGGCTGCCGCTGTACGCGGTCGGGCTCGCGGATGGCGAGGGCGACGAGCCCGACCGGAGCGAGCGGCTCGGCGATCTGCGGCTGGCGCAGCGGCTGCTGCAGCCCGGGCGCGGCGCGTTGCTGTTCGACGAGGCCGAGGATCTGCTTGGGGCCTCGGAGGATCGTTACGGCAAGCCGCGCGGCTCGCGCGCCTACCTCCACCGGCTCATCGAGCGCACGCCGGTGCCGATTCTGTGGACGGCGAACGATACCGGTGCGCTCGGCGAACGGATCGTCCGGCGCATGACATTCTGCATCGAGATGCGGCGGCCGCCGCGGCGCGTGCTGGCCGGCATGTGGCAGCGCATCGCCGGCGCGCAGGGGCTGTCGATCGGCGATGCGGAGGCGGAGCGGCTCGCGCGGCTCGTGCCGGCGGCGCCGGCGCTGGTCGAAGCTGGGGCGCGCATGGCGCGGCTGACCGGGGACGGCGCGCCCGCGGCGCTGGCGGCCGTGGAGAGCATTGCGCGCGCGATCCATGGCGCACCGCCGGCGCCGGGCCAAAGCGTCTGCGACGCGTTCGACCCGGCGCTGATCAACGCCGGGGAGGATCTCGAGGCGCTCATCGCGCGGCTCGCGGCGCCGGATGCGCCGCGGCGGATTTCGCTGCTGCTGGAAGGGCCGCCAGGGGCGGGGAAGAGCGAATTCGTGCGGCATCTGGCGCAGCGCATGGGGCTCGAGCTCGTGCAGAAGCGGGCCTCCGACCTGCTCGATCCGTTTGTCGGCGGCACCGAGGCGCGCATCGCGCGCGCGTTCGCGGAGGCGCGGGAGGATCGCGCGTTTCTCGTGTTCGACGAGGCCGACAGCCTGCTCGCCGACCGGGCGCGGGCGCAGCGGAATTGGGAGGTGAGCCAGGTGAACGAGATGCTCACCTGGATGGAGAGCCATCCCTATCCGTTCGCCTGCACCACCAATCTGGGCGAGTCGCTCGACCGCGCGAGCCTGCGGCGGTTTCTGATCAAGCTCCGGTTCGATTTCATGACCGAAGCGCAATGCCGGGCGGCGTTCCTGCGGTTCTTCGGGATGGGGGCGCCGCCCGGGATCGCGGCGGCGGGGCCGCTCGTGCCGGCGGATTTCGCGCTGGTGCAGCGGCGGTTCGCGCTGACCGGCGAAGTACTGTCGGCGGAGGCGATCATGGCGGCACTCGCGGCGGAAGCGCGAGGGCGGCCCGGGGCGGCGCGGCCGATGGGCTTTGCCCGGTGCGCCTGAGCGCGGCTTTGCGGTCTCTCGGCTCGGGCGCAATTTTGCGCCACGCCGCTGAAACGTTCTAGGCTCGGACCGTGTCGTACCGGCCCGCCGAACGTCTGTTGCATCTCGCGCGGCTGCTGGCCGGCACGCGCGTGGGGCTTACGCTCGACGAGATGGCGCGGGAGCTTGGTGTAACGCGCCGGACTGCCGAACGGCTGCGCGACACCATCGCCGCGGTGTTTCCCACGCTGGAACACGCGACCGATGAACAGCAGGTCCGGCGCTGGCGTCTGCCCGCGCGCACGCTTGGCCCGCTCGCCGCGCCGCGGGCCGAGGCCGTGGCGGCGGTCGAGGCGGTGGCGCGGGATCTGGAGCTTCAGGATGCGGGAGCGCGGGCCAAGCTGCTGCGCGAGGCGGCAGCGTGTTTGCGCGCATGCATGGAGCCCGCGGCGCTGCTTCGCGCCGAGCCCGATATCGCGGCGCTGCTCGAGGCCGAGGGGCTGGCGGTGCGGCCCGGTCCGCACATGCGGGTGCCGGAGACGCTGTTCGTCACCTTGCGCGAGGCGATCCTCGGCAATCGGGTGATCGTTTTCACCTATCCTGGGCGGGACGGTGCGCCAGCGGAACGGCGGGTTCAGCCTTACGGGCTGCTTTATGGCGGGCGTGGCTGGCTGGTCGCGGTGACGGAGGGATATGCCGACTACCGGCTCTGGCGGCTCGATCGCATCGAGGCGGCGAGGCTAAGCGAGGATCATTTTACGCGCGATCCCGGTTTCGATCTGCACGCGTATCAGCGCCGCTCGTTCGGCGTCTATCAATCGGCCCCGCTCGAGGTGGTTCTGCGCATCGCGCCGGAGGCGGCGGAAGACGCGCAGCATTGGCAGTTCCATCCCGACCAGACGATGCACCGGCTGCCCGATGGCGCGGCCGAAGTGCGGTTCTGCGCCGGCGGGCCGGATGAGATGTGCTGGCATTTTTTCACCTGGGGGCGGGCGCTGACCATCGTCGCACCCGATTCGTTGCGGCAGCGCTATCGCCAGATGCTGGCGGATGCGCTGCAAGGGGCGCCTGCATGAGCACGGACGGATTTCGCATCGTTCTGGGCGCGGCGCTCGACGGGGCGCGCTTTCCGCTCGCACCGGCGCTGGCCTCGATCGGCGACGTGGCCTGCGGACCTTTGACGCTGCTCGAGTGGGTGGAGACGGCGCTGGATACCCGGGCGCCGGCGGTGCCGGCGGCGCGGCGGATCGCTGTGATGCAAACCAAGTTGCAGCGGGCCGACGGGACGGCGCGATTCTGGCACGGGTCGCTGGCGGCCGATCCCTGGAGCACGGCGCGCGCTGTGCTGGCGATGCGCGATGCGCTGGTCGAGGCTGGCTGGGTCTGGACGAGCGATCCGGCGTTGCCGGCGCGGCTGCGCGATCTTTACGCCGCCGAGATTGCCGGGCCGGGGATTCCGCCGGGGGTTGCCGACCGGTTCGCGGCGGCGCGGCGGGATCTGCCGAGCGCGGAGGATTTGCCCTGGGCGGAAATCCGGCTCGTGGAAAGGCGCGCGTGCCTGTCGCCGGGGCCGCGCCGGTTGCTCGAGGCGCTGGCGGAGCGCGGCGTGGCAATCGCGGAGACGGCGGCGCCCGAGCCGGCCGGAGGCGATCTTGGTGTGGTGCAGCGGGCGCTGGGCGGCGAAACGGGGGGCGTCCTCGCCGGCGATGGCAGCGTCGTTCTGTTGCGGTCAAGCACCGAATTGATGGCGGCCGAGATCGTGGCGGGGTGGTGCGCGGCGCAAAGCGAGGCGGCGCGGCGCGAGACGGTGTTCGTGCTGGGTGGGCCGACCGGATGGCTTGATGCGGCGCTCCGGCGCCGTGGGCTGCCCCGGTTCGGGCTCACGGCGCCGTCTGCCATGCGCGCGGCGCTGCAGGTTCTGCGGCTGGCCTTCGAGACGCGCTGGGCGCCGTTCGATCCGCGCGCCATGCTGGAATTGCTGCTGCTGCCGGGCGGACCGGTGCCGGTCGCGGTCGCGCGCCGGCTGGCGCGGGCGCTGGCCGAGGCGCCCGGCCGGGACGGCCGGATTTGGGCCGAGGCGCTCGCAGAATGTCCGGCGATCCGGCGTCAGAGCCTCGAGCGGCGCGGGCTCGAAGGCAAAGCGCTGGAGGCAAAGCTCGCGCGCGATGAGGCGCGCTGGCGGGACTGGGTCATGGCGCCCGTGCTCGATCCGGCGCGCGGCATGCCGGCGCAGGACGTGCAGGGCGTTTGCGCGCGGGTGAGCGCCTGGGCCGCTTCCCGCGCCGGCGAAGGCGAGGCGGGGGCGCTGTATCGGGTGGCCGCGGCGGCGGCGCGGGAACTCGGGGCCACGGCGGCGGAGACCGGACTCGCGTTTCTGCCGGCCCCACTCATCGGACGCATGATCGACGAGATTTTGGGTGAGGGCATTGCCGACCCGGCCGGCGCCGTGGAGGCGGCCCCCTGGTCGCACGTCACCGATCCGGGCGCCGTCTGGGGTGAGGCCGAGCGGGTCGTTTGGTGGGCGCCCGCGATCCCCGCCGCTTCCGCCGGCGATCTCTGGACCGAGGCCGAGCGCGGGGTGCTCGCCGCGTTCGGCTGCGCGCCGGCGCGGGAGCGGGACCGGCTGGCCGGGGCGGCTTCCGGCTGGCGCCGGCCGGCGCTGCAGGCGCGGCGCCAGCTGATCCTGGTTGTTCCGGAGCCGGTCGGTGCGGAGGAGGCGGAAACGCACCCGCTGCTGCATGAGCTCAAGCCGTTGCTCGACCGGGCGCCGGCGGGGATCGTGGTGCGCGCGGAAGAGGTGGCGCGGGATCGTCTGCCGCTCGCCGGTTGCGATATCGAGACGGCGCCGATCGAGACCTTGGCGCTGCCTCGGCCGGTTCGTTCGTGGCGGCTGCCGGCTGGAACGCTGGCGCGGCCGGAAACGGCATCGGCGTCCGCCATCGAGGGATTGCTGGGCTGCCGCCTGAAACACAGTTTCGATCGCGTCGCGAAACTCCGGGTGGGAGCGCGCGCCGAGATCCCGGAAAATCACCGGCTGCTCGGTCTCCTGGCCCATGCCGTGGCGGAGCAGGTTTTCCCGCCGGGACCGCCGCCCGCGCCTAAAGTGGCGCGCGCCCGGGCAGAAATCTTGCTCGAGAGCGAGATCGGGGCGCGCGCGGCAATCTTGCGGCTGCCGGGACACGCACGCGATCTGGCGCAGGCCAAGGACTTGATCCCGGCCGCGATCGAGGATCTGGCGCGCCGGATCGGGGAAGCGGGGCTCGACGTGCAGGGCACGGAGCTCGTGCTCGAGGACGCGGTCATGAAAACGCGCGAGGGTGACGTTCCGCTTTCCGGACGGATCGACCTGCGGCTGCGGGACCGGTTGGGCCGCGATTTCGTTCTTGATCTGAAATGGGGCAAGGAGAAATACCGGAAGGAGGAGCTGCAGCAAGGCCGCGCCGTGCAGCTCGCGACCTATGTGGGCGCGCTAGGGCGGGCGGATGCGTCGGCCGCCTATTACATGCTGCCGACGCGCCGCATGCTGTCAGCGGCCGACTGGCCGTTCGACGCGCCGGGGATCGCGCCCGTGCCGCTGGCGCAGACCTGGGACGTGGTGCGCGAGGCGTGGCAGGCGGCGGTGGCGCGGCTCGCGGCGGGCGAGATCGATGCGCCGGGCATCGCGAGCGACGATGACGGCGAAAAACCGATGCTGCACGGCGCACTGGAGGTGCCGCCGCCATGCCGGTTCTGCAACCATGGCCGGCTGTGCGGCGCGAGCGCCGTGCTCTGATGCGCCCGATCGATGTGATCACCGCCTCGGCGGGGACGGGCAAGACACACCGGCTGGTGCAGGAGGCGAGCGAGGCGATCGCGGGCGGGCTCGATCCGGCGCGCCTGATGGCCGTGACGTTCACGCGCAAGGCGGCCGGCGAACTTCAGGCGCGGCTGCGCGCCGCGCTGATCGAGCAGGGGCGAGCCGGGGCCGCCGAGGCGTTGCTCGCGGCGCGCATCGGCACGGTGCACGGCGTGTTCGGCGGATTGTTGCGCGAGTTCGCGTTCGAGGCCGGGCGGTCACCGGTGTGCGAGATCATGCCGGAAAAGATCGCGGACCGTCTGTTTCATATCGCGGCCGATGCGGCGATCGCGCGCCATGCGGCGCGGATCGAGCCGATCGCCCGCCGCTTCGACCTGGCGGGTCAGGGGACGGATTGGCGCGCGATCGTGCAGGCGCTGGTCTCGGCCGCGCGCGCGGCGGAACTCGATCGCGCGGGATTGGCGGCGAGCGCCCGGCAATGTTGCGCGGAGATGCTGGCATTGCTCGGGGAGGCGGAGCGGAGCGTCTCGGCAGAGGCGCTCGATGCGGCGCTCTCGGATGCCGTGTCGGGGGCCCTGCCCGGCATGGACCCGTTCCTCGAGGTGAAGACGGCGCGGGAGGCGCGCGACGTGCTCGTGGAGGCCGACGCGGTGTTGCAGCGTGCGGCCGCCGACCTGCCCTGGGCGAGCTGGGCGAAGCTCAGCAAGCTGAACGGAAGCGCTGGAGCGCGAGGCATCCTGGGACCCGTGCTCGACGCCGCTTGCCAGCACACGGCGCATCCGCGGTTGCGCGCCGATTGCGAAACATTGTTGCAGGCCCTGTTCGATGCGGCGGCGGACGCGCTCGCTGATTTCCAGCGCTGGAAAGAGACGCGCGGCATCGTGGATTTCGCCGATCAGGAGGCGGCGGCGCTCGCGCTGCTGCGCGATCCCGGCGTGCGGGCGACGCTTGGCGAACGGGTCGGGCTGCTGCTCGTGGACGAGTTTCAGGACACGAGCCCGATGCAGCTGGCCCTCTTTCTCGAGATGGCCGGCATCGTCGATCGCTCGGTGTGGGTCGGCGATCCGAAGCAGGCGATATTCGGCTTTCGCAATGCCGCGCCCGATCTGATGATGGAGGCGGCGGCGCAGATGCCGGCGCTGACGGGCGGCCGGCGGGATACGATCGCGACCTCCCGGCGCACCCGGCCTTCGCTCGTCGCGTTCCTCGACGCGGTGTTCGTGCCGGCGTTTGCCAAGATGGGCATGGACGGGGGCGAGGCGGCGCTCGGCGGGGCGGCACGCGCGGAACCGGCGGGGATGGCTGCACCGCTCGGCGTGATGCCGCTCGATGCGAGCGGGAAGGACAAGGCCTGGCCGATGCTGGCGGCTCGGATCGCCGGCATGTTGGGTGATCCGGCGGCGTGGCCGGTCGAGGATGGCGGAAGCGTTCGCGATTTGCGGCCCGGCGATGTCGCCGTGCTCTGCCGGACGAATGAGACCGCGGGCAAAATCGCGGCAGCGCTCGAGACGCAGGGAATCCGGGCCGCGATCGGGCGGCCGGGCTTGCTCGATTCGGCGGCGAACGTGGCGTCGGTCGCGGCGTTGCGCTGGCTGGTCGATCCCGAGGACACGGTTGCGCTCGCGGAACTGGCCCGCCTGGCCGGGGCGGGGCCGGATCGGCTGCTGGCGTCGGCGGTGGCGCAGGAACGCGATGCCCTACGCGGACTGGTGCCCGGTCTCGCTTCGCTGGAAGCGTCCCGGGAGCGGCTCCTCGTCATGACGCCGGCGGAAGCGCTGCAGGCCGCGATCACCGCGATCGACGCGCCGCGCTGGGCGGCGCGTTTCGGGGAGGCGGAGACGCGGCTGGCGGATCTGCAGGCGCTGCTCGCGCTGGCGGACGAATACGAGGCGGAATGTGTCGCGACCGGCAGGACTGCGACCGCCGGCGGGCTCGTGAGCTGGCTTCAGGGCCGGGGAGACGCCGAACGTCCCGCGACGCCCGACGCGCGGGCGGTGCGTGTCCTGACCTATCACGGCTCCAAGGGGCTCGAATGGCCGGTCGTGATTCTGACTGAGCTCGGCGAGCCGCGGGAGACGGCGTTGTTCGGCTGCGTGCGCGGCACCGACCCGGGCGATGGCAGCGATATCAGGCAACCGCTCGCGAGACGGCTTCTGCGGTTCTGGCCCTGGCCCTACGGGCGGCAGGCGGCGGGGATTCCGCTGGCGGATGCGGCCGAGGCATCGGCGGTGGGCCGAGCCGCCATCGCGCGCGACGCGCAGGAGCGCGTGCGGCTGCTTTATGTCGGGATGACGCGGGCGCGGGACTATCTGTTGTTCGCGCCGACGCGGAAGGCCAAAGGATTGGACATCGGCTGGCTGGAGCGGCTCGGCGAAAGCGCCCCCGTGCTGCCGGCGGGGGATGCGGGGGAAGTCTCGGTGGGGGGCAACCCATACCCTTGCCGCATCGTCGCGGCGCATGCGTCCGAGGCCGTTTGCGCGGAGCGCCCGGCCTGGTTCCCGCCAGCGGTTGCCGCGACGGTCCCTTATCCGCCCCTGCGTGTGCGGCCCAGCGATGGCGAGATGGTTCCGGGCGGTGGAGACGCGATGAAAGCCGAGTTCGAGATCATCCGGCTCGGCCCGCGTCTGCCGCTCGCGGGCACGCCGGACATGACCGCGCTTGGCGAGGCGCTGCATGGTTTCTTCGCCGCCTACCGCCCGGCGCGGCCGCGGACCGAGCGACTGGCGATCGCTGAGCGATGTCTCCGCAACTGGGCCGTGACGGCGCTGGAGGCCGAGGATTTTGTTGTTGCCGCGGATCGGCTTTGGGCCTGGTGCGCTTCGGCGCATCCCGGCGCGCGTGTGTCGCGCGAAGTGCCCATCGCCGCCCGGCTCGGCGACCGCCTTCTGGAAGGCCGGATGGATCTGTTGCTGCGCGAGGCGGATGGCGTCACGATCGTCGACCACAAGAGTTTTCCGGGTGGAGAAGAGACTTGGGCGGCGAAGTGTCGGCAGATCGCGCCGCAGCTGGAAGCCTATGCCGCTGCCTGCGGGATGGGGCATGTGCGGGTGCGGGAGCGGATCGTCCATTTGCCGCTGTCGGGCGTGTTGCTTCGTCTTTGAGCCGGAGGACGACGGTCTCCCCCTGCCGGTCGCCGCCGATTTGGCCTAACCCCACCGGCCATGCGCGTCACCAGCCTCGCCTCCTGGCTTCCCGAAGCCCTGCTCCTCTTCTTCGCCTCGGCGTTCGTGCTCCCCAATCAATCCGCCTATGCGCTCATTTTCTATCTGGCCTGCCTGCCCCCGATCCTGGCCAGCCTGACCACCACCCGCCCGCCGCTCACGACCCCGCTCGCCCTCGCCCTCGCCCTGATCCTTTTCTCCGGCGCCACGCTGCTCTGGGGCCATGACGACGGCCACCGCTCCTTCCGTTTCGCCTGGGACAGTTTCAATACGCTCTGCTTCGTGCTCGGCATGGCGCTCGCATTCCGCGACCCCGCTCTGCGCCGCCGGCTCGCCACGCTGCTGACCTGGCTCGGCGGCCTCAACGCGGGGTTCGCGATCCTGGTCGGGGCCTTCCATCATGGCGCCGGCCCGCGCCTGCATGGCTGGGGGGCCACGAGCCACCCGATCCTCGGTGCCTCGGTCATGACGGTTGCCTATCTGACCGCGCTCTGGCGTGGCCTGGCCGGCCCCGGCCATCGCCTCGCGAGCCTCGGCGCCGCCGCGGTCATGGCGGGGTTCATTTTGTTGACGGAAAGCCGCGGCCCGCTGCTCGCCGCCAGCGTCGCGACTTTGTTTCTCTGTGCCGCCGGCCCCTGGCGCCTGCGCGCGCTCTCGGCTCTCGCCGCCTGCGCGGTCATCTGGCTCCTGCTGCCCGCATCGGTTCAGCACCATGCCGAGACCGTCATCGTGCAGCGCGGCGCTTCGCACCGGTTCGAAATCTGGCGCTACACCGCGCGCATCATCGCCGAGCGTCCTCTGTTCGGCCATGGGCTGGCCGACAATCTTCATCTCGACGTGTTCGATCCGCAGGGACGCGGGTTCATCACCGAACACATCACCTTTCCGCACGATCTCTATCTCTCGCTGCTCTTCTACAGCGGCGCCGCCGGCCTGCTGCTGTTCGCGGCACTCGCCGCCTCGTTTGCGGCCCAGCTCTGGCGCCGCCGCGACGAGGGCGAGTTTCCCTGGCTCGGCGCGCTCGGCCTCAATGTGCTCTTCGCGGGGCTGACCGATCTCGGCCAGGTCACGAAAGGCCCGGGCCCGCTCTGGTTCATTCTGTGGGTGCCGGCGGGCCTGATGTTGTCATGGCGACCCCGCAGCGACGCCGCTCAGGGTTGCCCGGTGCCGCCGCCGGCGCCGTAGACATTGCCGGTGGTGTAGCTGGCCTCGTCGGCGGCGAGCTGCACGTAGATCGACGCGAGCTCCGCCGGCTGCCCGGCGCGGCCGATCGCGGTTTTGCTTCCGAAGTTTTCGAGCTTCTCCATGGTGGCGCCGCCCGAGACCTGCAGCGGCGTCCAGATCGGCCCGGGCGCGACACCGTTGACGCGGATGCCCCTCGGCCCAAGCTGTTTCGCCAGCGATTTCACGTAATTCATCGTCGCCGCCTTGGTCTGCGCATAGTCGTAAAGATCGGGCGAAGGATCGTACGCCTGTTCCGAGGTCGTGCCGATGATGACCGAGCCGGGCTTCAGATGCGGCAGCGCCGCCTTGATGATCCAGAACGGCGCGTAGATGTTGGTCTTCATCGTCGCGTCGAACGCCTCGCTCGTGAGGTCGAGGATCGACCCGCATTGCTGCTGCCGCCCGGCGTTGCACACCAGGATGTCGAGCCCGCCCAGACCGTCGAGGGCCTGCGCCACCAGCTTCCGGCAGAAGGCTTCGTCGCGCAGATCGCCCGGGATCGGCACGCCGCGCCGGCCCGCCTGCCGGATGTAGTCGGTCACCTGCTGCGCATCGGGCTCCTCGCTCGGGTAATAATTGATCGCCACATCGGCGCCTTCGCGCGCAAAGGCGATCGCCGCCGCCCGCCCCATGCCGGAATCCCCACCCGTGATCAGCGCGCGCCGCCCGGCGAGCCGGCCCGATCCGCGATAACTCGTCTCGCCGTGATCGGGCGGCGGATCCATGCGGCTCGCCAGACCCGGCCAAGGCTGCGATTGTTTCCTGTAGGGCGGTTTGGGGTATTTCGTATCAGGGTTGCGCACCGCGTCGGCCGATGTGTCCAGCGCCGGCGCACTCTGCGCGGCGGTGCGCGCTTCGGCCTCGGGCGCGATCCCGGCGGCGGCCAGGGCGACGCCCGCCCCGCCCACCATATGCCGACGGGACAAGCCGGGATCGTCTTCAGCCATGGCGCAAACTCCGCGTTGAGCGCCGCCAACGGCGCGCTCCGGCCGGCGTTGCTCCGCGCGGAACACCACTCGGTGAACGCGTCGCCCTTGTGCCCAAGGCCCGCCTGGCCCATAGGCTGAGACGTTCTTGGAGTGACGACCTGATGGCTACCGGTACCGTGAAATGGTTCAACGCGACGAAAGGCTTCGGCTTCATCGCCCCGCAGGGAGGTGGACCCGACGTTTTCGTCCACATCACTGCGGTTCAGGCGGCCGGTCTTCGCGGTCTGAATGACGGGCAGGCGATTTCCTACGAAGTCGTGATGGAGCGCGGAAAGGCCGCCGCTTCCAACCTCAAGCTGCTCTAAACACAATAAAAAAGGCGGGAGATCATCCCGCCTTTTTCGTGCCGGCTATATCCGGGATCGCCCGGACGCCGGTTCAGGCCGCCTGCGGCGTCTGGCGGCTGCGGCGCTCTGCCATGAAGGCGTCGAACTCGGCCTTGTCCTTGGCCGCGCGCAGCTTTTCCAGATACTCGACGAACTCCCGCTGCTCTTCCTCGAGGCGGCGCAGCGTCTCGGCACGGTATTCGTCGAACGCCGCGTTCCCCGACGAAGGCGGCTCGCCGCTGCCCCAGCCGAAGCCACCGCCCCGGCGCTGTGCCACGTACCAGCTACCCCGGTTCTGCATTTTCCAGCCCCGCATCCGTCCGGTGGCCACCGTGAAAACGAGCAGCGCCAGTCCGATCGGCCAGGCTACCCAGAAGCCCAGCAGGATCAGCGCGATCCAGGCTCCCTTGCCATACTCGTCCAGCTTTTCGGCGATCGGCATGGCCGGTCTCCCATGTGAATGTAAAACACATTCACATTGATGGTCCGGCCCCGGGGCGAAGTCAAGCCGCCGGCGCCAGCGCACCGAGATAGATGAGCAGGCCGGCCTCGAGCAGCTCCTCCGGCCGCATCGGCAAGCGCCGCCGCGCCCCGCCCGGACCGCCGATGAACAGCGACGCAATGCCGTGCGCGAACGACCAGAGATGCAGCGCCACCATCAGTGCCGGCGGACGGCCGCGCTCCGGCATGCCCCGCACCGCCAGCTCCGCGGCGTCGCGCAGCACGCCGAACGCGCGCTCGGACGCGGCGAGCAAGGCAGGCTCGGTCTCGAGCGCGAACCCGGGCTCGAACATCGCGGCATAGAAAGCCGGCTCACGCCGCGCGAAGGCCAGATAGGCGCGCCCGGTATTCTCGATCGCTCGTACCGGGTCGGGCCGGCCCTCGTTCCAGGCGGCGCGCAGTTCCGCTGCGAACCGCTCGAAACCCTGCCGGGCGATTTCCGCGACGAGCGCATTGCGCTGCGGAAAATGCCGGTAGGGTGCCGCACCGCTGACGCCCACGGCGCGCGCCACCTCGGCGAGCGTGAACCCGGCGGGACCGCGCTCGGCGATCAGCGCCAGCGCGTGGTCGATCAGCGCCTCGCGGAGATTGCCGTGGTGGTAGGCTCGGGACATGTGAAATCAGATAACATTGCGGGCCCGTCCTGGGGAGGGCTCGGCCCTCCCCGGACGCGATGACCCAACTTTGGTTTGAGGAGGGCTCGGTCCTTTCCGACCCTGCACGCCGGGGCCGAAAGGTTCCGGACCCCTGGGCTTTGCCCTGTTTTTCCCGGTATCCATCGCGCGATGCGTTACGGCGAAGCGATCCTCATCCTGGTGCTCTCGAGCGTGGCGGCGGGGTGGGTCACCAGCCTGGTGCACCGCCGCATCGAACTCGAATGGCGCCGCCATCATCACGAGGTCGGCTCGGTCATCTTCCTTCAGCTCGGTGTCGTCTTCGCCGTGCTGCTGGCGTTCGTCTGCAACGAATGCCTCGGGGGCTACAACGACGCCCAGGCCGCGATCGACCGCGAATGCGGCGCGCTGCATGGCGCGGCCATCCTCGCCGCGACCCTGCCGCCCCCGGCCGCGCACGCCATCCTGAACGCGGAAATCGCCTATATCGAGGTGCTGGTCCAGCGTGAATGGCCCGCCATGGAAAACACCCGCCATGGCGATCACGCGACCCGCGACGCGATCGTCCGCATGCTCCAGGCCGCCGCGGAGGCGAAACTGTCCGATCCCGACGACCGCGCCCGCCAAAGCCAGATCGTCTCGCTGTTCGCCGAGGCCCATTCGCAAAGCGAAGAGCGCCTCTATGAGGCCGCGAACGGCATCCCGGCCGCGCTTTGGGGGGTCCTGATCGGGCTGACCGCGGTGCTCTCGAGCTTCGTGGCCTTCGCCGGCATCGAGGATCGCCCGACGGCGGTGACGGTCGCGGTGATCTTCACCGCCGGCACGGTCAGCGTCCTGCTGGTCGCGCGCCTGCTGAACTACCCGTTCGAAGGCGCGCTGGCGCTGACCCCCGCCAACTTCATCGAAACCCTGGGCAACATCACCGCCCTGAAGTGACCGGTTCTGACGTGACCGGTTCTGAAGTGACCGGAACTGGGGCCTTTCGGCGGCCCCAGGGGGTGTCGGGATGGCGCGCCAGTGTCCAAGCGGGAAGCGGGCCTCAGCCCGCCGGCGTCGCCTGCTTGAGCAAAGGCTCGAGCTCACCGCTCTGGAACATCTCCGTCACGATGTCGCAACCGCCGATGAACTCGCCCCGCACATAGAGCTGGGGGATGGTCGGCCAGTTCGAGAACTGCTTGATGCCGTCGCGCAGGTCCGGGTCCTCGAGCACGTTCGCGGTGGCGAACGGCACGCCGACATGGTTCAGGATCTGCACCACGCGCGCGGAGAAGCCGCATTGCGGGAACATTGCGGTTCCCTTCATGTAGAGCATCACCGGATTTTCGGTGATTTCGCGCTTGATCCGCGCTTCCACGTCATTCTCGCTCATGCGTTCTCCTGGTCCGGAACGTTGGTCTGCAGCGCGAGCGCGTGCAGCGCGCCGCCCATACGGCCACCGAGTGCCTGGAATACGAGCTGGTGCTGCTTCACGCGCGACAATCCGCGGAACCGCTCGCTGGTCACGGTGGCGGCGTAATGATCACCGTCGCCGGCCAGGTCCTCGACGACCACCACCGCATCCGGCAAGGCAGCTTTGATAAGGGACTCGATTTCGCCGGCCTGCATGGCCATGGCTCGACCTCTCTCCGCTTACGCGTCCATCCAGGCGGGGAAAAAGCGGCCGTGTTCGGCCGCCAATGTTCGGACCGATATGGTGGCCCCGTCCGGGAGTGTCAAATCGCTGCCCTCCGCTCGCCCGATCCGGCGCGCCGGCACGCCGGCCGAGGCGGACGCCGCGAGAATCGGCTCGGCATCCGCGACCGCGAGCACGTAGCGCGCCTGATCCTCGCCGAACCACCAGGCATGCGGCGCGATCTCGGCGGGGCCCGGCAGCAGCGACGCGCCGCATCCGCCCGCCATCGCCATCTCGGCGACCGCGACCAGCAAGCCGCCATCCGCGACATCGTGGCAGGAAGCGACCGCGCCGCGCAGGATCTGCGCACGCACGAAATCGCCGCAGCGCCGTTCGGCTGCGAGGTCCACCGGTGGCGGCGCGCCGGCCTCGCGTCCGCCAATTTCGCGCAGCCACAGGGATTGTCCGAGATGCCCGCGCGTCTCGCCCACGAGCACCAGCGACAGGCCTGGGGAGAGCGCGATCCCCACGGCGTGCGCTGCGTTTTCGATCACGCCGAGGCCCCCGATCGCCGGCGTCGGCAGGATCGCGGCGCCTTCGGTTTCGTTATAGAGGCTCACATTGCCGCTCACGACCGGAAAATCGAGCGCCCGGCAGGCCTCGGCCATGCCCCGCAGCGCCGCCACGATCTGCCCCATGATGGCCGGCTTCTCCGGGTTGCCGAAATTCAGATTGTCGGTGACGGCCAGCGGCGTCGCGCCGGTCGCGGTGATGTTGCGCCAGGCTTCCGCCACGGCCTGCGCGCCCCCGGTTTCCGGATCGGCGGCGCAATAACGGGGCGTGCAGTCGGTGGTGAGTGCGAGCGCCCGCGCGGTTCCCTCCACGCGCACGATCGCGGCGTCCGCCGCCCCGGGGCGCTTGACGGTCTGTCCCCCCACGGTCGCGTCATACTGGTCCCAGATCCAGGCGCGGGAGCAGAGATCGGGACATCCGATGAGCTGCTGCAGCGCCGGACCGATCCCGATGGGATCGTCGACCGCGCCGAGCGGCGCCGGCTTCGCGGGCTCCGTGAACGGCCGGCGATAGAGGGGCGCCTGGTCGGCGAGCGGCGCCAGCGGAATATCCGCCTCGATGCGCCCGCCATGCCGCACGACGATCCGCCCGGTGTCGGTCAAATGTCCGACCACCGAGAAATCGAGCTCCCATTTCTCGAAGATCCGCCGCGCCACATCCTCGCGGTCCGGCCGCAGCACCATGAGCATGCGCTCCTGGCTCTCCGACAGCATCATTTCGTAGGCGGACATGCCGGTCTCGCGCTGCGGCACGCGATCGAGATCGAGATCGATCCCGACGCCGCCGCGTCCGGCCATCTCCACCGAACTGCTGGTCAGTCCAGCGGCACCCATATCCTGGATCGCCACGATCGCGTCCGTCTGCATCAGCTCGAGGCAGGCCTCGATCAGCAATTTCTCGGTGAACGGATCGCCCACCTGCACGGTCGGGCGCTTCTCTTCGGCGTCCGCGGAGAATTCGGCCGAGGCCATGGTCGCACCATGAATCCCGTCACGGCCGGTCTTCGACCCGACATAGACCACCGGATTGCCGATCCCGGCCGCGGCGCTGAGGAAAATCCGGTCGCGCGGCGCGATGCCGACCGTCATCGCATTGACCAGCGGATTGCCGTCATAGGCCGCGTGGAAATTGACCTCGCCGCCCACCGTCGGCACACCGACGCAATTGCCGTAGCCGCCGATGCCGCGCACCACCCCATCGACCACGCGTTTGGTGACCGGATTTTCCGGCCGCCCGAAGCGCAGCGCGTTCAGGTTCGCGATCGGCCGCGCGCCCATGGTGAAGACGTCGCGCAGGATGCCGCCGACCCCGGTCGCCGCGCCCTGATAGGGCTCGATGAAGCTCGGGTGGTTGTGGCTCTCCATCTTGAAGACCGCCGCAAGCCCCTCGCCGATATCGACCACGCCGGCATTCTCGCCGGGACCATGAATGACCCAGGGCGCCGTGGTGGGCAGCGTGCGCAGATGGACGCGGCTGGATTTGTACGAGCAATGTTCCGACCACATCACGGAAAAGATGCCGAGCTCGGTGAGCGTGGGCTCCCGACCGAGGATTGCGGGTATGCGGGCGTATTCTTCGGCGTTCAGGCCGAAGCTTTGGGCAAGGGCTGCGAGGTCGGTCATGGTGTTTTTTGTTCTTTTTTGAAAAAAAGAACCAAAAAACTTTCATCTGTTTGGATGGTGCCCGGAGCGGCGCCGCGCTCGGAGACAGACGAAGTCTTTTTGCTTCTTTTTCTTCAGAAAAAGAAGAATCCTTTCCTTTGCTTACGCCGCGAGGCTCTCGACGAGCCCAGAAAAGAGCGGCGCGCCATCGGTCCCGCCCATCAGCCCGTCCACAAGATCTTCCGGGTGCGGCATCAGCCCGAGAACCCGGAGATTTTCGCTATAGACACCCGCGATGGCGTCCGTGCTGCCGTTCGGATTGCTTCCCGGGCCCGTTCGCCCGGCCGCATCGGTGTAGCGGAAGGCGACCCTGCCCTGATCCTCGAGCTGCCCCAGCAATTCTTCGCCGGCGAAATAATTGCCGTCCCCATGCGCCATCGGCGCCCGGAAGACCTGCCCGCGCTGATAATGGCGCGTGAACGCCGTGTCCGCGCGCTCCACCCGCAAATGGCAGTCCCGCGAGATGAAGCGCAGATTGGCGTTGCGCAGCAGGGCGCCGGGCAACAACCCGGCTTCGATCAGAATCTGGAACCCGTTGCACACGCCGAGCACATGGCCGCCGGCCTGCGCGAAACGCCGCACCTCGCGCATGACCGGCGAATGGGCCGCCATGGCGCCGCAGCGCAGATAGTCGCCATGGCTGAAGCCGCCGGGCAGCACCACGAGGTCGAGGGAAGGGAGCGAGGTTTCGGTGTGCCAAAGGCGCAGTGGCTCGCGCCCGCTCGCGCCGCGCAGCGCGATCGCCATGTCGCGGTCGCGGTTGGTGCCGGGAAACAGGATGATGGCGGCCTTCACGAAGCCTCTCTGAAGCCGGAAACGGGCTTCTCCTACCATCAACCGCCGTGCAAAACGAGGGCAGAGCGCCCCTTGAGGGGAGCGCTCTGCCCGCCGGCGCCGCCGGTTGCAGGCCGCCCCCGGCCACGCATCGCGCCGGAGGGCGGCCGCCCGGTTCGTCAGAAGACGATGCCGCCCTCGAGCAGACCCCGGAACTGGGTATCCTTGGTCCCGCTCGTGCCGAACACGTCACCCGGCGTGACGCTCCCGGCGGTCACCACCGAACCCTCGCCGCGGATGAAGAATTTGTCGAAGATGAAGGTCGGGGTGATCGTGAAGGAGTAGGCGTTGCTGCCGGGCCCGTAGAGCAGGTTGGGCGTTCCCTGCGCCGAGCTGCCGCTGGTCGAGATGTATTCGAACCGGCCCGCCAGATTGAAGTTCGAGGTGAATGCATAATTCGCGAGCAGCCCGATGCCCCAGCTGTCCGCGCCCTGCGCAATCCCGAGCTGGGTGTTGGTCGGGACGTTCTGATACTGGAAGTAGGCCGTGAAGATCACCGGCGCGCTATTGTAGGTGTAGATCAGGTTGTAGATCGAGCTGTTGTTCTGGAAAAACGGCGTGCGCAACGCCGACGTTCCGGTGTGACCGAGATTGCCGCCGGCGGCGAAGGTCAGCGTATTGGCCGAATTGATGGTCCAGGCCGCCGAGCCGGACAGCCAGTTGAACCGGTCGGAATAATAGCCGTCGTTCAGCGACAGCGCGAACGTGAGGGGGCCTTCCGTCAGGCCGGCCTGCACGCCGCGGCTCACCGCCGGCTCCTGTCCCCAGAGCAGACCGCGCTCGATATTCAGGTTCTCGAAGGTGAAGGTCGATTCCGCGCCGATCAGCGTCGGCAGCTTCCCGCCCTCGATATAGAAATTGTCGGTCGGCTGCAGCTTCAGGAAGGCCTGCGGCAGAGCGGTATAGTAATCGCCCCAGGAATGGACGAGGTCGTTCGGCGTGTAGGCGGCACCGAGCGCCGGGATCGAATAGCCGCCCGCCTGCACGAAGAACTGCCACCACCCATCCACCTTCTGGATGAAGATCTGGCCGTTGCTGAGGTCGCCGTAGGTCGCGTGGTCGACCGCGGTGCGGTTGTCCTGCCAGAGCCCGAGCCCGGTGAGCGCGCCGTCGATATACCATTTGCCGAGCGGCCCCACATCGATGCTGTAGGGCTGCGAGGGGAAGGCGAGCGGTCCGTTCATGCCGGGCGCCAGCAGTGTGACGGAGGGGGGCGCCGCGGGCGCGGCCGGCGCCGCTGGAGCGGGTGCGGCGGGGGCAGGCGCGGCGGGGGCGGGCGCGGTTTGGGCCAGGGCCGTCGTGGTCGCGAGGGCGCCGCTGAACAAAGCGCCCATCCATACAAATCTGCTCATTTCCTAGTCATTCCTCGGCTGTGGTTCACACGCATGGCGCAATTTTGCGTGAGAGCCGAAGCAGGTTGCGTGCCAGAGCCCGGATGGGCTGTGGCTTATCAGCAACGGTTTGCCCCTTGCTTGTGCAGACCCGCCGGTTCGGGCGATCGTCGGACGGTGATGCGCGAGAGGGACCGCTGCGGCGGAGGATTCCGCTTCAGGCGGCAGCCACCACCTGCGGCCCGGTGGTCCAGAGCCGATCGCCCAGGGCGCTGCGAACCGCCCGCATCAGCACCCGGTCCTCGGCCGACGCCGCCGCGATCGTCTCCCGCTGGGCTGGCGACAGATCCTCCCAGCGGATGCGTTGCGATTGCGCGTTCACCCGCACCGACCGCGCCCCATCCCAGCGCGCCGCGAGCCACGCGTCGTAGGTTTCGACCGTGGCGATTTCGATCGCCGCCCGCCGCATCTGCGCGAAGGCGCCGGCAGCGGTGCCGTTGCCGAGCAGCGAGCAGAGCGGGTTCGTCGGCATCATCCCGGGAGCCGTCACCACCCGCAGCGCGAGGTCGCGCCAGGCGGTCTCGCCCATCTCCGGATCGAGCGGCCCGAGCCCGAGCTTCGCCGCCCAGCCGCGCACATCGATCGCGTCGAGCGCCGGGTGCATGCGGAAGCGCGCGACCACGTAATTCGCGAACGAAACCGCAATCGGCTCGGGATCGCGCACCACCGTGACGAGCCTGTCACGGAAGCGGAACAGCCCTTCGTCGAGATACCAGCGCAGGCCGAGATGGCCGCCGCAGGCGATGTCGCCGGGCTTGGCCAATCCCCGTCCGATCGCCCGCAGCTGCGTGGCAAGTGACTCCAGCGGATGCGCCTCGGCGGACTCGAAAGACGGATGGACCAGCGGCCCGCGCTGCCGCAGCACTTGCTCGAAATCGGTACCGGCGCATTTCGGCAAATGCACGAACAGAATGCGCCGCTTGCCGGGCTGCGCGCCCAGCAGCCGGGGAACCAGGCCCTGGCGGAACGCGGGCGACGCGAAGACCGTGAAGGCCATCTCGGCGGGGCTTTGCCCCTCGAGCGCCCGGACGGCCTCGTTCGTGGGCGGCCGGTCGAAGAACGCGTGCACGATCTGCCGGGGCGTCGCCGCGCCCCAATCGAGCCCGGCCAGGAAATCCTGCGCCGGCGTGCCCGGCACGTAGGCAGCGAAGGCGCCGAGCAGGTCGCGCAGGCTCGCCGGGCCCGGCATCAGCCCGGCGGCTCGGCGAGAAAGGTGCGGGCCCCCTCGATCGCGGCCGCGAGCCCGACCCGCTGGACCTCGACCCCGGGCGGAAAGGCCGAGAGCAAGCGCGTCGGCACCCGCCGGTCCAGCAACACGAACACCCCGCGATCGTTGCCGCGCCGGATCAGCCGGCCGAATGCCTGCCGCAGCCGCAGCCGGGCCACCCGCTCGTCATAGGCGCGCGGCGCGCCACCCGAGAGGTGCAGCCGCCGTTCCCGGTGCAGAATGTCCGGCCGCGGCCAGGGCGTGCGCTCGAACACCACCAGCCGCAACGACCGCCCCGGCACGTCCACCCCGTCCCGCATCGCATCCGTGCCCAGCAGGCACGCATTCTCCTCGTGGCGGAAAATATCGACGAGCGTCGCATTGTCCATCGCGTCCACATGCTGCGCGAGCAGCCGGATTCCCGCCGCCTCGAGCGGCTCGGCGATGCGCGCGGCCACCGCCCGCAGCCGCGCGATGGCCGTGAACAGCCCGAGCCCGCCTCCGCCCACCGCGAGGAACAGCGCCCGGTAGGCCCCCGCCAGCGCTGCGATGTCGGGCCCGACATCGCTCACCACGAAACACCGTGTCTGCGCCGCATAATCGAACGGGCTCGGCACTGCGGCGCGATAGGCCCGCGAGGGCAGATGCGCGGCCCCGGTGCGTGCCTCGGCCGCCTCCCAATCGGCTTCCGCCCCGTCCTCCGAACTGTCCCGCAGCGTGGCACTCGTCACCAGCAACCCATGCGCCGGCCGCGCCAGCGTCAATGCGAAAGGCAGCGTGGGATCGAGGAAATGCCGGCAATAAGACGCATCCTCTCCGGCCTCGCGGCGCTCGAGCCGCAGGATATGGACGTGATCCGGGCGCTGTCCCGGCTCCGGCACCGGTGCCGCCACCGCGTCCAGCATCGCCCGCCAGGCCGAGACCGGATCGCGCACCCGGTGCCGCAGCCCGCGCAGGCTCGCCTCGATCCGCGTCCGGCCCGCCTCGTCGAGGAGGTCGGCATCCGCCTCGAGCTTCGCTTCCAGTCGCGCGATCAGAACGGCGAGCGGCTCGGCGATGCGCGCGAGCCCCCGCCCGAGCGCTGCCGCCGCCGCGACCAGCCCCTCGCTCGCGGGATAGAGATCGGCCTCGAGCGAGGCAGCTGACGGATCGTCCCCCTTCGGTGAGCGCGCCCGCACCTGCTCGGCGACCGAGGCCAGAAACGCCCCGAACGGCCCGGCTTGTCCCGCGGCCCCGCCCGGCAGGATGCGCGCCGCCAGCAGCAGCGCCTCGAGCGGCGCCTCGAGCGCCGCCTCGCCCACGACGATATCGTCGATCCGGCGCTTGAGCCCCCGCGCCCGCGACGCCCCGCCCTCGGTGCCGAGCAGCCAGCGGCGCAGCTCCGCCCCCTCGATGCCGGAAATCTCGGCCGAAAAGGCCGAATCCGCGGCTTCGAACAGCTGATGCCCCTCGTCGAACACGTAGCGCGTCGGCACCGTCTCGCCATCGAGCCCGCCCCAGGCCGCCTGCGCCATCACCAGCGCATGGTTGGCGATCACGAGCTCGGCGGTCCGGGCGCGCCGGATCGTATGCTCCACGAAACAACGGCGGTGGTGCGTGCAGGCGCCGTGCAGGCATTCGCCCCGGCGATCGGCGAGCCGGCCGGGAATCCCGGCCCCGAACAATTCCCCGAACCACCCCGGCAGGTCGCCGCCCACCAGATCGCCGTCGGCGCTTGCCTCGGCCCAGCGCGCGAGCAGCCCGAGCGGGATCACCCCAGCCCCGTTGCCGGCGAGCGCGGTCCCCACCGCATCCTCGAAATTGAGGAGACAGAGATAATTCTCGCGGCCCTTGCGGATCACCACGCGCCGGCGCCGCTCGGCCGGATCGGTATGCAGCCGGGTGAGCTCCCCCTCGATCTGCCGCTGCAGATGCTTGGTGAAGGTGCTGATCCAGACCGGCGCCCCGTTCCGCTCGGCCCATAAACTGGCGGGCGCGATATAGCCGAGCGTCTTGCCCGTGCCCGTCCCCGCTTCGGCCAGCACCAATCGCGGGTCCCCGGCGGCCTCGCGCGGCGCAAACGCGGTGCTCACGGCATGGGCATAATCGGCCTGGCTCGGCCGCTGCTCCGCGTCGGGCCCCAGAATGGCGGATAGCCTGGCCCGCGCCGCCTCGGGCGGGACCGGATGCTGGGCCGGCGGCGGCGGGGGCGCCCCCTCGTCCCATAGCGGCAGCCGTCGCCACACCCGGAAACCGTCCCCCGTCGCCGGCGCTGCCCCCAGCGCTTCCGCCACGGCGGGCGCCCAGCGCCATCCGCCGCGGCCCATCCGCGCTGCGATCCCGGCGGCTTGCGCGTTGGCCGGGACATCCTTCGCGGCCCGTAACCGTGCCAGCAGCGCCGCCTCGATATCGGGCAGCAAAGCCGCCTCCGCCTCCAGCGATCGCGACCGCGCGAGCCCCAGCGCATCGGCCAGTCCCCCAGCGGTCGGCGGCACGCTGCGCGCCGGCAGCACGAAGGCGAACAATTCCAGCAGATCGAACGCCGGCCCAGGCCTGAGCCCCAGCCGACGGAAGGTCGCCGGACCATGCACCAGCAGTGGCGGCCCCGCTTCTGCCAGCCGCTTGCTGGCCTCTGCGGCAGAAAGCGTGAGCAGTTCGCCGTCCGGCGTCAGGATCGCGGCCCGCCCATGCGCGGCCGCCAGGGCGATTCGGCTCACAGGGGCAGCATAAGCCCGCCGGTCTCGCCATCAACCCGGGAGATGCCTAGGTTGAGCGCATGCCCCAGCCGCCGCTGCCCAAAGCCTGGCCATTCGAGGAAGCGCAGAAACTCGCCGAGCGCGCCGAGGCCCTCGGCCTCGCGTCCGTCCTGTTCGAAACCGGCTACGGCCCCTCGGGCCTGCCGCATATCGGCACGTTCGGGGAAGTCGCCCGCACGAGCTGGGTGCGTCACGCCTACACGACCCTCACCGGCAAGCCGTCGCGCCTGCTCGCCTTTTCCGACGACATGGACGGGCTGCGCAAAGTTCCGGACAACGTGCCCAACCGCGAGGTGCTGCGCGAATTCCTCGGCCGTCCGCTCACCCGTATCCCCGACCCGTTCGGCACCCACGACAGCTTCGGCGCGCACAACAACGCACGCCTGCGCGGCTTTCTCGATGGTTTCGGATTCGAATATGAATTCGCCTCCGCCAGCGCCTACTACGCCGCCGGGCGGTTCGATGCCGCGCTGCGCCGCGTGCTCGAATGTTTCGACGAGATCCTCGCCGTCATCCTGCCGACGCTCGGCCCCGAGCGCCGCGCCACCTATGCGCCGATCCTGCCGATCCATCCCGAAACCGGCATCGTCATGCAGGTCCCGATCGAGCGCGTCGACCCCGATGCCGCCACCATCGTCTGGCGGGACGAGGCGGGCCGGCGCTTCGAGACCAGCGTGCTCGGCGGCGCCGCCAAATGCCAGTGGAAGGCCGACTGGGCCATGCGCTGGTCGGCACTCGGCGTCGATTACGAGATGTCCGGCAAGGATCTGATCGACTCGGTCAAGCTCTCGACGCAGATCTGCAGGATCCTTGGCGCCCGGCCGCCGATCGGCTTCACCTACGAATTGTTTCTCGACGATCAGGGACAGAAGATCAGCAAAAGCCGCGGCAATGGGCTCTCGGTCGAGGAATGGCTGCGCTATGGGCCGCCCGAGAGCCTGGCGCAGTTCATGTATAATGCGCCGCAGCGCGCCAAGCGGCTCTATTTCGACGCGATCCCACGCGCCACCGACGAATATGTCGCCAATGTCGAGCGCGCCCGCGCGGCACCCGAGACCGCGCAAGCCAATCCCGCCTGGCACATCCATGCCGGCCAGATCCCCGACAATGCCGGCAGCCCGATCCCGTTCGGCATGCTGCTCAACCTCGCGAGCGTCGTGAACGCCGAACAGCCGCAGATGCTCTGGGGCTTCATTCGCCGCTACAGCCCCGACGCCACCGAGCAAACCCAGCCCTTTCTCGCCCGCCTCGTCGAACACGCCGTCGCCTACTACCGTGATTTCGTGCGCCCGGCGAAGCGGTTCCGCGCCGCCGACGACATCGAGCGCGCGGCACTCGCCGATCTCGCCGAGACGCTGCGCGGCATGGAACCTGGGACCCCGGCGGAGGCGATCCAGACGGCGATTTACGAAGTCGGCAAGCGCCACCCGTTTCCGGCGCTGAAAGATTGGTTCGGCTGCCTCTATCAGGTGCTGCTCGGTCAGGAGGAAGGGCCGCGCTTTGGCGGGTTCGTGGCGCTCTATGGCGTGACGGAGACCGTGGGTTTGATCGAAACCGCGCTGCTGAAACCTTCGTCCGAAGCGGCGGCATGAGCGTTTTGCCTCCGGCGGGCAAGGAGCACTGCCCCTTGCGTTCGAGCGGGGGCCGAAAGGCTCCCGACCCCGCTGCGCGCGGGGGCTGGGGCCTTCCGGACGCAGGGGTCACGCGAGCGGCAGAGAGGCTGTGAAGAAACTCGGTATGGCGGGTCGGCTGGCGGTCGTTCGCGAGCACCGGAGCGGAGCGCATTTCCGTGCGTGAGCGCGAGAGCGCAGGGACCGGCGGTCAGTCGGCTCCCCGGTCGGGTTCCTTCAAGGCCCCGGCGATCCGCCCCTGGCTCAAAAACATACCCGCAATCCTCGGCGTCGCGCTCCTGATCGGCGCGGTCTATGTCGTCCAGCACGAATTCCGCCATCTCTCGGTCCACGACGTCGCCCGCGCGCTGCACGCGATGCCGGCCTGGCGCATCTGGCTCGCCGGGCTTCTCACCATCGCCTCCTACGGCCTGCTCACCATCTATGACCGGCTCGCCACCATCTATGCCGGTCACCGGGTCAGCTATCGCCGCACCGCGTTCGCCTCTTTCTGCGCCTACGCGCTCGCGCATAATCTCGGTTTCGCTGCCGTATCGGGTGCCGCGGTGCGCTACCGGCTCTACGCCCATTGGGGGCTGGATGCGGTGCAGATCGGCAAGGTCATCGCCTTCTGCTCACTCACATTCGGGCTCGGCGGCATGGTGCTCGGCGGCGCCATCCTGATCGGCGAGCCCTCGGCCCTCGCCTTCACCCATCTGCCGCGCGCGCTGCTGATTGCGGTCGGCATTCTCGCCTGGCTCGTCGCCGGCGGCTACGTGCTGCTCGCCGCGCGCATGCCGGTGCTCCGTCTGCGCGGCCGCCTCATCGAATTGCCGCGCGCCAGCATGGCCGTTGCCCAGGTCGGGCTCGCCACCGCCGACGTGGCCCTCACGGCGCTGATATTCTATTCGCTGCTGCCGCACGCGCACGGCCTCACCTTCCTGCGGTTCCTCGCGGTCTATCTCGCTTCCTACGCTGCCGGCCTGATTGCCAACGTGCCCGGCGGCCTCGGCGTCTTCGATGCCGGCATGCTGCTCGGCCTTGCCGACTACCTGCCCACCCCAGTCGCGCTCAGCGCGATGTTTCTGTTTCGTCTCTATTACTATATCATCCCGCTCTTCCTTGCCGGCGCTCTGTTCGCCGGCAATGAAGTGATGATGCGCAGCCGCGCGCTGGTCCCGGGTGCCGCTGCCCGCCCGCGCTGGAGCGAGCCCGATCTCGCCGCGGCCGCCACCACCGGCGGCGTCGCGGTGTGTGGCGCGATGCTGCTTTCGGTCGGCATTCTCGACACCAGACCCGACTATTCGTGGATGGATACGGATTTCGCGGCGGCGGCCGCGAGCGCCGGCCAGTACCTGCCCTCGCTGATCGGCACCGCGCTCATGGTGCTCACGATCGGCCTTGCCCAGCGGGTGACATTGGCCTGGTGGGCCTCGATCCTGCTGCTGCTCGCCGGCGCCGCGCTGACCGCGCTGCAAGGCGAGCCGGACTGGGTGCCGGCGATCCTCACCGTCACCGCGCTATCGATGGCCCCGTTCCGCGACGCCTATTATCGCCACGCCCGCCTGATCGCGCAGCCGCTTCGTCGCAGCACGCTGCTGCCGCTGCTCGCCCTGCTCGCGAGCGTCGTCTGGCTCGCGAGCTTCGAGCCGCGCGTGCGCTATCTCGCGCAGACGAGCTGGTGGGAAGTGGTGCTGTCGCGCGAGGCGCCGAACTCATTGCGCCTTGCGATCGGACTGGCTGCCGCTCTGGGTTTCGCCGCGCTCTGGGGCGTGATGCGCCCGAGCCGCGTGCGGTTCATTCCATGGAACGCCGAAGGCCGCCTGCGCTATGCCGCGCTTGGCGCCCTGCCGCCGCCCGAAGCCGATGGGCTCGTGATGGGCGAGCTCGGCCGTGCCGGCATTCCCTTCCGCCGCATTGGCCGCGTGCTGCTCGGCCTGGGCGACCCCGCCGGCGCCGACAGTGACCGCGTCTCCGCCGTCTGGCGGCTGCGCGACCTCGCCGAGCAGGAAGGCGGGGAAGCCGCCATCTGGCGCGCAGGCCCGCAATTGCTGAAGGTCTATGCCGATCTCGGCCTCACCGCCGTGCCGCTCGGTCGCGACGGCCTGCCGGCGGCGCAGGCGGAAGCGGAAACGGCACGGCAGTTTTTGTGCGTAAAGCCGGAGCGGGATCTGGGGGCGATGGCGCCGTGTCTGGCATCGCTGGGGCGGCGAAGAATCCTCGTGTGAGTTGGGCGCGCCGCGCGGGCACGGGGGTGAGCCCTGCATTGCACCCTGGCCCCTGCCGGATGCCGGGCAGCAGAGCCCTCTGGCGCCGGAGGCTGACGAACCGCTCGCACATCTGATATAGCTCCGAAACCGCGGCGCGCGCAGGCTCGTTGTGGGCGGGCAATCACCGAACGTGAGCCCGCCGAATGATCGATTTCCCGAGAAGGGCGCGCATGTCCGAAGGCCTACCTCACCCGCTGGGCGCAACCTGGGATGGGCTCGGCGTGAATTTTGCGCTTTTTTCCGCCAACGCCACGAAAGTGGAACTCTGTCTGTTTGACGCCAATGGCGAACGTGAACTGGAGCGCATCGAGCTTCCTGAATACACCAACGAAATCTTCCACGGTTACGTGCATGACGCGCGTCCCGGAACGGTCTATGCCTATCGCGTGCACGGCCCTTATGCTCCGGAAGCCGGTCACCGTTTCAATCCCAACAAATTGCTGCTCGACCCATACGCGCGCGCCCATGTCGGCGAGCTGAAATGGGATCCGGCCGTCTACGGCTATATCCAAGGGCATAAAAAAAGCGATCTGTCCTTCAGCGATGTCGACAGTGCGCCTTACATGCCGAAATGCCGGGTCGTCGATCCGGCCTTTACCTGGGGGCGCGCCAACAATCCGCGCGTTCCCTGGGAGCGCACCATCCTCTATGAACTCCATGTCAAAGGGTTCACGAAACGCCATCCTGCCGTGCCCGACGAGATGCGCGGTACTTATGCTGGGTTGGGCACCCAGGAAGTCATCGACTACATCCGCGCGATCGGGGTCACCTCCGTCGAGTTGCTGCCAGTCCACACCTTCGTCAATGACGAATATCTCGTGCAGAAGAAACTGCACAATTACTGGGGGTACAACACGATCGGCTTTTTCGCGCCCGATCCGCGCTACGCGATGAGCCCTGATTTCGCGCACGCCGAATTCAAGCAGATGATCGCTCGCCTGCACGACGCCGGACTCGAAGTGATCCTTGACGTTGTCTATAACCACACCGCCGAAGGCAACGAGCTGGGACCTACGCTTTCGTTTAAGGGCATCGACAACGCCAGCTATTACCGGCTGCTGCCCGACAATCCACGTTACTACATCAACGACACCGGTACCGGGAACACCGTCAACCTCTCCCATCCGCGCGTGATCCAGATGGTAACCGACAGCCTGCGCTACTGGGTAGACGAGATGCATGTCGACGGTTTTCGGTTTGACCTTGGAACAATACTGGCGCGTGAGCCGCACGGTTTCGATGAGCAGAGTGGCTTCCTCAAAGCCTGTAGCCAAGATCCCGTGCTGGGCGGCGTCAAACTGATCGCCGAACCGTGGGATTTAGGCCCGGGCGGCTATCAGGTCGGCGGATTCCCGCCAGGTTGGGCCGAATGGAACGACCGTTTCCGCGACACGATGCGTGCCTTCTGGAAGGGCGATCTGCCCGTGCGCGAGGTCAGCGACCGGCTCTGCGCGAGCGCACAGGTCTTTAATCGGCGCGGCCGGAAACCCTGGGCCAGCGTCAATTTCATCACCGCCCATGACGGTTTCACGCTCAACGATCTCGTCAGTTACAATGACAAGCACAACGAAGCGAACGGCGAGGACAATCGCGACGGTCACGACAACAACCACAGCTGGAATCACGGCGTCGAAGGCCCGACCAAGGATCCCAAAATCAATGCCCAGCGCGAGCGCACCATGCGCAACTTGCTGGCAACTCTTTTGCTGAGTCAAGGCACCCCGATGCTGCTCGCCGGCGACGAGTTCGCCCGCACGCAGAAAGGCAACAACAACGCCTATTGCCAGGATAACGAGATCGGCTGGATCGACTGGAACATATGCAAAAAGGGCGATGCGATGATCCGCTTCGTCCAAATGCTGACCCGGCTGCGCCGTGAATATCCGATCCTGCGGCGCGGCCGCTTCATGACCGGCGAATGGAATGAAGCCTTGGAGGTGCGCGACGTGACCTGGATCAACGCGAACGGCACCGAGATGCAGGAAAGTGACTGGGACGACGACAACATGCGCTGCTTCGGCATGCTCATGGATGGGCGTGGGCAGGAGACCGGCATTCGGCGCCGCGGCCGCGACGTGACCCTGCTTTTCGTCCTGAACGCGTATCACGACATCGTCGAATTCACCATGCCGGACTGCACGGATGGCAAGCACTGGAAGCTCCTTTTCGATACCACCGAACCGGAGATGACGCGCGAACAGAGCTTCGATATCGGAGACGCCTACACCGTCACCGGCCGCTCAGCCCTGCTTTTCCGCCTGAACGCATAGGAAGCGGCGCAGAAGTTCGTTCTTTAAACGGGCAGGCCCTCTGCTCAGTCACTCACCAGAACGACGACTGATCGATCCCGAACCTCATACTCCGGCCCAATTCTTGGTTCATCCCCGGGCTCGGCGATGTCGAGCGGCGACTCGAGCGCCGTGTCCACGGCACGATTCCATCGCCCTGTCCTCTGTATCAGGAAGGTGCTGGCGTTCACGCCAAAATTCACCATCACATAGATGTCCTTATCCTCCTGCGAAGCGCCTGAGAGGAACATGGCAAGCGTGTGATCCATGCGATCGAAGCGAAGCGCGCCTCTATCACCGAACCAGGCAACATCGCTCCGCCAGAACCGGCTGCGCGCCAAGCTTGGATGGCGCTTGCGGAAAGCGATCATGAGCCGGCAGAACCGGAAGAAATCCTCATTTGCCTGGAGGCGATCCCAATCCAACCAGGTGGTCTCATTGTCCTGATTGTAAGGATTGTTGTTTCCCTCCTGCGTATTGAGAAACTCGTCGCCGGCGACGAGCATCGGCGTGCCATTGGCGAGCAGCAAAAGCGTGATGAAATTCCGGGCCTGCCGCTTGCGCAGCGCGACGATTTCAGGGGGAACCTGGTGATTCCCCTCCCATCCGCAGTTCCAGGAGAGGTTCTCTCCCATGCCGTCTCGATTGTTGTGCCCGTTCGCCTCGTTATGCTTCCGGTCGAAGGAGACCAGATCCCAAAGACAGAAGCCATCATGCGTGGTGACAATGTTCACGCTTTGATAGGGATGATAGGCAGCGTCGAGTGTATCGGGAAACAGATCGTCGCTGCCGTACAGGCGAGTGATCGCGTGGCCCAGCAGACCCGCATCCCCACGTACGGCCGCCCGGATCTGATCACGGAACACACCATTCCATTGCAACCAAGTAATGCCTGGGAATGTACGCCCCAGTTGATAGCTCGACAGATCCCAGGCCTCCGCAATCAGGCGCACGTCACGCAACACAGGGTCGCTCTGAATAGCCGCGATGATCGGCGGGTCATCAAGGTTGATGCTGCCATCATCGGCCCGCGTGAATAGCGAGGCGAGATCAAACCGGAATCCATCGATGTGGAAATGTCGGACCCAGTAGCGGAGACTCTCGACGACCATGGACTGGACGTGGCGATTGGCTGTGTGCAGCACATTGCCTGTTCCGCTGTCATTGCGGTATCGCCGTCGATCCTTCTCCAGAAGGTAATAGGTTGAATTGTCTATGCCGCGGAACCCGTAGGTTGGCCCATTCTCATCACCTTCGGCCGTATGATTGTAGACCACATCGAGAATGACCTCGATTCCGGCGCGGTGCAGCGCCTTGACGAGCGTTTGGAACTCTCGGATCTGCTCGCCGAAATCATGCGCGTGTCCGTAGGCGTGGTGCAGCGCAAAGAAGCCCACCGGCATATATCCCCAGTAATTACCTTCCTGCGGGTCGAACTGGAAAATCGGCAGAAGTTCGACCGCCGTGATACCGAGTTGCTGCAAATATGGGATTTTTGCCATGAGCCCTGCAAACGTGCCACGGCTCTCGGGCGCCACTCCTGAGTTTGGCCGTTGCGTGAAGCCTCGCACATGCAGCTCGTAAAGCACGAGATCGTTGGTGTGCCGCGGCCGTCGGTCGCCGGACCAGTCGAACGTGTCGGGGCCGGCGAACAACACGCCAAGAGGCGCCCGGCCCGGATGCATCCCTGGCCTGCGGCACGCCTCACGACTAAAGTCCGGTGGGAAAAGAATCGCGCGCGCGTATGGATCGAGCAAGATCTTGCCGCGATCAAATCGATGTCCCGCTGCGGGCTCGTCCGGCCCGTCGACGAGATAGGCATAATAGGCAGCCCCCTCCAGATCGCGAGCCGCAATACGACAGTGCCAAACACGTCCGGTCTTGTTCCGTAGGTAATCCAGCTGGCAGATGCGCAGCGGATTGGTGGGATCGGCCGCAGAAAACAATAGCAGTGTCACGCTCGTCGCGTGCTTGGAGTAGAGCGCGAAATTGACGGCGTCCTCGCTCTCGATCCAGGTGGCGCCCAGCGGGACCGGCGCGCCCTCGTCATGGCTCCAGTTCACAGGCTTCATGATCGCGCTCTAAAAGCGGATCGCGACCCCAAGGCTCACCAGATCTGCGTTGTTCGCGAAACTTCCGATCAAAGTGCCGGCTCCCGGGAAATTGTTGGAATACTGCGTCCGATTGCTGCCGAAAGGGAATTCGTGGAGATAGGCGGCACGAAGATCGATGGCGCGGGTGAGCGCATAGGCGGCGCCGATGCCGAGGCCGATGCGGTCCTCGTCAGGCAAGCGAGGGCCGCGGGTGGCGTCTGTGCTGGCGCCTTCATCATAGAGAAGGCCGGTTTGTAACATCAGCGGCTCGGAGGCGATCGGCCGCCAGTTCAGACCGACGGCGCCCATCCAGGTATCGCGAAAATGAATGGGCGTCGGCTCGACCGACCCAGGTATCTCAATCGAGATCGTCTGGATCAATCCCCAATGGGTCCACTGCGCCGTGCCCATCGCGGCGAGCGTGGGGGTGATGTCATAATAGAAACCGACTGTCGCAACATCGGGTAGTGCGATCTGGGTTTTTGCGGGTTTCCGCAATGCGGCAAGAATGCCGGTGATGAAGGGGCTGTCATTCTGGATCGCGGCAGGTATCGCGACCGTCTGTTTTCCGCCCAGCGCGATTCCAATTCGCGATCGGTAGTCAAGCCCTACGCGAAATCGGTCGGAGAATTCGTAGAGACCGCTGATCCGCCATCCGGCGGCGGTCGCATCGCCATGCACATCGAGGATGGAATCACCGGCCTGCGGGAGGAATGTCGTGGTATTGAGTGCTTGCGTGAGCCGCGCATGGAAGTAGGTTACGATCGGGCCGCCCCCGATGGAAAGCTGTGGCGTCAGCCGCCAGCCTGCGGCGAATGCGAGTTGGTAATCGGTGATCGAGGAGACCAGCGCCTGATAGCGGCCGAGGAAGCCGTTCGCATAGGCCGTGCGAAGCCCGAACGGCGCCTCGGCAGCGACGCCGAATTTCACATCCGGGCTCGCATTCCAATAGCCTTCGAACCCGGCGCCGACCGCGGGTGGAGCTGCGTCGCCACCCGTATTGCCCGCTACGGGTACGCCACCAACCCGATCCTCCCCGCTGAACCGGATGCCTGGATCGAAATAGGTGAGGCCCGTATCGATCTCGCTGTCACCTAAGCGAGTCATGCCAGCCGGATTGTTCCAGACTGTTCCGGCATCGTAGGCCTTCGCGGTGATCCCGGCGAAAGCATTCGCGAGCCAGTCTGGGTCGCCCTCACGAAGTTGAAAGCCGGCCGCATGGGCGGCGGTGCCCCAGTGGGAGACCCCCATTCCACCGCCGAGCAGCAGAACAATCGCGGCCTTGCGAAGATGGATCACGTCCGCTTCCTCCGGTAGCGATGTGAGTCATTCGATCGATCTAAGTTCCCGGCGCAGGACCTTTCCGACCGGATTTTTCGGCAAGGCATCGGCAAACGCCACCTGCCGCGGCACCTTGTAGCCGGTGAGATATCGGCGGCAATGCAATACCAGCGCTTCTTCGGTCAGGGAGAGATCCTTGCGTACCACGACGATCTTGAGTCGTTCACCGGCGGCGGGATCGGGCACGCCAACGGCGCCTGCCTCCAGCACCCCGGGATGCATCATGGCCACTTCCTCGATTTCATTCGGATAGATATTGAACCCACCGGAGATGATCATGTCCTTCTTCCGGTCGACGATGCTGATCATGCCGGAATCATCCAACCGCGCGAGATCACCTGTGCGGAAGTACCCATCTGGCGTCATGGACCGCGCCGTCTCGTCCGGCCGCTTCCAGTATCCACGCATGACCTGCGGACCCCGTACGCAAAGCTCACCCACCTCGCCGAGCGGCAGATCACGTCCGGCATCGTCCCGGATAGCAATTTCCGTGGATGGCAACGGTAATCCGATGGTGCCGCTATAGGTTGCAAGGTCAAGGCGGTTGGCTGTCACGGCCGGCGAGGTTTCCGACAGCCCATAGGCCTCGATGATGGGCTTTCCGGTAACCGTATGCCATTTTTCAGCGACGGCGCGCTGCACGGCCATGCCGCCACCCAGGCAGAAGCGCAGCGAACGGAAATCCAGTTTGGGAAAGCGTGGATTATGCAGAAGGGCGTTGAACAGAGTGCTGACGCCTGTCAGGGCGGTGACGCGGTAGCGGCGCATCTGGTTCACGATGTCGTCCGTTCGGCGTGGGTCGGCGATCAGGACGTTGCGGGCTCCGATGCGGAAAAAAACCAGACAATTCACCGTAAGCGCGAAAATGTGGTAGAGCGGTAGCGCGGTGAGAACCGTCTCTGGTTGGCTCTCGGAAAAATAGGGTTTGAGCCAGGCAAGGCATTGCTCGATATTGGCCAGAATGTTGCCATGGGTCAGCATGGCCCCTTTCGGTATACCCGTGGTGCCTCCGGTATATTGCAGGAAAGCGAGATCTCCGCTGCCGCCGGCGAAGGGCTCCAGGGTTCGCTGGCCGCCTTCCCGGAGCACGCGTCGGAATGCCGTCACTGGGGGCAAGTGGTCCGCCTGTGCTCTCCGCTGCCAGGGCCGCATCATCAGATTGATCAGTGCGCCGCGCGGTGCGCGCAGCAGATCGCCCGCGCCCGTGACGATCACGCGCTCGACCGAGGTGCCGACGCAGGCCTTCCGCACGAGATCGGCTCGGTTGGCCAGCGTGACGACGACCCGCGCCTCGGAGTCACGCAACTGACGCGCGAGTTCGCTCTCCGTATAGAGCGGGTTGCAGTTGACGACGACATAGCCAGCGAGCAGGGCGCCAAACAAGCTCACCGGATATTGCAGGAGATTTGGTAGCACGATCGCCACTCGTGAGCCTTGCGGCAGGTGTTCTACCTGCTGAAGCCAGGCACCGAATGCGAGGGCGCGCGCGTCGACGTCGCGAAACCGGTGGACCCGGCCCATGCTGACGAAGGCGGGCCGCTCGCCGTACCGGGTGACGCTGTCGCGGAAGAGTTCACCGAGTGTTGCGAACCGGTCAGTGCGCACTTCCGGTGGCACGCCAGGCGGGTAGGAGCGGAGCCAGATCCGGGAAGGGTTTGTCGCCGCAGCCTCGGGCCGAGCCGGCTCGGCAATTCCTTCCGTGTTTTGCGTGGTCACAGATGGATTCCCTGCAACAGTCCGGCGAGCGCGATCTGCTCTGACGTTGTATCGCTTTCTGCTTCAGGCTTCCCTCGGGCCGCAGCGGAGTCGGGGAACAGCCGGAACGCCGTGTTCATGATGATTTGCCCGAAACGTGGTGCAACGGCATTGACCGTCTGCCCAAGCAAGCCGAGCCGCGTTGCGATGCGAGCCGGGCGGCGGATGATCGCGTCGATCACGATATCGGCCGCTTGCTGCGGATCGAGCGTCGGGGCATCGTCGTAAAGCCGGGTAGGCGCGATCATGGCCGTACGAACCAGCGGCATGTTGATCGTGGTGAAACGCACGCCGCGGTCGAGGAACTCCGCCGCGGCACAGCGACTCCAGGCTTCGAGTGCCGCTTTCGAGGCTACGTAGCCGGAAAAATGCGGTGCATTGGTCAGCACACCGATCGAAGAAATATTGATCACATGGCCTGCACCGCGCGCGGTCATCGCCGGCAGTAGCCCAAGCGTTACCCGAAGTGCGGCGAAAAAGTTTATGGCCATCTGCCGCTCGAAATCATGAAAGCGGTCGAAGGAGATCTCGATGCTTCGCCTGATCGAATGGCCAGCGTTATTGATCAGAATTTCGACCCCGCCATGTTCCTCAAGAACGAGCCGGATGAATTCACCACACGCCATGGCGTCTGTGAGATCGGCGACATAAGGATGCAGGCGCGTCCCCGCATCGGCGGCTTCGGCACAGCTCTGTTCCAGGCGCCGCCGATCCCGCGCGACAATCAGGGTGGTGGCACCGGCCTGCGCCAGGCGCAACGCGACGGCCTTGCCGATTCCCGATGAACCGCCGGTCACAAGGACCACCCTTCCATTCACGCGATCCTTCAGCGAACGTTCGGCAAACAAGTCCGGATCGAGATGGCGCTCCCAATAGTCCCAAAGACGCCAGGCATAGTCCTCGAGCGCAGGCACGCGGATTCCCGCGGGCTCCAGGATTTCCCTTGCTTCCCGGCTGTCGAAACGGGTGGGGAAATTGACGAATTGTAGGATATCGGGTGGCAGTTGCAATGATTCCATTGCCAAGTCCCGTGTCCGTTTCACTGGAGAAAGCGCCAGCAAGCTGCGCATCACTGGCTGCGGAAGGGCGTCGAGGAGAGCGGCGTTGAAACGCAGCGCGATCGCTGGCGCATGAGCGGCGCGGGCAAAGATATTCAGCATGTCGCCGACCCGATGCGTATCCGGATCGGTCAGGTGGAAGCAACGCCCATCAAGCTCGGGCCGGTGCGCCAGGTGATCGAGTGCCGCTACCACGAAATCAACCGGCACCAGGTTGATCCGGCCACCCTCGATGCCGACGGCGGGCATCCAGGACGGCAGCAACCGCCTCATCTTTTGGATCGATTTGAAGAAATAATAAGGACCATCGATCTTGTCCATCTCTCCGGTCCGGCTGTCGCCGACGACGATGCCGGGCCGGTAGATCCGCCAGGGCACCCGACATTCCTGCCGGACGACGCGCTCTGATAAGTGCTTGCTTTTCAGATAAGGATGATCGAGCCCCTCGGCCTCCTCGAACATATCCTCGCGGAAGACGCCCCTGTAGAGCCCGGCCGCCGCGATCGAACTGATATGGTGAAAGCGCGTCCCCCGGATGGTCTCGGCGAAACGGACCACCTGTCGTGTCCCCTCGACATTGACGCGCAGCACAAGGTTGGCGTCGGCCTTGAGATCGTAGATCGCTGCAAGATGGAAGACGTGATCGACGTGATTGGTGAGCTCCTTGAGGCATTCATCCGGTAGGGCGAGATTGGGCTTCGTGATTTCGCCTTCGACGGCAATCGCCCGAGCAGCGCCAACACCCCAGAACGTCGCGAGCTCGGCTTCCGGCACCGGATCACCCACCCGGCGAAGATAAAACACCAGCGCATCCGGCCGTTCGAGAAGGCGCCGCACGAGTCGCCGGCCGATAAACCCGCTCGCTCCAGTAATGAAATACCGCATGCCGGCGCACCGAGCATTCATTCGGGCGCACCCAATCGGCCGCCCGGACCGGCACCCTACCGGGGCAGACCCACCCAGCCATTGACCTGGATCATGGCGGTGTTGCGAGCGGAGCGGCAATTTCCCCGCACTCGGTCGTGGAGGATACGATGACGAAGAAGCTCGACGCACTCGCAGAGGAAAAGGACGGACGATTCGGCAAAATGGTGGTCGATTCGGCCACACAAATCTGGCTCGCAGGCCTCGGTGCCTTCAGCAAGGCCCAGGAGGAAGGCACCAAGCTATTCGAAAGCCTCGTGAAGGAAGGCGAAAAGGCGCAGAAACATATGCGCGGCGCCGCCGGCGATGCCGTCGCGGAAATGCGCGAGCGCGCCGGCGAACGTTGGGACAAGCTCGAGGAAGTGTTCGAAGACCGGGTGTCGCAGGTTCTCGGGCGCCTCAGTGTTCCCACCAGCCGGGACGTCGAAGCCTTGAAGGACAAGGTCGACGCCCTGACCGCTGCCGTCGAGGATCTCGGGCAGCGAACCGGCCATGGCCGCGCCCATGCGGCACATGGGGATGACCACAAGGAGGCCCACGAAGCCCGGGATCGCGTCACGGGGCAATAAGGGTCCGACACTCGCCCTACCGGGCCGGAGCGAACGCATGCTTGCGAACTCTCCCGTGGAGCGCGGCAAGTTCGGTCTCGCCCTCGCGGGAGGCGGCCCTCTTGGCGCGATCTATACGGCGGGAGCGCTGCTCGCGCTCGACGAGGCGCTGGTCGGCCGTCGGCTTGTTGCCTTCGACACTTTCGTAGGTGTGAGCTCGGGCAGTTTCTTTGCCGCTGCGCTCGCAAATGCGATCACGCCGCGCGCCCTCGTCGACATCTACATCACCGGCGACGCCGAGGATGTTTTCGATCCGGGCGTGCTCATGCGGCCGGCTTTCCCCGAATTCGGGCGCTTTCTGACGGCGCTGGCGTCGCGGAGTTGGGGGGCCGCCGGCGCATGGTGGCACACCCGGCGCGGTGCGATCGCGGCCCTGGAACGGCTGGCGGCGACGCTCCCGCCTGGCATTTTCGATACCGGATCGATCAGCGGCTTCGCCGCGAACCTGCTTCGTCAGCCCGGACGTGTCGACGATTTCCACGATCTCCGGAAACAACTTTTCGTGGTCGCCACCGATCTCGACAGCGGCGAGGTTGCCCCATTCGGCGCCCCGGGCTGGCGCGACATTCCCATATCCACGGCCATCGCAGCCAGCGCCGCGTTGCCCGGCCTCTACCCCCCGGTGCAGCATCAGGGGCGGAGTTACGTGGATGGTGCTTTACGCAAGACCTTCCATGCCTCGCTCGCGCTGCGCGAAGGTGTTGGGCTACTTTTTGCCATCAATCCGCTGGTGCCGTTTGATGCCCGGCTTGCCGAACGCGAGCATGGCCACAAGCCGCCACCGCTCGTACAGGCCGGTCTGCCGCTGGTCCTGTCGCAGACATTCCGGTCCCTCATCAACTCCCGTGTCGAAGCCGCACTCGGGCGTTATGCGCATGAATTTCCCGATGCCGACCTGGTGATGCTGCAGCCTGGCCGCGGCGATCCCGACATGTTCTTCGTCAATGTGTTCAGCTACGCGGATCGCGAACGGCTTTGCGAGCATGCCTATCAATATACCCGCACCGATCTGCGGGCACGCGCGGCCGATCTCGCGCCGGTGCTGGCCCGGCATGGGCTGAGCCTCGATCTCGCCGTGCTGGCAGATCCGGAGCGCAGGCTTCGTCCTGGCAGCTCGCGAACCGATCTCGGTGAAACCCTCCGCGCGCTCGATGCCGGCCTGAACCGGCTCCGGGCGATGCTGCCTGTCGCCGGAGGCTTGGATCACGATCAGCCAGAATGAAACAAACCGGTTTGTGCGCCCCGGTGCTGCCCTGCGTGCGGCCTGGCCTCGCTTGCATGCCGGGGACGGCGAGCCCTTCCCCGATCAGGCGTGGCTCGCGGCGGCGCTTCGCGCGCATCCGGCCCTGGCGCCGGAGGTCGATCCCGCAAAGGCCGTCGCGGAACTCCAGGCAGCGTGGCGCGCCTATCATGCCGGCGATTTCCGGACCGCGACCGATATTGCGGCGAAGCTGGGCCCGCTCGGCGCGAATGCGGCGAACAAATCCGCCAATATCCATGCCACCTACGAAGTGACGGACACGCGCCCCCAGCAGGAATTATGGCTCGACTCCTCGCAACGTGCGCAAGCACTGCAGCGCATCGCGCCCGACTTCCCCAACGCGTGGTATTTCGATGCCCAGGCCCTCGGGCGTTATGGCCAGTCGATCACCGTCGCGCGCGCCCTTGCCGAAGGCATCGTTTCGCGGGTGCGCTCGGCGCTTGAGCGCACCCTCGCGCTCGACCCGGATCATGCCGAAGCCCATATCGCCTACGGGGCGTTCCATGCCGCGCTGGTTGCGAAACTTGGCCCGACCGTCGCCCGCGTCACCCATGCCGCATCCGCGGAGGCGGCGCTCGCGCATTTCCGGCACGCCCTGCGGCGTTTGCCGTATTCCGCGATTGCGCACATCGAATATGCCAATGCCATCGCTCAATTATTCGGCCGCAGGCGGCTGGCGGAGGCACGCGCACTCTATCGTGAAGCCGCGGGATGCCCGGCGGAAGATGCGATGGAGGCGCTCGACGTCGCGGTGGCGCGGGCGGAAGTCGATGGCTGAAGGGGCCAATGCTCCATCAGAACCTGCAGCAGCAACGTCTCCAGTTCCGGCGCGAAGCGCTCGACCACTTCGCTCGGCGCCGGCAGAAGCTCGGCGTCGGCCATGAGCCCGAACTGCACATCGCCATTGTAGCTCAGTATCGAAACCCCCAGGCCGATATCGCCGGATTGCGGCACCCAGAAAATCACCTGCCGCACCCCGGCACCCGCCAGGCGGAGTTGCCATTGTGGTCCTGGTACATTCGTCATGACGGCAGTCGCCCGATGCAGCAGCAGATCGAACAGCCGGTCCCGCATGAGCTGCGGCGCATAGCCGAGCGCGGTCAGCAATCCGAGCGTCACGACGGCTTCACGGCTTTGCTTGAGTGCTTGCATCCGCGCGTGCACTTCGCGTACCCGATCGACCGGGTCGGCGATCCCGATCGGCAGGCAGAGTCCAACGATACCGAAATGATTGCCGAGCTCCCGCCCGAGCGACGCAGGATCGCGAAGATTGACCGGAACAAGCGCACGCAGTTCGACGGAATCCGTGCTGTCTCCTTTGCTCTGAAGATACGACCTCAGCGCGCCGGCAACGCAGCCGAGCAGGATGTCATTCACCGAAACGTCGAGCGCGTGGGATACGGCTTTCACATCGCGTAGACGGAGCGGTTCGCACCACGCCACACGTTTCTCGCCGCATGGCTTGCCTTTCAGCCGTGTCGGGCTGTCGTCCGGCATCGCCAGGAGCCAGGCGAGCTCAGCCGCGATACCGGTCCCATCCCGCAGCAAGCCCAACCATCGCGCGGGATTCGTGGCAAGGCTCAGCAGTTGGGACAATTGGCCCATGCTTTGTTCGACCGCGCTCAGCAGCGGCTCGATCGCGCTGCGGAATGCCGACATTTCCGCAACCTGCGTTCCGCCGTCCGGCATCGGGCCGCCATCCGCAAGCGACAGCATCACCGCGATCAGCGCGATCCCATCGGCGATGGCGTGATGAATGCGTGCGACGATGGCCGCACCGCCGGCGTATTCCTCGATGATGTGAAACTGCCAGAGCGGATGCGTGGGATCGAGTTCGCGTCCCGCGAGTTCGCCCATGAATTCCTGAAGCTCCACCTTGCCCGCGGGCGCAGGCAAGCGTGCACGGCGGATATGGCGCGCGACATCGAAGCGGGGATCGTCATACCATACCGCGCCGGTCGAGGTGGCTGCCGCGCATTGGCGAAAGCGGCGATGATGCAGGAGACGTTGCGCGAGGCTGCGCTCCAGGCCCGCGATGTCGACGGGGCCCTCGAGCACCATCACACCGAGAATCGCCATGCGGTTACCCGGCTGGTCCAAGCTCAGCCAGGTCGCATCGACGGCGGCCATTCGCTCCGGATGCGACACACCGCTTCTCCCGGAACCGATACAGACCAAATCTACAGCGATCCGGATGGGCGATCAAATCCTGGCCGGCTGCGGGAGAAAGGGGGGCACGGATTGCGGTCAACGACAATCGAGACGTATGGCCGGCGCTGCGCAGGGCGAAGCCTCCGCACCGGGAGCATAGTTCAGTCGATCAAGGACGGCCAAGGGACGTCGCCCGCCCGGTGTATGCCGCATGCGACGGACAGGACATACTCGGCCACGCGCGTTTCGTTGAACAGCGCATGGTAGCGGGCGCGGCCCGCGGCCGCGATGGCTTGGCGGGTGCCGGGGTCTGCGGCGAGCGTGCGGAGTTGGGCGGTGAGTTCGTCAAGGGTCGAAAAGAAGATCAGTTCCTTGTCCGTAAATAACCGATCATAGCCTGTGGCGCGGTCGATGAGCACGGCCTGGCCGTTGCCGATCATATGGGCGAGGCGATCGGAGGAATAGAGGTATTGATCGTTGCGGCGGCTGATATTGAGGCCGCAGGCGCAGCTTTCGAGCGCTTGCTGGTAGGGAGCGCCGGCGAGGTTGGGGGCGCCGAACAGGCCGGGAAGACAGGTGCGAAGATCGGGGAGCGCGCGTTTTATTTCGGTCAGCAGGTGATCGAGATTCCAGTCGCGGCCGAAGAGGTGGCGCAGCGGGCGGGACGGGTGGCCGCAAGCGTAGAATAAATCGAAGACTGGGGCGGGGTTTTCGTGCGCATGCCCGCTTTCCACCGAGAAATCGACCGGATTGGGCAGGAAACCGAGCGCCATGCCGGGGCGCGCGACGATCCGCAGCGCGTCGCCGGCGGTCGAGACGAGGGTAGCGTCCACGACGTCCAGTTTGCTGCGCAGGCGGGTGACGTTGTCGGGTTCGAAGAGTGGGTCGACGTTCCATTGCAGCACGCGCAAGGCGGGAAGGGCGCGGCGGAGACCGGCAATCGTGCCGGCGCGGATCGTGTCGGCGTGGCCGAGCAGGAGCACGTCGGGGCGCGTGTCGAGGGCGAGTTGCGCGAGCGTGCTGTTGGCGGCGGCGGTGCCGAGCTTGCGGGCGCCGAACGGAGTGCCGGCGCGGGCGGCGTCACGGTCGGAGAGATCGATCACCTGGTGGCCGGCACGGATCAGGCCGCGACTGAGCTTGGGCGCCACCGAGTGCATGAAGGCGCCTTTGGCGCGGGAGCCGAAATTGCCGACATGGAGGATGCGCATCGGGGATCGGGGATCCGGGACAGGTTGCCGGTTCATTGCGGCGTGATGGCAGCGTCGGGCAAGCGGCGGCTTGACGGACGCCGGATCCCTGGCGAGTGATGCCTCGGATCGGGGCGTAGCTCAGCCTGGTAGAGCACCTGCTTTGGGAGCAGGGGGCCGGAGGTTCGAATCCTCTCGCCCCGACCAGGTTTTTCCGGAATTCGGGGTGGCATGGCAGGCGAGGCGGGTGTCGCGACGCTGGCGTTGCCTGACCTGGAGGCGACACGGCGGCTAGGGGCCGGAATGGCAGCTGAATGCCGGGCCGGCGATGCGGTGCTGCTGGCGGGGCCGCTCGGGGTGGGGAAGACCGAGCTGGCGCGGGCCATGCTGCGCGCGGCGTGCGGCGATTCCGGTCTCGTGGTGCCGAGCCCCAGCTACACGCTCGTCCAGAGCTACCAGGGGGCGCTGCCGCTGCATCATTTCGATCTATGGCGCCTCGAAGGGCCCGAGGCGCTCGCAGAGCTCGGCTGGGATGAGGCGCGCGAGGGAGTTGTGATCGTCGAATGGCCGGAGCGGCTTGGGCGCCGCCGGCCGGAGGCCGCGCTCTTGGCCGAACTCGCCTTGTCGGGGGACGGGCGGAGGGTGCGGCTGTCCGGCGGAACGCGCTGGGCGGCGGCGATCGCGCGATGGTGCGGTCAGGCCGGGGCGATCTCGAGGTCGAGCGTGAGCGCGAGCGACTCGGCGTAGCGTTTCAGGCCCTTGGGCGTTTTCGAGGGCAGCGGAATCCGGTGGTTGATGCAGTGGAAGACGAGGGCCGCCACCAGCTCGTGCTGCGGGATCGCGATTTGCGACTCGGCGCCTTCGCGGCTGGCGAGCGTGAGAGTGGCGTGCAGCTCGTCCTCGCCGCCGAGCTCGCTGCGCAGCACGCGATCCGGCGGCAGCGGGCTACCGCAGCGCCGCCGGTAGTCGCGGATCGCGTCGATATACTCGGCCGGCCGGAACACGATGTGGCGACGTTCGATCGGCATGGCCCGGCCATTCTGCGCCCGGCAGGTTCAGGAAGTGTGACCAGCTTCTGCGAATAGGGGCTGGGGCCGTATGGTGACCGCCGTTCTTGCCAGGCATGGGACGCGGCATCGAGGGGCGCCTCCGGCGGCCCGGGCTCTGCCCGGGACCCGCTGGGGCCGAAAAGCCCCAGATCCCGTGACGGGAAGAAGTCGCTCCGTCAGCAGGGCTCAGCGCCCCAGCGGGGGGGCGGGGGGCCAAGCCCCCTGCCGGCCAGACGCATTGGCCTGCCGCCATGCCTGCCATTTCAACCCGAGATACCCGCCGATCCCGGCCAGGATCATCACGGGTATCAATATCGCAGCGATATAGAGCGCGAGCGCTGCGACCGCGACCAGCCCGGTGACGAACGACACCGCGAACGCGGCGAGCGCGATCCTCGCCGACCAGGGCAGGCCAGCCCTGGGCGGCGGGGCGGCAAAGCTGCCGTCGGGATTCATGTCGATCGTCTGGGGAGCGCGCCGATCCATCGGCGCCAAGGTGGCGCTCCGCGGCGGCGAAGACAATGCCGGCAACCGAGGACCGGCTTCGAGCCTCGAAAACCGGAACGCGCGGGTGCGTTTCTGCCGGACAACAGAGAAATCAGGGAGACCGGCATGAACCGGCTTTTGGTGGAAACGGCCACGCTGCTGCTGGCGGCGGGCATGGCGTTTGCGCAGACCGGACCTGGCACCACCAGCTCATCGACGCCCCCGCCCCCGCCGGGCGCGGCCTCGAACAACGAGCCCACTGCGGGCACGCCGCTTGGCGCGCCGGCCGGGCGGGCGCAGCCGTCGCAATCCGGCACTCCCGGTGCCGCTGGCCCGAACGATCAGGGTTCATCGACCAGTCGGCAGGGTAATCCGCCGGTCGCGCTTTCCGGACAGAGAGCCAGCGCGCCATCGACTGGGGCAAACAGCTTCACGCGGGCGGAAGCGCGTAGCCGGATCGAAAGCTGGGGCTACCAGAACGTGAGCGGTCTGACGCTGGACCGGAGCGGCATCTGGCACGGACGGGCGGAGAAAGGCGGCGCGCCGGTGAAGGTGTGGCTCGATTTCCGCGGTGCCGTCGGCGCGCAATCCTGAGCGGGGGTCGAACCATGGCAACGCGGGTTCTGACGCGTCTCTACGATCACGAGGAAGACGCGGTGGCGACCGTGCGGGCGCTCGAGGCCGCCGGCATGGGCCACGACGAGATCGGCCTGGTGGGTGGCAATGAAAGCGGCCGTTATCGCGCCGGCGATGGGGCGACGGACGCCACGCATCACGCCGCGGGTGCCGGGGTGGGCGCGGGGGCGACGATCGGCACGCTGCTTGGGGGTGGCGCGGGGCTGCTCGCCGGCATCGGTGCGATCGCGATCCCGGGCGTCGGTCCGGTGGTGGCGGCCGGCTGGCTGGTTGCCGCGGTCACCGGGGCGGGCGTGGGCGCCGTGGCGCTCGGGCTGGTGGGCGCGCTGACAGAGGCGGGGGTCTCGCGGGAGGATGCGGAAATCTATGCCGAGGGGGTACGCCGCGGCGGGTTCCTCGTGACCGCGCGCGTGGACGAGATGCGCGTCGGTGAGGCGCAGAGGATCTTGAGCCATCGCGGCGTGGACTTGGCAGCGCGTCGGGCGGAATACCGCGAAGCCGGCTGGCGGGGGTTCGACCCGCCGACCGGGCCGACCGCGCCCTCTCCGAGCCTGACTGGCGCCGATATCGACCGGGGGCGCTGAGCCGCGCCCCCCTTTTTCAGAGGCGGTTTTCCAGAGCCTGGCCGCACGTTGGGGCTTGTGCAGTTTGAGAACAAAGCATAAACGAATGGTTAATCGCGTGTTGCTTTCGTTCTCTCTGTTGCCGGGCCGCGAGTCGCTGTGACAGAGTGCCGGACGCACGCTTGGCGCGATACATCAAATGGCCAATTCGCGCGGCGGTTGGGCCCTGGGAGGATTGGTATGGAAAAAAACAAGGCGCTCGAAGCCGCGGTCACGCAGATCGAGCGCGCCTTCGGCAAGGGCTCGATCATGCGGCTCGGGCAGCGGGCCAATGACGAGGCGATCGAGGTGATCCCGTCAGGATCGCTCAGCCTCGATCTGGCGCTCGGCATCGGCGGGTTTCCGCGCGGGCGGGTGATCGAGATCTACGGACCGGAAAGCTCGGGCAAGACCACGCTCGCGCTGCATGCGATCGCCGAGGCGCAGAAGCGCGGCGGCACCTGCGCCTTCATCGACGCGGAGCACGCGCTCGATCCGATCTATGCGCGCAAGCTCGGCGTCGATGTGGATAATCTGCTGATCAGCCAGCCCGACGCTGGCGAACAGGCGCTCGAAATCTGCGACACGCTGGTGCGCTCGGGCGCGATCGACGTGGTTGTGATCGACAGCGTGGCGGCGCTCGTGCCGCGCGCCGAACTCGAAGGCGAAATGGGCGACGCGCATGTCGGGCTGCATGCGCGGCTGATGAGCCAGGCGTTGCGCAAGCTCACCGGCTCGGTTTCGCGCAGCAACACCATGCTGATCTTCCTCAACCAGATCCGGCTGAAGATCGGCGTGATGTTCGGCAACCCGGAGACGACCACCGGCGGCAACGCGCTGAAATTCTATTCCTCGATCAGAATGGAAATCCGCCGCATCGGGTCGCTCAAGGACCGCGAGAACGTGGTCGGCAATCAGACCCGCGTGAAGGTGGTGAAGAACAAGCTGGCGCCGCCGTTCCGCGAGGTGGAATTCGACATCATGTTCGGCGAAGGCATCAGCAAGGTCGGTGAATTGCTTGATCTCGGCGTGAAGGCCGGCGTGGTGGAGAAATCGGGCGCGTGGTTCAGTTGCGACAGCCAGCGGATCGGGCAGGGGCGCGAGAACGCGAAGCAGTTCCTGCGCGATCATAAGGATATGGCGGAAAGCATCGAACGGCGGATCCGGGAACAGTCGGGGGTGGTGGCCGCGTCGCTGCTGGCGGAACCGAGCGGGGATGAGGCGGAGGCGGCGGATTAGGTTGCGGGCGCGCCTCCGGCGGGCAAGGGCTCTGCCCTTGCATCCCGCTGGGGCCGATAGGCCCCATACCCTGCTTTCTTGAGTGCGGGTTCATGTGATCGGGGCCACCGGGCGCTCGGGGATGGCGCTCGGGGCGGCGTTGCGGGCACGCGGGACCCCACTCGTGCCGATCGTGCGCGATACCGGCCGCTGGGCGGGCCCTGAAATCGCCCGCGTCGCGGCGATCGAGAATAGCCAGGCGCTGTCGGAAGCTCTGTCCGACGCGACGCAGATCGTCAGCACGGCGCATGCGCGGCATGCGGGGGCCGTGATCGCCGCAGCGCCCGCGAACGCGCGCTTCGTGTTCCTGGGCAGCACGCGGAAATTCACCCGCTGGCCCGACGCGCATGGCGATGGTGTGAAAGCCGGGGAGGCCGCGCTGTTCGCCTCGGGGCGGCGCGGCGTGATGCTGCACCCGACCATGATTTACGGGGCTCAAGGCGAAGACAATGTGCAGCGGTTGGCAGCGCTGCTGCGGCGACTGCCGCTGGTGCCGCTGCCGGGCGGCGGGCGGGCGCTCGTGCAGCCGATCTACCAGGGAGATGTGACGCGGGCGATCCTGGCGGCGCTGGAGATTCCCCTGTCCGGGCCGGAATCCCTGGTCATCGCGGGGCCGGCGGCGATGCCCTATGCCGCGTTCGTGCGGGCGGTGGCGCAGGCGGCCGGCTTGCCGTCGCCGCGTCTCGTGCCGGTTCCGCAATGGCTGGTGCAGGCCGGCGCGCGGGCCGCGCGGCTCGTGCCCGGCCTGCCGCGCGTTGCTCCCGACGAGATTCGCCGCCTCACTGAGGACAAGGATTTTTCCATCGAGCCGATGCGCCAGCGCCTGAGCATCGAACCGATATCTTTGGCCGCCGGCCTGACTCAGACTTTTCAGTAATGGGTCTGGGGCCTTTCGGCCGCAGTCGGGGTGCAGGGGGCAAGGCCCCCTGCCCGCCGGAGGCACACCCTATATAAGCCCCATGTCCGAGACTCTGGCCCGCCCCGCCCCCGTCCGTTTCCAGCCGCCGAAGCAGCCCGCCAAGCCGGTCACGCGCGCGATGCGGGTGGTCTCGGACTATCAGCCCGCCGGCGATCAGCCCGGCGCGATTGCGACGCTAGTGGACGGCATCGGCCAGGGCGAGCGGGATCAGGTGCTGCTGGGCGTCACCGGCTCGGGCAAGACCTTCACGATGGCCAAGGTGATCGAGGCGATCCAGCGGCCGGCGCTCATCCTGGCGCCCAACAAGACTCTGGCCGCACAACTGTATGGCGAGATGAAGCAGTTTTTTCCTGAAAACGCCGTCGAATATTTTGTTTCTTACTACGATTATTATCAACCGGAAGCCTATGTGCCCCGCACCGACACGTATATCGAGAAGGATGCGCAGATCAACGAGCAGATCGACCGGATGCGCCATGCGGCGACGCAGGCGCTGCTCGAGCGCAACGACGTGATCATCGTGGCCTCGGTCTCTTGCATCTATGGCATCGGGTCGGTCGAGACCTATTCGAAGATGGTGGTGAAGCTCGAGCTGGGCGGGCGGATCGAGCGCGAGACGCTCGCAAAAGCGTTCGTGGAGCTGCAATACCGCCGCAACGACGCGGCGTTTCAGCGGGGCGCGTTCCGGATGCGTGGCGAGACGGTGGACATCTATCCCTCGCATTACGAGGACCGCGCCTGGCGCATCACGCTGTTCGGCGACGAGATCGAGTCGCTCGAGGAATTCGATCCGCTGACCGGCGAGAAGCGCGCCAGCCTGAACGAGATCGTCGTGTACGCGAACAGCCACTACGTGACGCCGCGGCCGACGCTCAACCAGGCGATCGGCGCGATCAAGCAGGAGCTGAAGACGCGGCTCGATGAGTTGACGGCGGAAGGCAAATTGCTGGAAGCCGAGCGTCTGCAGCAGCGCACCACGTTCGATCTCGAGATGATGGAGACGACGGGCTCCTGCAAAGGGATCGAAAACTACTCCCGCTATCTGTCGGGGCGCGCGCCCGGCGAGCCGCCGCCGACCCTGTTCGAATATCTGCCGGAGAACGCGCTGCTCATCGTCGATGAGAGCCATGTGACGGTGCCGCAGATCGGCGGCATGGAGCGCGGCGATTTCGCGCGCAAATCGATCCTGGCCGAGTTTGGTTTCCGGCTGCCCTCCTGCATCGACAACCGACCGCTCAAGTTCGAGGAATGGGAACGGTTCCGGCCGCAGACCATTTTCGTGAGCGCGACACCCGGGCCGTGGGAGATGGAACGCGTCGCCGGCGTGTTCGCCGAGCAGGTGATCCGGCCGACCGGGCTGATCGATCCGGTGTGCGAAATTCGCCCCGTCGAGCGGCAGGTGGACGATCTGCTGGCCGAGGTTCGCGCGACGGCTGCGGCTGGGGCGCGGACGCTGGTGACGACGCTCACCAAGCGCATGGCGGAGGATCTGACCGAGTATCTGACCGAGCATGGCGTGAAGGTGCGGTATTTGCACTCCGACGTGGATACGCTCGAGCGGATCGAGATTATCCGCGATCTGCGGCTTGGCGTGTTCGACGTGCTCGTGGGGATCAACCTGCTTCGCGAAGGGCTCGATATTCCCGAGTGCGCGCTCGTGGCGATCCTGGACGCGGACAAGGAGGGGTTTCTGCGCAGCCGCACGTCGCTCGTGCAGACGATCGGGCGGGCGGCGCGCAATATCGACGGGCGGGTCATTCTCTACGCCGACAGCATGACCGACAGCCTCCGCTATGCGATCGAGGAAACAGAACGACGAAGGAACAAACAGAAGGCGTGGAACGAGGCGCATGGGATCACGCCGCAATCGGTACGCAAACATATCGGCGAGGCGCTTTCGAGCGTGTTCGAGCAGGATTATGTGACGGTGGCGCCGGTGCGGGATGCGCGTGTCACCGACATGGTGGGGAAGGATTTGCGCACCTCGATCGCGGAGCTTGAGAAGCGCATGCGGTCGGCCGCGGCGGAACTCGAATTCGAGGAAGCGGCCAGGCTGCGGGACGAGATCAAGCGGCTGGAGGCACTCGATCTGGGGCTCGAGCCGCCGCCGGCGGCGAGCGCGCGGCCGCGGCGCGACAGGACCCCCGAGCCGCTGGGGCCGGGCGGAGGGGGGTATGATCCGGCGAAGCGGCGGCGGGGCGCCCGGCGCCGACAGTGAGATCTAGGTCAGACTCCTGGCCGCCGGAGGCGAGCTGAGTTAACGCTGTTCTTATGAGCGAAGCCGCCATACTCCCCGCTCCTGGTCCGCTCGCCACGCTGCGCATCCTGCGCCGTACGGTACGCAATCCGATCGAGAGCTGGCCCGCCGCAATCTACACCTCCCCGATGGTGCGGTCGCGCTTTCTCGGACAGACCACCTGGTTCGTGAGCGGCCCCGACGAGGTGCAGACCGTGCTCGTGGATCGCGCGGAGGCGTTCGTGAAGGCGGACGCGATGCGCCGGGGACTCGAGCCGGCGCTCGGGCAGGGAATCCTGACGGCGGAAGGCGCGCGGTGGCGGTTGCAGCGGCGTATTGCGGCGCCGGTGTTCCGGCCTTCGCATGTGAACGATTTCTTGCCCGCGATGCTGACCGCGGCGCGGGCGTTGCGCGACCGGTGGGTCGCGTTGCCGGCGGGGACCGAGCTCGATGTCGCGAGCGAGATGATGCACGTGACGTTCGAGATCATTCTGGAGACGATGCTGTCGGGGCGGGGCGATATCGATGTCGCGCGATGCGAGCGCAGCATCCGGGATTTTCTCGAGTCGACGAGCTGGGCGATCGTGCTGTCGGCGCTGCGGGCCCCGGGATGGGTGCCTTTTCCGGGCAAATACCGGGCTGGGGCGGGCCGGGACTATCTGCGCGCGATGACGTTCGCGCGGGTGCAGGAGCGTAGGCGCACCGGAGAGCGGCACGACGATCTGCTCTCGCTCATGCTCGATGCGCGCGATCCGGAGACCGGCGAGGCGCTGAACGATACGGAAATCACCGATAATCTTCTGACCTTTATCGGTGCGGGGCATGAGACGACGGCGCTCGCGCTGACCTGGACCTTATTCCTCCTGTCGCAACATCCAGAGATCGAGACGCGCATGCTCGCCGAGATCGACGCCGTGACCGGCGGCGGAGCGTTGCGGTCCGAGCATGTGGAAGCGCTCGGCTATGTGCGGCAGGTGGTGATGGAATCGATGCGCATCTATCCGCCCGTCGCGATGGTGGTGCGTACCGCGACCGAGCGGGTGCGAGTCGGGGGTAACGAACTGGCGCCGGGGGACAATGCCTTCGTGCCGATCTATGCGATCCACCGCAATCCGACGTTGTGGCCTGAACCGGAACGATTCGACCCGGGGCGGTTCACGGCGGATCAGGTCCGCGCGCGGCATCGCTGGGCCTATCTGCCGTTCGGGGCGGGGCCGCGCATCTGTATCGGGATGGGGTTCGCGCTGGTGGAGGCGGTAGCGATCCTGGGCGTTTTGCTGCCCGCGGTCCGGGCAGAGGCGCAACGCGGATTCGTCCCGACGCCGAAATTGCGGGTGACGATGCGGCCAGCGGAAGGGATGATGATGCAGATCTATCGGCGGCGCCCCTCTACGACGATCTGATCCAGCAACCCAGTTTCAATAAACTGAGGTCCGGGGCCTTCCGGCCCCGGCTGGTCCCGGGCAGGGCCCGGGCCGCCAGAAGGCGCTATTCAGCCGGCCGCGCGGAACCGCGCCGCTATCCGGCCCCATTTGCCGAGAGCCACGCCGCGAGCGCTGGCTGCGCGCGGTTTTTCAGTTCCACTTGCGTGCCGATCGCGTCGAGCGCGCGCGCTGCCCAGATTCTGGCGCCCGCGGAATCATTGCTCAGCGGATCGTTGCGGAGCGCCTCGGCGACTTCGGGATTGCTGCTTCCCATGGCGGCCGCGGGCAGCAGGATGTCCTGTGTGAGGGGGGCCAGCTTTCGGCGGATCGCCGGGCCTTCCTTCTGCACGTCGGCCCAGACCGTGTCGGGATTGTCCGAGTTCATGCTGGCGCTGAAGACGACGCGCAAGATGCTGTTGCTCGGGACTTGATCGCCCTCGAGGTATTTTACCGTCCTCGCAATGAGGGTGGGATCCTCGGCGCTCGCCATCGCGGCGAAATAGCGGGTCTTTTCTTCGGTGCTGGTGGCTTGCTCGCCCATTTTACGCAAGAGATCATAAGTCGCCGCGCTGGCATGGTGCGCGACGATCGCGAGCACGGGTTCGCGCAAATTGGGGGCGAGGGAGGAGGGGTTCTGCCGGAAGGCCGCGAAGCGACGGTCGGCTTCCGCGATCACCTGCGGGTCGCCGAGCTGGCCGAGCGTCTGGATCAGTTCCGGACGGAGCAGTGCGTCGAGAAACGACTCTCCCGGCTTCGCGTCCCAGCCGATCCGGGCAAATTCCGGGGCGATGAGGCTTTGCGCATAGGCGCGGAACGGTGCACGGGTCGGCGTACCGCGCGTCAGGCGGTCGAGGGTGCGGAGGCGATTGAGTGTGTCGGTCCACACGGCGATGTCAGTCTCGGCTTTCAGCGCCGGTAGCAGGTTGAGATAATCGGCAAGAGATTGTCTGTCCGCCACGAACAATTCAAACTGATCACCGAGCAGGTTGGCGCGGTCCGCCGGGCCCAGGGCCGCGTAATGCGCGGCCAGCGATTGGAGTGACGGCGCGTCGTATTGCGTGCGGTAGTAGCCGTTTTCGCCCCAGTTTGCTTTCACCGGCGTATCGCATCCAGGCAGGGACAGCGACGCTTTGCCGTCCAGAAGGATTCGCTGCACCGGGCCGCGGCCAGCAACACCGATCGTGACCGGGACGAGCCAGTGAAGCGGGGCAGGATGCGGATCGTGGATCGTGAAGCGCTCCTGCGCGAGGGTCAGGTTAGATGTTCCGTGGTCGCACTGACGGGACAGGACGACGAGCGGGATGCCGGGCTGGCTCGTGAAGGTATTGGCCACGGCGGCGACATTCTTGCCCGAGGCGGCCGACAGAGCTGCCCAGAGATCCGCGCTCGTCGTGCTGCTGTAGGCATGGGCCTTCATGTAGCGGCGCATGCCGTCGCGGAAGACATCCGGTCCGATCCAGTCCTCGATCATGCGGATGACCTGGCTGCCTTTCTGGTAGCTGATCACATCGAACGCGCTGTTGGCTTGAGAGACGTCGTGAATGGGTTGTTCGATCGCATGGGTGCTCGGGACCGCGTCCTGCCCCATGGCCGCCTCGCGGGCCGCGTGCTGGCGCGGCCAGATTTCCCAACTGGGATTGAAATGATCGGTGGCCTTGAACTGCATCCAGGTCGCAAAGCCTTCGTTCAGCCAGATATCGTTCCACCAAGCCATCGTCACGAGGTCGCCGGACCATTGGTGGGCCATTTCGTGCGCGACATCGATATGGATGGTTTCGCGCGTGCGCGCGTCCGAGGTTGTCGGGTCGAACAGCATCGTGCTGTCGACGAAGGTGATGGCGCCCCAGTTTTCCATGGCGCCCGCGGCATAGTTGCCGGGGATCGCGATCAGGTCGAGCTTCGGCAGCGGGAAGGGCACGCCGAAATATTCGTTGTAGTAGGGCAGGACTTTCTGCTCGACCGAGAGCGCGTAGCCGGCCTGATCCTGTTCACCGGCCGGCGCGTAGGCATGCATGGCGGTGTTTGCGGCGTGGCCATCGAGGGCGCGCATATCGCCCGCGACGAGCGCCAGAAGATAGGTGGACATGCGCGGGGTGGTGGCGAATTGCACTTTCGTGCGTCCGGCGCCCGCCGGCGTGCGGCTCTCGATCGGCATGTTCGAGATGGCGGTGAAGTCGGCGGGAAGCACGGCGGAGAGACGGAAGGTTGCCTTGAATACCGGCTCGTCCCAGCAGGGGAACATGCGGCGCGCGTCGGCGACTTCGAATTGCGACACCAGCATGCGTTTCTGGCTGCCGCCCTCCGTCTTGTAGTCGTCGTAATAAAGACCGGCGGCGGGCGTGTCCTTCAGCGTGCCACGGAAATCGAGTTCGATGCGATGCGGTCCGGGCGGCACGGGGTGGGCGAAGCTGAGTGTTGCGGTCTGCGCGCGGGTGTCGAGGGCAACGGTCGCCGGCTCGCTCCCGTCGAGTTTCGCGTCGGCGATGGCCAGATCGATATCGTTGAGCACCATTTTATCGGTGCTCGTCCGCACGGTGAGATCGATGGTCTCGTGACCCGTGAGCGTAAGGGTATTCGGATCGGGAACGATATCGACGACATAGCTGGTCGGCGTGACGGTTTTCGGCAATTGTCCAGGCGTGGAGTCGAACCGGAACGGCGCCTCGGCGCCGGCCGGCAGGGGGAAGGAAAGCGCCGTCAAACTCGCAGCCAGGAGCCATTTCACGGGCAAAATCTCCATTCAATACGAGGCCTGGTTGCGTCCGGCCCCAGCTTGTCCAGCGCGGAGCCCTGCTCTCCCGGCCTGGCGCCTCTCAACGCACTAACGCGGCCAGAGTGCGCGCCTCGCGGCGCTGGTCCGCGATCAGCGCCGCGAGCACGCCGAGATTGGGGCGAGCTTCGCCCTGGTCGGCAAGATGCACGAGCTGTTCGTAATACCAGCCCTGCACCCCGAAGCCGTTCACCACGCGCATCAGCGGGAAGGGCGAGTGGGGACCGAGCCAGCCGGGGCCGATTCGCAATTGGTTTTCCCAGCGGTCGAGTTGCGTGATCTCGCCTCGCAGGAGGCGAGCAGGCGCGGCGGGATCGACGCAAAGCGGGCGGCCGAGCCCGATCACGTCGATACCGTCGGCCTCGATGGCGGCGGCCATGCCGGCGGCAGTGCGGAAGCCGCCGGTGACCATCAGTCTGGCGCGGGTGAGCGCAGCGCGGATGGCGGGGGCGAAGGCCTGGAAATAGGCTTCGCGGGCGCGGGTGGAGGCGGGGAGCGTGGGTTGCTCGCGCGGCTCGAGCCCATCGATCGCCATCATGGCCGGTTGTTCGTAGCTGCCGCCCGAGATCTCCACGAGGTCGATCCCCTCGGCGTCGAGCCAGCGCACCACGGTCAGGCTGTCCTCGGCGGAGAAGCCGCCGCGCTGGAAGTCGGCCGAGTTGATCTTCACCGAAAGCGGGAAATCGGGGCCGATCGCGGCGCGGGTGGCGCGGACCGATGAGAGGAGAACGCGGGCGCGGGCTTCGAGCGAGCCCCCATAGGCATCGCTGCGCCGATTGGCGCGCGGGGAGAGGAACGAGCTGAGCAGATAGCCGTGGGCGGCATGGAGCTGCACGCCGGTGAAGCCGGTTTCGCGCGCGATTTTCGCGGCGCGGGCGAACCTTTCCGGCAGTGACGCGATTTGCTCGGTCGTCATGGCTACGGGTTCGCCGAAGCGGCCGCCCGGCAGCGCGACCGCGACCGCGGAAGGGGCTTGAGGGTGGGGGTTGATCGGTTTCTGGGTTTGGCGGCCGGCGTGGGAGAGCTGCACCCAGGCATGGTTGCCGGCGGTGGTGGCGGCGGCGGCGAAGCGGCGCAGGGCGGCGAGGGCCGCCTCGCTCTCGGTGCCGTCGATGACCACGTTGCCGGCGGCTTCGAGATGGCGGCGGTCGATCTGGATGTTGCCCGTGAACAGCAGGCCGGCGCCGCCTTCGCTCCAGAGCCGGTAGAGGCGTTCGAGTCGGGGGGTAGCGCGGTTATGCGCATCGGCGAGGCGCTCGGTCATGGCCGCTTTGGCCAGCCGGTTGGGAAGCGTGGCGCCGCAGGGCAATGCCAGCTTGGTGCGCAGGATTTCGCTGGGCGAACGGACTGTCATCCAGGGTGGAATGTCGGGCGGGGGACGCTTTGTCCAGGGAGCGGGCGCGTCGTTCACGTGTCCGTCAGATGCGGTATGCGCGTCTTGCTCCGCCGGTCAGGATTCCGCATCGGTGTCGCTCGGCCGCGCCATGGGCGTGCCCAGGCGGCTCGCCAGCAGGGAGCGGGCGCGGGTGAGGCGGGCGCGCATGGTCCCTACGGCGACCCCGCAGATGGACGCGGCCTCCTCGTGCGACAGGCCTTCGGCGCCGACCAGCAGCAGCGCCTCGCGCAATGCGGGTGGCAGTGTCCAGACCGCGCGGGAGAGGTCGGCGAGGTCGGCCGGATGAGGGGTGGCGGCGAGCTGGAGATGGGAATGGGTTTCGAGAGCGGCGGATTCCCGGCGGCGGCGGCGGGCCTGTTCGAGGAACGTGCGGCGCAGGATCGTGAAGGCCCAGGCCCGCAAATTCGTGCCAATTTCGAATTGCGGCAGCGCGGCCATGGCCCGCAGCAGCGTCTCCTGGACGAGATCGTCGGCGGGGCCCGGGTCGCGCAGCAGAAAGCGCGCGTAGGCGCGCAGGTGCGGCAGCAGGGAAGCGAGTTCGCCGCGCAGATCCGGGTCCGGCGCGGCACGGTCGGTCATCGGGGCGGGCATACGCCGATCCGCGGTCGCTGCCAGCCCGGGCTGGCGCAGACGAGGCCAGCGCAGAGCTAGAAGGACGAGACACCAACCATGACTTCGATACGACGCGAGGCGCTGATCCATGCCCTGCCTTATGCGCGGCGCTATGCGCGGGCGCTGACCGGGAGCCAGACCCGCGGGGACGCGCTGGTGGCGGACAGTCTGCGCGAGATGCTGGAGGGCAGCGCGGAACCCCCGGCGCCGCTCGCCGATGAACGGCACATTCTCTACTGGGGGGTGACTCGGCGTTTCGGCGGCGAGGCGCCCGCACTCGCCTCGGGGGAGATGCTCACGGTGCGGCACAGGGAGCTGCTTCTGCTGACCGCGCTCGAGGATGTCTCGCCGCTGCAGGCAGGGGCGATCCTGGGGCTGCCGGGGGACAGCGCGGCGGCCATGCTGACGGAGGCGCGCGAGAGGCTGCGCGCGGCTGCGGCCGCGGACGTGCTCATCATCGAGGATGAGCCGATCATCGCGCTCGATCTCGAAGAGCTGGTGGCCGGTTGCGGCCATCGGGTGGTGGGTGTGGCGAGCAGCGAGCGCGAGGCGGTGGAGCTGGCGGCGGTGACCAAGCCGGGGCTCATTCTCGCCGACATCAATCTCGGCAACGGCGGGGACGGCACGCAGGCCGTCGCGAAGATCCTGCGGGATCATTATGCGCCGGTGATCTTCGTGACCGCCTATCCGGAGCGGCTCCTGACCGGCGATGCGGTGGAACCGGCCTTCGTGATCACGAAGCCCTTCGAGCCGCTGACATTGGCGATCGCCACCTATCAGGCGGTGACGGGAGGGGTTCAGGCGGTCAGCCTGTCGTAAGTTTCGCCATTTTAGCACTGGCGGGGAACCGCCGAGCTTGCGTAGTGTTCCACCCGGCGCGTTCAACCCCCCTCGGGTGAATCATGAAGACGCTGTTGCTCCCTGGAGTTTTTCTCGTCGCGGCCTATGCGGCCTCGCCGTATGTCTCGCTCTATGAGATGGGACGCGCGCTACGTCACGGAGACGTGTCGGTGCTCGCCGCCGAGGTGGATTGGTCGCAGGTGCGCAGCGGGCTCAAGGAGGAGATCGCCAGCGGCATCGCGGGTCAGCCGGCGCCGGAGCCGGTGAGCCAGGACAGCGACGACCTGCCCCCGTTCGGGGCGGGGATGCTGAGCGGAATGGCGGAGAACATCGTCGATCGCGTGGTAACGCCCGAAAGGCTGTCGCAGAGCGTCAGTGCGATGCGGGAGGCTGGGGCACATCTCGGGGCGCGGCTGGTCGACGCCTATTTCGTGGGGCCGACCCGGTTCGAGGTTGCGTTCCGCACACCGCAGCAGCAGCCGGGTGACCCTCCGATCGCGCTCCGGCTCGAGCTGGAACCCGCGGGCTGGGGGGCGACCTGGAAGGTGGTGCATGCCGCCATCCCGCTCTCGCTGCTTAACCGGATCGATTCGAGCGCGAGCTGATACCGCGCCGGACGCCATCGGAGACACCGTAAATCCGACCGAGGCAGAGGACAGGCTCTACGGGCCCCGGGAGCGCTTTGCCTTTGCCTTGGGCGCAGTGGTGCTGGGCGCCGTCGTGTGCGCGTCGCTCTGGCTGTCCATCCGGCTCGTCCGCGATCTGCAGCAGGCCGCCCGGTCGCAGGAAATCCGGGCGCAGACAATCGAGCTTCTGGAGCAGGTCACGTCGGCGGAGACGGGGCAGCGGGGCTTTCTGCTGACGGGTAAGGATTCCTATCTGCAATCGTTCCGCCGGGCGAAGCAGGCCTTGCCGCGGATGACGGCGGCGATCGGGCCGGAACTTGCCGACGATCCGGACTTTCGCCCGCTGCGCGCGGCCATCGAAGATAAGCTCGGTGAACTCGAGCGTACCATCGAGCTCGCGAAGGCGGGCCGGCACGACGAGGCACTGGCGATCGTTCAGTCGGATTTTGGCGAACGCCGGATGCAGGATGTGCGCACGCTGGTGGCGCGGATCGCTGAGCGCGAGCGCGGCGTGCTGGTGCACGACATCGCCGCGAGCGGCAGGGGGGCCGCGTTCGTCGCCGCGGTCGATGCCGTGGCGTTTGTGTTGCTGGTGCTGCTCGCCGGCGTGATCGCGAACGGCGCGCGCCGCTCCGTGCGGCAATTGCGCCGCGCGCAAGAGGCCCAGCAACTTGCCTATACGGAACTGGCGGCGGGACGGGAGCGGCTGGAACAGACGGTGCAGGCCCGCACGGCCGAGTTGCGGCGGGCGAATGAGGAGATTCAGCGTTTCGCCTATATCGTCTCGCATGATCTGAGGGCTCCCCTTCTGAACATCATCGGCTTCACCTCCGAGTTGAAGAATGCTACCGGGCGCTTGCATGAGTTCGTCGAACTCAACCTGGCGCGCGAGGGGGGAGAGCTCCCGGCCGAAGTACGTGAGGCGTGCGAGGCCGATCTGCCGGAGGCGATCCGTTTCATCGAGGCCAGCACCGCCAAAATGGACCGGCTGATCCGGGCGATACTGCAGTTGTCGCGGGAAGGGAGGCGCGTGCTCGTGCCCGAGCGCCTCGACATGGCGACCCTGCTCGATGGAATTGCCGACACGGTCCGGCATCAGGCGGCGGAGAGCGGCGCGGAACTGGTGATCGGCCGCACGCCGCCGCTCGTTTCGGACCGGTGGGCGATGGAACAGATATTTTCGAACCTCCTCGAAAATGCGATCAAATATCTGAATCCGAGTCGGCCCGGCCGAATTTCGATCGACGGCGTGCGCGAAGGAACGCTGGTGGTCTACTCGGTGCGCGACAACGGGCGCGGTATTGCGGGACGCGATCTGGAGCGTATCTTCGAACTGTTCCGGCGTGCCGGACCGCAGGACGTGCCGGGGGAGGGCATCGGTCTTGCCCATGTCCGCGCGCTGGCAAGGCGGCTTGGCGGAACGATAGAGTGCAGCTCGGAGCTTGGGGTGGGGTCCTGCTTCTCATTGCGGTTGCCCGCCGTCCCAGGTCCGATGGAGAATGTTCCGGGATGAATGCAGTGCCAGTGACGATCTTGCTCATCGAAGATGATCCGGGCCACGCGCGCCTCATCGAGAAGAATGTGCGGCGCGCCGGGGTGACCAACGAAATCCGGCATTTTGCCGATGGCACGACGGCGCTTGCGCATTTGTTCGGGCGCGGCGAGGTCAGCAAGTCGGATCCGGTTCTGGTTCTGCTCGATCTCAATCTGCCCGACATGAGCGGAACCGACATCCTCGCGCGCATCAAGGAGGATGCGATGTTGCGGCGGACCCCGGTGATCGTGCTTACCACGACGGACGACCGGCAGGAGGTGCAGCGTTGCTACGACCTCGGCTGCAACGTCTATATTACGAAGCCGGTCGAGTATGATAGTTTCACGGCGGCGATCCGGCAGCTCGGGCTATTTCTGACCGTGATGCAGGTCCCCGAGTCGGGCTGAGCCGGTGCACGGCGCGTTATCCTCCTTCGTGCCATGAACGATGCCGGCTCGATGCCGCGAATCCTCTATGTGGACGACGATCCCGGGATCGCCAGACTCGTTCAGCGGCAGCTCGCGCGGCATGGATTTGCAGTGACGGTTGCAAACGATCCCGATCGCGGCGAGGCGCTGGCGCGCGAGGGCGGTTTCGATTGCATCGCACTCGATCATTACATGCCCGGACGCGATGGACTGGAATTGCTGCAGGCGCTCCAGGACCTGCCGGGCCGGCCGCCGGTGATTTTCGTCACCGGCGCCGAGGAGCCGCGCATTGCGATCAGCGCGCTCAAGAACGGGGCAGCGGATTACGTTCTGAAAGACGTGCAGGGTACGTTCATCGAGCTGCTCGCGGCCAGTATCGGGCAGGAGATCGCGCGGGCGCGCCTCGCGCGCGAGCACGAGGCCGCCGAGCGCGAAGTGCGCGAAAGCCGTGACCGCCTCGCCAAGCTCGCGGCCCAGCAGAAAATCCTGTTGCGGGAGGTCAACCACCGCGTCGCCAATTCGCTGCAGCTCATCACTTCCCTGATCGAAATACAGGCCCGGCGCTTGGCCGACCCGGCGGCGCGCCAGGTGCTGCGTCAGGCCGCCGAGCGCGTCGAGGCGGTGATGCTCGTGCACCGACGGCTCTATAGTGGCGACGACGTGCAATCGGTCGAAATGGCGAGTTATCTGGCTGGGCTCGCCGAGGAACTCTCGCGCACGGTGCGCGACGGGGAGCATGCGCTGCGGGTCGAGGTTGAAGCCGAATCGCTGCGTGTCGCTACCGATAAGGCGGTGCCGATTGGGCTCATGGTCAACGAGCTTGTCACCAACGCTGCCAAATACGCGTATCCCGACGGCGGATCCGGCATCGTGCGGGTCCGGCTGTGCCGCATGGACGGCAATCGGCTCCAGCTCGTGGTCGAGGATGACGGGGTCGGCTACCCACCGGATGACGCCGCGCCCGCGGGAAGCGGCATCGGTTCCCTGATCATCGGCGCCATGATACGCTCGCTTGGTGCGACCCTAGAACTGGATCGTTCCCATATGGGTACCCGCTTTGTGGTGCATATGGGCGCCTGATCCGATCCCCTGGAGGAATGATGCCGATCACCCGCCGCATGCTTCTCGCGACCACGGCCGCGCTGCCCGTGTTGCGCGCCGCGCACGCGGCCGGCACGGTCGCCAGCGCTCCGCCCGCGGCGCCGCAACGCCCAGTCACCGACAATATTTTCGGAACCCGAATCACCGACCCGTATCGCTGGATGGAAACCCCGCACAGCGCGGAATTCATGGCCTATCTCAAGGCCCAGGGCGCCTATGCGCGCAGCGTTTTCGACCGCATTCCGGGGCGCGACAAGCTGGCACAAGCCATCGCACATTACACAGGTGGACTGACCGGCACACGCAATCCGCAGGCGGCCGGAGGCAAACTGTTTCTCGAAGTGCGCCCGGCGAAGGCCGAGACCTATAAGCTGACCGTTCGTGATTTGCCGGACGGCCAACCCCGCATCCTGCTCGATCCCGAGGCAGGTGCGGCCGGCAAAAAGCGGGCAATCAATTATTGGCAGGTGTCACCCGATGGTGCGCGGGTGGCTTTCGGCATGTCGGAGGCGGGGTCCGAGGATGCGTCGCTGAGATTCGTCGAATCCGCCACGGCCCGCGTCTTGCCCGACACGATCAGCCGCGCGCAATTCGGCGGACCGAGCTGGAGCGATGACAATCAATCCGTGGCGTTCAACCGGCTCTCCGGAACCGACAGGACAGCGCTCGATTATTACTCCCGTAGCGTCAACTGGCTCCACAAGCTGGGCACTCCGGAAAGCCAGGATGTAAAGCTGCTTGCCCAGGGTGAATACGCGTCGGTCCCGCTTAATGACATCGAGGCGCCCTTCGTGAGCTTTACGCCGGGATCGGGCATCGCGCTCGCTTCGATCCAGAACGGCGTGCAGAACGAACTGACGCTGTACACGGCGCCCGCCAACGAGCTCGGCAAACCAGGCACTCCTTGGAAGTGTGTTTGTACGGAGAAGGATAAGATCACCAACGTAACCCAGCGCGGCGACGAGCTCTATCTGCTCACCTATGACGGCGCGCCGCGCTACAAACTGTTGCGCACGAGTGCCGCCAAGCCGGCGGTCAAGAGCGCGGTCACGGTCGTGCCCGAGAGCGAATATCTGCTGGATGCCCCGCTCGCCGCACGCGACGCGATCTATCTCACCGGCCGCGATAGCCGCGGCCTCGGCGTGCTGCGGCGGCTGATGAAGGACGGGACCATCGAACGCCTGTCGCTGCCGATGGAGGGCAGCATCAATTCGCCCTATGCCGATCCGACGCAGGACGGGATCTGGTTCCAGCTGGCGAGCTGGACGAAGGCACCGATCCTTTGCCGCTGCGGTGCCGACGGGAAGATTGTCACCACGGATTTCGCGCCGCCCGCGCCTTACGACACGACCGATTATGAATCGGAGACCGTGCTCGTTCCTGCGCGCGACGGCGTGCATGTGCCGCTCTCCATTCTTTATAAGAAGGGCGCGCCGCGCGACGGCGCGCGGCCGACCATCATCACGGCCTACGGCAGCTACGGACTTTCGATAGACCCGGAATTCGCCTCGCGTTATTTCGCCTGGCTCGATCTTGGCGGCGTGTTCGCGGTGGCCCATGTCCGTGGCGGCGGCGAACTCGGCCGGGCCTGGTATGAGGCCGGACGCAAGGAAACCAAGCCGAATACCTGGCACGATCTGATCGATTGCGCCGAATACATGATCGCGCAGAAATGGACGTCCCCGAAGACGCTCGGGATCGAGGGCACGTCGGCGGGCGGAATCACGGTCGGTCGGGCGCTGACCGAGCGGCCCGACTTGTTCGCTGTCGTGTTCTCGCGCGTGGGCGTCTCCAACGCCGCGCGGTCTGAATTCTCGCCGAACGGGCCGCCGAATGTCCCCGAATTCGGCAGCGTGAAAGATCCGAAGACCGCGCACGCGCTGCTCGCGATGGATGCGCTCCATCATGTGAAGAAGGGCACGATTTATCCGAGCGTGGTGCTGACGACGGGTCTGCAGGATCCGCGCGTGTCACCCTGGGAGCCGGGCAAGATGGCGGCGGCGCTGCAGGCGAGCGGTTCGCCCAATCCGGTCGTGCTGCGCGTGGAAAGCGAAGGCGGCCACGGGATTGGATCGACGCGCAGTCAGTTCGACGATGAGTATGCCGATCTGTTCGCTTTCGCGCTTTGGCGCATGGGAGATCCGCGCTTCCAGCCAAAGTCGGGTTGAACGCCTGGCTATCCGGTCACTCCGCCAGGGCCGCCCGCACGGCGTCCGCGACCCCATCCCTGGGCTCGACCCGAATAGGGAGGTCCGCAAGCGCCGCGATCGCGGCCAGGTCGAGGTGCCGGACGGGCGTCAAGACGGACGAGGTAGGCGGCCGGTCCGGTATTCGGGACGCGAGCGGGGAGCCCTGTCGCAGCAACCAGGCGCGGGCCCGGGCGCAATAAGCGAGTGACAGGGGCGAGTAGCGTTCCTCGCCCAGGCCCGCCCGGTATTTCATGAGCGCGCGACACGGATTACCGCCACTCGCGGCCCAGGCGCGGGCCAGATAGGCCACCCCTAGGCGCAGATTCGTCGCCGGATCGAAGAGGCCGGCCAGATTTCCGCGGAAGCCGAGCGCGGCCGCGGTATTGGGCAGCACCTGCATCAGCCCGATTTCGCCCGCGGCGCCGAGCGCCGCTGGATCATACCCGCTCTCGACGCCGGCGACCGCATCGGCCAGGGCCGGTGGCACGCCCCGCCGCGCTGCCTCTTGCATGAGAAGCGGCAGCAATGCCGCACGTGTCAGCGCCAGCCCCAACTCCAGCCCCAGAAGCGGCAAGCTCCACCCGGAAAGGGCGCTATCCTGAGCGCGCCTTCCTTACTTTTGGCCTAAGCCGAGGCTATAGGATCGGCATGACCACGAATGCCGACCTCCTCGCGCGCCGCCAGCAGGCTGTGCCGCGCGCGCTGACGCATGCGACGCCTGCTTTCGCGCATCATGCCCGCAACGCCGAGATCTGGGACGTCGAAGGACGGCGCTATGTCGATTTCGCCGGTGGCATCGCCGTGCTGAATACGGGCCATTGTCACCCGCGCGTCATGCAGGCGGCCATGGAGCAGATGCAGCGTTTTACGCATAGCTGCGTCCAGGTCCTCGCCTATGAGCCCTATGTGGCGCTCGCGGAACGGCTCAACGCGCTGGCGCCGTTCGCAGGCCCCGCGCGCACGATTTTCTTCACGACTGGCGCGGAGGCGGTCGAGAACGCTGTCAAGATCGCGCGGGCCGCGACGGGTCGCAGCGGGATCATCGCCTTCTCAGGGGCGTTTCACGGACGCACGCTGCTGGCGAGCGGGCTCACCGGCAAGACGCTACCCTATAAACGCGGTACCGGACCGTTCCCGCCCGAACTCTACCACGTGCCGTTCCCGATCCCGCACCACGGCACCACCGTCGCCGAGAGCCTGAAGTCTCTCGACTACCTGTTCCGTGCCGACATCGAGCCTTCGCGCGTCGCCGCCATCCTGGTCGAGCCGGTGCAGGGGGAAGGCGGCTTCTACGAGGCGCCGCATGAGCTTCTCCGTGAGCTCCGGCGCATCTGCGACAAGCACGGCATCCTGCTCGTCTCCGACGAGGTTCAGGCCGGCTTCGGCCGCACCGGCCGCATGTTCGGGATTGAGCATTCCGGAGTCGAGCCCGATCTCGTGACGGTCGCCAAATCGCTCGCCGGCGGCTTCCCGCTCTCGGGCGTGATCGGACGCGACGCGGTCATGCAGGCCGCCGAACCGGGTGCGCTCGGTGGTACTTATGCCGGTAATCCGATCGCCTGTGCTGCCGCCCTCGCGGTGATCGAGGTGATTGAACAAGAAGGCCTGCTGGCTCGCGCCGACGCGATCGGCGCCCGCATCAAGGCCAGGCTGGAGCAGATCGCTCGCCGCAACGACGTCCTCCCGATCGGCGCCATCCGCGGCCCCGGCGCCATGGTCGGTTTCGAGATCTTCCGCGAGCGCGGCGGCCATGATCCCGACCCGGACGCCACAAAGCGCGTCACCGCGCGCGCGCTCGAGGAGGGACTCGTGCTGCTCTCCTGCGGCGTCTGGGGCAACGTCATCCGCATCCTCGTGCCGCTCACCGTCGAGGACCCGGTGCTCGAAGAAGGTCTCGACAAACTCGAACGGGCCCTCGCCGCATGAGCGAAACACCGCCCGACCGCCTCGCCGCCAACCCGAAAAGCCCGTTCTACGACGCCGCTATCCTCGAACGCGGCGTCGGCGTGCGCTTCCGCGGCGTCGAGAAAACCAATGTCGAGGAATATTGCGTCAGCGAAGGCTGGGTGCGGCTGGCGGTCGGCAATACGCGGGATCGCAAGGGGGATCCGCTGACCATCAAACTAAGCGGGACGGTGGAGCCTTACTTTAAGGAAGGTTAGTTTCGTTCTTTTTCTGAAGAAAAAGAACCAAAAAGACTTTTGTCTGTTCTCCGGACCTGTTGACGCCTTGTCTCATGCGACTTGCAATAGACGTGGCGGCCAGACGTCCCGGGCCCAGCGGGAAAGTCTTTATGGTCCTTTTTCTTCAGAAAAAGAACGCCTTCCTTCCACGCATACCCGACCCGCAAAAAACAAGACCCACGTCCCCCCTTAAGTCCCTATTTACGCGCTCCGCGGTTTTCCCGAAGGGCCGCGCGACGCCATTGTCACGGGCGTCCTTTTCGGTGGAGCCGGCCAACGTGGGCCGGCGCTGACGAGGATACGGCCATGAGCGTCCGCTCTCGCGCGGTGCCGCTGCCGCGGATCGACGATCTCGTCGCCATGGCGCAGCCGGACGAGCCGCTGCTGTGCTCGCGACCCGACACGCTGCGGGAGACCGCGGCCGCTTTTGTGGGCGCCTTTCCCGGTGACGTGCTCTATGCGGTGAAATGCAATCCCGAACCTTCCGTGCTGCGCGCGCTGTGGGCCGGAGGTGTCCGCCATTTCGATTGCGCCTCGATTGGTGAAATCCGTCTTTTGCGCGGGCTGTTTCCGGACGCGGAAATCCACTTTATGCATCCGGTGAAATCGCGGGTGGCGATCGCGGAGGCTTGGGAGCGGCACGGCGTGCGCAGCTTCGTGCTGGATCATCCGGCAGAGCTCACGAAAATCCGGGATATCGTCGGCGCGGTCAGCGACCTCACGCTCATCGTGCGGTTGGCATTGCCGCGCGGCTCGGCGCTTTGCGATCTGTCGGGCAAATTCGGCGCGGCTCCTGAAGATGCCGCCATGCTGCTGCGCTCGGTCCGACGGGTCGCCGGGCGGGTGGGACTTTCGTTTCACGTCGGTTCTCAATGCCTCGATCCACTGGCCTGGCGGCGCGCCATCGCGCGCGCGGGCGAGGTTTCGCGGCAGGCGGGGATTGTGCTGGATATTCTTGATGTCGGGGGTGGGTTCCCTGTCGCCTACACCGATTGCGAACCGCCGCCGCTCGGCGCATTTCTCGCTGAGATCGAAGCAGGTGCCGAGGATTTTGCAGCGCCCGGACTTCGTCTATGGGCTGAGCCGGGCCGTGCGCTTGTCGCCGGCGGGGTGTCTACGGTTGCGCGTGTCGAACTTCGGCGTGGCGATGCTCTGCATCTCAATGACGGGGTGTTCGGGAACCTGTCGGACGCTGGGCCGCTTGCAGGATTGCGCTTTCCGGTGCGCCTGTTGCGCGAGAGCGCAGCGGAAACTGCCGATTTCCGTTTCTTCGGACCGACCTGCGACAGTATCGATACGATGCAGGGGCCGTTCCGGCTACCTGCCGATGTGTGCGAGGGGGACTGGATCGAAATCGGTCAGACCGGAGCGTATGGCTCGGCGCTGCGCACCGGGTTCAACGGTTTCGGCGGGGGCACCGCGGTCGAAGTGCGCGATCCGCCTTTGCTGGGACCCCGCTGAGCCCGCAAACCCTTTCCGTTCCCGGCTCGGCGCTCGAACCGTTTCGCCTTATTCTCCCTGCACGGTCAGCGTTCCTGTGCCCGATATGTTGCGCGTCAGCGAGCCCGCGACGCGTGCCAGTTCGGCCTTGCCAGTGCCGGCGATTTCGACGGCACCGGTGCCGATAATGGCGCCGATTTTGGCCCCGGCGCTGCCGGTGATATCCAGGCTCAGAGTTGAGACGGTTCCGGTTCGGATCTGAAGCGTGGACGCGCCGGAGAGCTCGGCGCTCAAGGCCGGCATTGCGGCCTTATCGATGTCGGCATCGGCGCTACCGTTCAACTCGATGTGGGCGGGGCCGGCGATCGAGGCCATGCGGAGATGGCCGGTGCCGTTCATCTCCAGGTTGACCGGACCGATCGTGCCCATGGTGATCTCGATGTTGCCGGAGAGCGAAATGTTTGCTGGCGCGTCGACATCGCCGATGACGTAAGTGGCGTCGCCGCCATCGCTGATGGAGATTGGGGAGCGAACGGGAATACGGAGGTCGAGCACGAGCGTGCGATGGAATCCGCCGGGGCTTTGTTCCGGGTACCAACATTGCTTTTCGGATATGACGAGCTTTGCCGTGTCATTTTCGCTGTAGAGGCGAAGCTGGGCGATTTCCTCGGGGTGATCGGCCCTGGCCGCGAGCGCGACCTGGTCGTCGAGCGAGGGGTCCGGCTCGATTGTGACTTGGGCCGCGCAGGGGAAGTCGACGGCAAGTGCGTGGCCTGGAGCGGTTTGGGCGTTCGTTGCGGCAAACCCGGGCAGAGGAACAAGAAGGAGCAGGGACAGGAGGCGCATCGTGTTTCTGCCTTCGCGCAGCATAAGAGGAAGCACAGGGCGCTTCCCGCAAGCCTCCCGCAAGCTTCGAGCAAGCTTCGTGCCAGGCTGTTCCTGAAGGGGGTTTCCGCTGATCTATGGCGAAAATCGCCAAGTTCCGGGGTTTGGAGCCTGTTGGCCCGAGCGGGTGGGGGCAGGAAAGCGGAGCCCTTCCCTACCCCCGGAAGCATCTCTCTACTTCATCGGCGCCAGGATCGCGTCCAGCAGGTCCGGCGTGTTCGGTATCCGCTCCAGGTGCGGGTAGCGCGGTCCGTCATGGTAATCGATGCGGATCGTGCGAAAATGGTTGCCGTCCTGCACCAGGATTTCGATCGGTGCCTTGCTGGTCTTCGCGAGTTTCAGAGCATCTTCGAGGTCGGAGGCGTCCTCGTAAGCGAGACCGTTCACAGCGATGATTTTGCCTCCCTTGGTGAGGCTCGCCCGGAAGGCGGGGCTGCCCCAGACGACGCTGGCGATCTTGCCCTCGCCGTCGACCGAGAGACCCAGCGAGAAGGTGAAATCGGTCTGCTTCAGACGGCCTTCGATGCTTTTCAGCATTGCCGTCTTTTGGTCATTGAACACGAGCTTGTAGCCACCGCGCGTGATGCCGTCGAAAAGGTGTTTGGCATCGTGCGTGTGCAGGCGGGCTTGCAGGAAGGCATTCCAGTCGTCGGGCTGCACCTCATTGAGGGTTTTGACGACGTCGTCGTACGTGTAGGTGACGGTGGTCCAGCTTCCGTCGTCGATGCCGTAGAATTTGCGTGCGAAGTCGCTGAGTGAGGCTTTGCCGCCGGATTGCTCGCGAATCATGGTATCCGCATTGAGCCAGTCGAGCATGCCTTCGACATAATAATCCTCTTCGCGTGACCAGGTGAGCCAGGCGAGCGGACGGCGGCGGTTGATGATCGGGTCGTTGGTGGTGTCCTCCAGATCCCGCCAGGCGCGGCCGACATGAGTCTGCATGTTGGCAGCGAGCAGCGCGATGGCGTCGCGCACCTGATCAGCCGACAGGATGCCGGATCGGGCAGCGAGCACCCAGCCCCAATATTCGGTTTGTCCCTCATAGACCCAAAGCAGGCTGTCACGCTCGGGCACCACGTTGAAGTCGGGCGACCAGAGGTCGGCCGGACGACGGAATTTTCCGTTCCAGGAATGGGTGTATTCGTGACACAGCAGATCGCGGTCCGCGGCCGATGCCGCCGGATCGGTGAAGTAGTCGCGGCCGGTGCCGTTCTCGCTCGAACGGTGATGTTCGAGCCCGACGCCGGAGAGTTCGTCGCTGACGGCGAGAAGAAAATCATAATGGTCGTAATGGTGGGAACCGAAATTCTTGTAGGCCTGCTGGACCAGGTTGCGGTGCGCGGCGAGATCGGCAGGGCTGATGGCCAGATCCTCCGGCCGGTCACCGGCGACATCCAGCGTGACATGGACCGGCGCCTTCGGATCGAGGTCGATTTTCTCGAAATAGCGCCCGGCGTAGAGCGGACTGTCCATCAGCACGTTCAGCGTCACCGGCTTGAAGGCGATGGTGCTGCCGACCATCGATTTGGTCTCGAGCGCTGTGCCATACGACCAGGAGGCAGGGATGGTGAGCGTCGGCGCGTAGGTAATTTGGCGGGCGTAATGCCCGGCGGGGTAGAGCACCACCTCGTTCCATTCGAGATCGATGATCGAGGGCGTCATTTCGACGCGGCCCTCGCGTTCGGTGGGGGGCGAGAGATACTGGTATTGCACGTCCAGCGTGTCGGCCTTTGCGGGCACCGGAACATGAAAGGCGTGGACGTTGACGGTGTCTCGCGTCCAGTCGATACGCTTGCCGCCGGCGTGGATCGTGAGACCGGCCAGCGCCGCAAGCGGACCGGTCGGGCCGTGATCGCCGGGGATGAATTCCGGATAGAGCAGCGTAAGCTCGGCGCCCGGTTTTTCGACCGGAATGGTTTCATGCACCTTGATGATATGGCGATTGAGGTCGGTCGCATCGACCGCGATCGCGATCGTGCCGGGAAACGGGGTGTCCTGCGGCGCGGGGATCGGAGGCGGGAGCGGGGCGGCCTCCTGGGCGAGGGCCGGAGTGGCGAGGAGGAGAAGCCAGAAAACGCGCATTCGAAATCCCTTGCTGGTGCCCCCCGTGCCTGCGCAACGGGGTTGGGGAGCCTATGGCCCCGATGAAGGTGCAGGCGATATTGCCGCCAGCCTTTTCCGTTTTTCCGCCAGCTGCAGAACGCCATCCACCATCGCGTCCGCATCCTCGAATCGCGTGCGGTGGTTAAAGATTCCGGCACGAATCGCGAGCTTACCGTCGATCGTGGTCGTGGATGGGGCAGCGATGCCGGATTCCTGGAGATCGGCGACCAGCTCGTGATTGAATTCATTCAGATCGCCTGCCGCATCGCTGTAGCGGAAGCAGACGATGTTCAGCGCCACGGGGGCCAGGCGTTCGAGCTTCGGTTCGTTGTCGATACGCCGCGCGAGATGCTGCGCCACCTCGCAGGTGTGATCGACGACGTGGCCGATACCCGCGGCACCATAGGCGCGCAGCGTCATCCAGACTTTCAGCGCGCGGAAATGACGCGACAGGTCGGGGCCGAGATCGCGCGGCCAGGGTGGATTGCCGGCAATGCCGCGCTCGGCTGTCTGCAAATAGGCAAGCGATTGCGCGAACGTGTCGAGCTCGAGCTGGCGGTCACGCACCAGCACGCAGCCCGCGTCGTAGGGCACCTGGGCCCATTTGTGGAAATCGAAGGCAAGGCTGTCGGCACGCTCGAGGCCGGCGAGCTTGTTGCGGTGGCGTGCGGAGAAGGCGCAGGTGGCGCCGAACGCGCCATCGACATGGAACCAGAGCTTGTCGCGCGCGGTAATGGCCGCGATGGCCTCGAGCGGGTCGAAGGCGGCGATGTCGACCGTGCCGGCGGTGCCGACCACGAGAAAGGGACGGTGGCCTTGACGCCGGTCGGCGGCGATGCGGGCTTCGAGGCAGGCCGGGATCAGGCGGCCATCGGCGTCGGTCTCGATGATGCGGAGCGCGTCGGTGCCGATGCCCGCCATGTCCATGGCGCGGGCGATGCAGCCATGCGCGGCAGCCGAACTGTAGGCGGTGAGCGGCGCGCCGCGCAGGCCCGCCTGCCGGACGGCGGGGCCAAGGGCAGCGCGGCGTGCGACGAGCACCGCGATCAGGTTCGCCAGCGAGGAGCCGGTGACCAGAATGCCGCCGGCGTTGGGCGGGAACCCCATCGCCTCCGCCGACCAGGCAATGACCTGGCGCTCGATTTCGATGGCGGCGTGATCACGCCCGGCACAGTTGGCATTGAAGACCGAGACGAGGAGGCCGGCGAGCAGGCCGGCTTCGGTGTTGCCGCCATTGACCCAGCCCATGAAGCGCGGATGTTCGTTGCCGCTGCCATAGGGCAGAACGAGGCGTTGGAAATCCTCGTAGATCGTGGCCAGCCCGGTGCCCCGCTCGGGGAGCGGGGTCCGAAGCTCGGCGCGCTTGGCGTCGGGCATGCGCTCCCAGACCGGCCGGGTGCGGGCATGCTCAAGCCAGTCGAGCATGTCGTCGAGCATGCGGTGGCCGAGGGCGCGGGTCTCGGCCCAATCTTGTGGATCGAGGCCGGTTCGGGCGTCGGCGTCGTAGGGCATACAGGCGCGATGCCACAGACCGGGCGGCGAGGAAAGGCTCGGGGTTTCGCGGCGGTCGCGATCGCGGCAGATAGCGCGGCCCGGAAGCGAGGAGAGCGGGATGGAACGCGTGGGGGCGGGCGGGCTGAGCGTGGCGAAGGTGCTGCATGATTTCGTGGCCGACGAAGCGGCGCCCGGGAGTGGCGTGACGAACGCGCAGTTCTGGAACGGTTTTGCCGCGATCGTCGCGGAACTGGCGCCGCGGAACCGCGCGCTGCTCGCGAAGCGCGATGCACTGCAGGCGGCCATCGATGCATGGCACCGCGAGCGGGCCGGGCAGAATTTCGATGCGCCTGCCTATCGGGCTTTCCTCGTGGATATCGGCTACCTCGTGCCCGAACCAGAACCCTTTGCCATCTCCACCGCGAATGTGGATGCCGAGATCGCGCGGATCGCGGGACCGCAGCTCGTCGTGCCGGTGGACAATGCGCGCTACGCGCTGAATGCAGCGAATGCGCGGTGGGGAAGCCTGTATGACGCGCTCTACGGAACCGATGCGGTAGCGGAAGAGCCAGGTGCGGAGCGAGGCGGCGGCTACAATCCGCGCCGCGGGGCACAGGTTGTCGCGCGGGCGAGGGCGGCGCTCGATGCGTGGGTGCCGCTCCAGACCGGATCGTATGCCGGCGTGACGGAGTTCCGTGTGCAGAACGGTGCGCTCGTTGCGACGAATGCTTTCGGGGAAATGACGGGATTGCGCGAGGCCGGGCAGTTCGTGGGATATCGCGGGGAGGCGGGCGCGCCATCCGCGCTATTGCTTCGGCAGAACGGGTTGCATGTGGAGATCGTCATCGACCGGGCGCATCCGGTGGGGCGCGAGGATACGGCCGGTATCGCCGACGTGATTCTGGAGTCGGCTGTCAGCACCATCATGGATTGCGAGGATAGCGTCGCCGCCGTGGATGCCGGCGACAAGGCGCGCGTTTACAGGAACTGGCTGGGGCTGACGCAGGGGACGCTCACGGCGGGGTTCGAGAAGGGTGGGCGGAACGTCGAGCGCACATTGGAGCCGGATCGGGTCTATACCGCGCCGGACGGGGCGCATGAGATCGTTTTGCCGGGGCGGGCCCTGATGCTGGTGCGGCATGTCGGTCATCATGTGATGACGGATGCCGTGCTGACCAAAGAAGGCGAGGAGATACCCGAGACCTTTCTCGATTGCATGGTGACGGGCCTGATCGCGACGCATGATCTGCGCGGGACGCCACGGTTCCGCAACAGCCGAGCGGGTTCGGCTTATATGGTGAAGCCCAAATTGCACGGGCCGGAAGAAGTGGCGCTCGCTGCGGAATTGTTCGCGTCGGTGGAGGAACGGCTCGCGCTGCCGCGCAATATCCTCAAGATGGGTATCATGGATGAGGAACGGCGCACGAGCGCCAATCTGGCGGCCTGTATTTTCGCGGCAAAGGAACGTATCTTTTTCATCAACACGGGTTTTCTCGATCGCACCGGCGACGAAATTCATACCTCGATGGAGGCGGGTCCGGTCGTGCGTAAGGCCGCGATGAAGACGACCGACTGGATCGCCGCCTACGAGGACCGGAACGTCGATATCGGCATCGCCTGCGGATTGCCGGGGCGGGCGCAAATCGGCAAAGGCATGTGGGCGGCGCCCGACCGGATGGCGGAGATGCTGGCCGTGAAGGGCGCGCAACTCGAGGCTGGCGCGAGCACGGCCTGGGTGCCGTCACCCACGGCGGCGACGCTGCACGCGATGCATTATCACGCGGTGGACGTGGCAGCGCGGCAGGCGGCGTTGGCCGAACGCGCGCCCACGCCCTTGGACAAGCTGCTGACTCTGCCGCTGGCGGCCGGAACCAATTTCCCCCCGGTCGAGGTGCAGGAGGAGCTCGACAACAACGTGCAGGGCATTCTCGGCTATGTGGTGCGCTGGATCGATCAGGGGGTCGGGTGCAGCAAGGTGCCGGATATCCACGACATCGCGCTGATGGAGGATCGGGCGACGCTCCGGATCTCCAGCCAACATGTCGCGAACTGGCTGCGGCACGGGATCGTGACGCGCGAACAGGTGATGGAGACGCTGCGGCGCATGGCGGAAGTGGTGGACCGGCAAAATGCCGCCGATCCCGCGTATGTCGCGATGGCGCCGGGCTTCGATGGGGTCGCGTTCCAGGCGGCGTGCGATCTCGTGTTTTCCGGGCAGGAACAGCCAAACGGATATACGGAGTTTGTTCTTCAGAAGCGTCGCAGGGAAAGAAAGAGGGTTTCTTTTTGAACGAGGAACCCAAGAGCTTGGGTCGTCCCTACTATTTGATTGAAGTAATCGCGTCGTTTAGCGCGGTTTCACGCAGGGTGTCCGTAGCCACAGTTGCGGATATAGTTTGCGCATTCGGCTGAGCTGAAGCGATCGAGGGAGGCGCCGATGGTCTTCCAGAGGGTGTCGCGATCTCGCGGCGCGGCCTTGCGCAGTAGAGCCTT
>DAIDJM010000042.1 GCA_027451405.1 Acetobacteraceae bacterium | reverse complement strand
GCCTCCGGCGGCCAGGGGCTTTGCCCCTGGACCCCACTGGGGCCGAAAGGCCCCAGACCCCTTACGTGATGGGGTCTGGGGCCTTTCGGCCCCAGCGGAGGGTCCAGGGGGGGCAGAGCCTCCCTGGCCGCCGGAGGCCTTACCGTAGAAGCGCCAGCCCCGCCACCACCGCCTGCCGCTTATCCAGACTGAACCGCAGCGTCTCTCGCTCGAGCTGCGCCAGCACCGCCCAGATCTCGCTCCACTGCCCCGCCGGTTTGAGTCCGGCAAGCCGTGCCTGCGCCGGGCTTGCCGTCCCGCGCGCCGCGCCCAGCACCGCGCCGGCAATCGCGCGCCGCAGCAGGGCGAAGAAATGCTCGAACGCCGCGTCCTCGCGCAGCGCATCGGCGATCGCGTAGCCCTCGACCAGCGGGAGATCGGGCAGCCGCTCGAGCAGGCTCTCGATGGTCTCCGCAAGCGCCAGCCCGCCTTCCTGTGCCAGCCGCAGCGCGCGCCCTGGCGCGCCGTCTGCGGCGGCGGCGAAGCGCGCCCGCTCGGCTTGACCCAGATCGGGCAGAAGCCGCTCCAGAGCTTGCGCCATCGGCGCGGGTGCCAGAGGCGCGAGCGGCAAGGCCCGGCACCGGCTGCGGATCGTCGGCAGCAGCCGCCCCGGCGATTCCGCGACCAGCAGCAGCGCCGCCCGCGCCGGCGGCTCCTCGAGCACTTTCAGCAGCGCATTGGCCGAGTGCGCATTCATGTCCTCGGCCCCGTCGATGATCACCACCCGCCAGCCGCCTTCGGCCGGCGTCAGATGCAGAAAGCCCGGCGCCTCGCGCACCCGCTCGGCGGCGATGTCGCGCTTGAGCTTCTTTTTCTTCTCGTCCCACTCACGCTCGATGACGAGCAGATCGGCATGGCTGCCGGCGGCCACGCGGCGGAACACCGGATGGGACGGGCTCATCGCGAGCGGCCCCGCGCCGGCCAGCAATCGCCTGGCGAAACGAAACGCGAGTGTCGCCTTGCCGATCCCCTCGGGCCCCGAGATCAGCCAGGCATGGTGCAGCCGTCCGCTCGCGAACGCCTCGCCGATCGCGCGCTCGGCCGCCTCATGGCCGAACAGATCGGGGTTCTCGCGGGGCAGCAGCGCGCTCATGCCAGCCGTGTTTCGACCACGCGCAGGATCGCCGCCGCAACCTCGCTCTCGCTGCCATCGCCATCGATGGTCACGCAGCGCCCGGGCTCGGCCGCCGCGATCGCGCGGAATCCGGCCGCGACGCGCGCATGGAAATCGGGCCCGAGCCGGTCATAGCGGTCCGCCGCGCGCCCCCGCGCCGCCGCCCGCGCCATGGCGACCGGCGCGCTCACCTCGAGCACGAGCGTGAGATCCGGCGCAAGGCCGATCAGTTGCGAGAGCGTTCGGATCGCAGCGCGGTCGGCGCCCTGCCCATACCCCTGATAGGCCATCGTCGAATCCGTGAACCGGTCGCAGAGCACGATCGAGCCCGCGGCAAGCGCCGGCCGGATGGTGCGTGCCACATGCTCCGCGCGCGCCGCGAAATGGAGCAGCATCTCAGCCTCCGGCGCCCATTCATGACGGCCGCCAAGCAGCAGATCGCGCAGCATTTCCGCGCCCGGCGCCCCGCCCGGCTCGCGGGTTTCCACGACGCCAAGGCCGCGCGCCCGGAGCGAGGCGGCCAGACGCCGCAACTGCGTCGACTTGCCGGCCCCTTCCCCGCCCTCGAACGTAATGAAAAGCGCCCGCACACCCCTCTCCGGGCGAGCCCCTTCCGGTCAAGCGCCGGTGACGTAGTGCGACAGCACCGCGATCGCGCGCCCGCCGATCCCCATGCGCCCGACATCGGCGCCGGCCAGCAGCGGAATTTCCGCCTGCGGCACACCCTGCCCGCTCACCGTCAATTTGCCGAGCACGTCGCCGCGATGGATCGGCGCGGGGATGGGCCCGTCATAATCGATCGCCACGCGCGCATGCTGGCGCCAGCTCCGCGGCATGGTCATCACGAGGTCCTGCCCGCCCACCAGCGGCACCGTCGGACGGTCACCCAGATAGACCGGCGCATTCTCGACGATGTCGTTCGCCGCGAACAGCTTGACGTCCTCGAAATTCGCAAACGACCAGCTCATGAGCCGGATACTCTCTTCGACCCGCGCCTTGCTGGTCGGCATCCCGTTCAGCACCACGATCACGCGCCGCCCGTTATGCACCGCACTCGCGCAGACGCCGTAACCGCCCGCATCCGTATGGCCGGTCTTGAGCCCGTCCGCCATGTCGCGCTGAACCAACGGATTGCGGTTATACTGGACGATCCCGTGATAGGTGAAGGTCTTCTCTGAGTCGTAATGATAATATTCGGGGAAGTCGCGGATGATGGCGCGGGCCAGCGTCGCGATGTCGCGCGCCGACATGTGGTGCTCGGGATCGGGCAGGCCGGTGCAGTTGCGGAAATAGCTGTGCGTGAGGCCAAGCTTCTTCGCCTCCGCATTCATCATGTCGACGAACTGCTCTTCCGATCCGGCGATCCCTTCCGCCAGCACGATGCAGGCATCGTTGCCCGACTGGATGATCATGCCGCGAATCAAATCCTCGACCCGGATCTGGTTGCCGAGCTCGACGAACATCTTGCTGCCCTGGGTGCGCCAGGCCTTTTCGCTCACCGGCAGCGTCTGATCGAGCCTGAGCGCGCCCGATTTCAGCTTCGAATAGACGATATAGGCGGTCATCAGCTTCGTCATCGACGAAGGCGGCATTTCCGCATCGGCATTCTTGTTCAGCAGCTCGGCGCCCGTGTTGAAATCGGTGATGAAGGCCCATTGCGCCACCGTATCCATCGGCCCGAGCGGCGTCGTCGCGGGCGGTCCGGCGGCCGCCGCGGAAGCGGGCCCGCCAGGTCCGGCGTCGGGGGAAGCCGGCGCGGGCTTGGCGGCGGCGCGCTCGCGAACCGCGCGGCGCGGATGGGCCAGAGCGTCGGACGCTGCCCAGGCCGCGAGGCCAGCCAGAAGCAGGGAACGGCGGGTCCCACCCGCCCCACGAAATTCGTTCATTCGATCACCAGCGTTGCATCGGGAATGCCCTGCGCGAAAGCCTTTTCGAGCGCCGCATCCGCCGCCGCAATACTCCCGAAAGGCCCTGCGCGCACCGCAAATTTTTCCTCATGTCCGCTTAACGATCGAAGCACCGTGGCACCGATTCCCGCCAGCCGCGATGCGCGCACTTCGGCATAATCGTAGCGGTGAAAGCTGCCCGCATCGATAAAGATGGCGCCCGGCGAGGCGCCCACGAACACGACCCGCTCGGGAAGCCGCTCGGGCAGCGCGGGCAGCGACGGCGCGGCATCGCTCGCCCCCACCGCGCGCACCGCGCCCGCCGGCGCCGCCTGTCCCGGCGGCGGCAGCGCCTGCTCCAGCACGCTCGCCCGCGGCGCGGTCGCGATCTCGAGCCGGGGCCCGCCGCCCACCTGCTCGACCGCCTCCCGGCTCAGCCCCGGATCGAGGGTGACGCGCACCCGGGCGACCCCATCCGGCCCGAAGCCGAGCAATTGTGCCGCGCGCGGCGAGACCGCGATCAGCCGCGCCGGATGGCTCGGCCCGCGATCGTTCACCCGCACCAGGATCTGCCGCCCGGTATCGAGATCGGTCACGCGCGCGATCGCAGGCAGCGGCACGGTCTGCATCGAGGCGGTGAGCGCCGTCGGATCGGGCCGCTCGCCATCCGCCGTGAGCCCCGCGCGCGCGGGCTCGATCTCGGCGATCCCGGTGCGGTCCACCTCGAGGCGGTCGGAGGGATAGAACCAATGCCCGCCCGCTTCGTAGGCGCCGCCCAGGAAATAATGCGGCGCCGGCACCGGCGCCGGTGGCGCAGGATGGCGGAAACAGCCCGAAAGCAACAGCGCGCCGGCGAGAGCCGCGCCGGCTCCCCGCCTCACGCCGCCGCCTGGCCGAGCAGCCCGACCGCGAGCGCGTAGAAATCCGATGGGTTGTAGCGCCGGATCGCCGCGAAATTCGCATACACCATGAAGGCCTCGCCGCCCGGCCCGTCCGGCAGGATCAGCGCCCCCGGCACGTCGCTCCGCGAGAAGCGCCGACCATCGATGCGCCGCACGCCCGCGGCTTCCCAAGCCCCGAGCGGGCGCGGCCGGCTGCGGCCCGTGCCGGCCGGATCGAGCCCAGGCGGCACGCGCACGGGCTGCCCCCAAGGTTCGCCCGCCCGCCAGCCGCTGCGCGCGAGGTAATTGGCGATGCTGGCGAAGACATCGCCGCGATCGGTCCAGATATCGCGCCGCCCGTCCCCGTCCCAATCGACCGCATAGCGCAGATAGGAGCTCGGCATGAATTGCGGCTGCCCCATCGCCCCCGCCCAGCTCCCGGTCATGCCGCGCGGGCCGACATCGCCGGCATCGAGGATGCGCAGAGCGGCGATCAGCTCGCCGCGGAAATAACCGGCCCGCCGCCCGTCATACGCGAGCGTGGCGAGCGCCTCGACCACCCGGTAATGACCGGTCTTCTCGCCGAAGCCGGACTCGAGACCCCAGATCCCGATGATCACGCCGGCATCGACGCCGTATCGCCCGGAGACCGCATCGAGCCGCCGCGCCTCCTGGGCACGCACCATGCGCGCCCCGTCCAGCCGCGCCGGCGGCAGCACCCGCGCGCGATATTGCGCCCAGGTCAGCGTGAATTCCGGCTGATGCCGGTCGAGCTCCAGCACTTTCGCGTTCGGCCGAACCCCGGCGAAGGCCGCATCGAACACCGCAGGCCGGATCCCGGCCCGCAACGCCTCGCCGCGCAGGCCGGCCACGAATTGGTCGAACCCCCCCGCCGCCCTCGCCGGAAGCGCGGCCGCGGCCAGGGGAACTGTCAGTAGGACTCGGCGCGTCACCATGGCCCGCACCATGCCACGAACGGGCGACCCAGCTCCAGGGAGCCTGGCGCGCCGCCGATTCGGCTTGCTCCGCAAACGATTCTCTGTCCGTTCGACACGCTGCACGACCAAATCCACGTAAGACTATGGATACGTTCGCTTCCCGGCTGGCCAAGAAACTTTGCCTCAAAACAACAAACGCCAACTATGTTGCGGTCAAGCACGCTTTTCCGGTGAGCCCTGGTCTCGCCGGTGCTCGAAAAAGTGGCACTCGATGAAGCCTGGTATTTCGACCGCGACCCGGACGTGAAAGAAGCCGTGACGCAGGACACTACGCGAGCGCGGCCGATCGCGATCGGCGCCATGGCTATTTCGAGAACCGCCAGCCTCACCCCATCCCTCACCCCATCGACGTGGACGAGAGAAAGGCTGACGGCAGGATACCAGCGGCTCCCAGGACCATCACCGGCCGACCGAAGCGCCATAGCGCCGCGCCCACCTTCCCCCAGAGGAGTTGTCGGGAGGGACGGCCCATGCAAGATCGACGCATGAAGCCCGGCCTCGTCACCCGCACCGTCGCTGCAGATCTCGAGACACCGGTGGGTGTTTTTCTCAAGCTGGCGCACGGCAAACCGAACGTCTTTCTGCTCGAGAGCGTGGAAGGAGGCTCGGCGCGTGGGCGTTATTCCGTGATCGGCATGGAACCCGACCTGATCTGGCGGTGCCGGGAGGGCCGGGCCGAGATCGCCACCGATGCGCTGACGAAGCCAAATGATTTCACGCCCCTGGACGATCCACCGCTCGAGACGCTGAGACGCTTGCTCGCGGGGATGCAGCAGAAATTGCCGGCCGACGTGCCGCCGATGGCGGGCGGATTGGTAGGGTATATCGGCTACGACATGGTCCGCGAGATGGAACGGCTTCCCCGCGCGGCTCCAGACGGGCTGGCCATGCCCGACGCGCTCCTGCTGCGCCCATCTCTGTTTGCCATCTTCGACCATGTGCGCGACGATCTCACGCTCGTCGCCCCCTATTTTCCGGGTGCCGAGCACGATGATGGTTCGGCCCGGGCGCTCGCCGAACGTCGTGTCGAGGCTGCCCTCGCAGCGCTTTGCCATCCCGTCCCGGCGGTCGAAAAGTCGGCGCCGGCGGCGCCCAACATCGTTCCGCAATCCAATATGGAGGCTTCCGCCTTTCTCGCGGCCGTCGAGAAGGCAAAATCCTACATTGCCGCAGGCGACGCCTTTCAGATCGTGCCGAGCCAGCGCTTCTCCGCCCCGTTCGCGTTGCCGCCGCTCTCGCTGTATCGCGCACTCCGCCGCATCAACCCCTCGCCTTTCTTGTTCCATCTCGATTTCGGGCGCTTCGCCGTCGTCGGCAGCAGCCCCGAAATCCTGGTGCGGTTCCGTGACAATAAAATCACCATCCGGCCGCTGGCCGGCACCCGATCGCGCGGCGTCACGCGGCAGGAAGATCTGGCGCGCGAGGCCGAACTCCTCGCCGATCCGAAGGAGCGCGCTGAGCATCTGATGCTGATCGATCTCGCGCGCCACGATGTCGGCCGCGTCGCCGAGCCGGCAAGCGTGCGCGTGACAGAAAGTTTCGTAATCGAACGGTTCAGCCACGTGATGCATATCAGCAGCACGGTCGAGGGCATCGCCCAACCGGGCATCGATGCCGTCGCGGCGCTGCAGGCCGGCTTCCCTGCCGGCACGCTGACGGGCGCACCAAAAATTCGGGCCATGGAGATCATCACCGAACTCGAACCCCACGCGCGAGGCCTTTACGCAGGCTGCATCGGCTATTTCGCTCCCGACGGCAGTCTCGATACCTGTATCGCCCTCCGGACCGCGATCGTGCAGGACGGCATGATGTACGTGCAGGCCGGCTGTGGCGTCGTCGCCGACAGCGTGCCGCAGGCGGAACTGGAGGAGACGAGGCAGAAATCACGCGCGCTCTTCACGGCCGCGGAAGAAGCCATCCGTTTTGCCAACCAGGTCTCGCGGCAAGCGCAGGAAAGCGGAGCGCGTTTGGGTTGACGCGCGCCTCCGGAGGTCCGGGCTACGCTTGGTGCCGCGCGCCATCCGGCCGACGAAACCAGACGCCGCTCAGACGAGCTCGAGCTCGTCCTCCTCCTCCGGAACCGGCCCCCAAGGGTCCGGGACGTTCCCCCAGGGCTTCGGTATCAAGCAGTCGGGCAGGGCGCGGCCGGGCGGCGTCGGATCGGGCTTTCGTTCCGGATCAGGATCGGGTGCCCCCCCCCCCCCCCCCCCC